>KE354379.1 GCA_000415505.1 Streptomyces afghaniensis 772
TCGGGTTCGCCGCGCTGCTGCCCCAGCTGCTCCTGCAACTCCCGGCCGGGGCCCTGGTGGACCGCCTGGACCGGCGCCGGCTGATGATCCTGTGCGACCTCGCCGGGCTGACCGCCATGGGCAGTGTCGCGGCCGCGCTGATCGGCGGGCACCTGTGGCTGCCGCACCTGATGGCCGCCGCGTTCGTGGAGGGCTCGGCGGCGATCTTCTACCGGCTCGCCGAGCGGGCCGCGGTGCGCAATCTCGTCCACCCGGACCACCTGACCGTCGCGCTGACCCGCAACGAGGCACGCGGACAGGGCGCCGGGCTGCTCGGGCAGCTCGGCGGCAGCTCCCTGTACGCGGTGGCCCGATGGCTGCCGTTCCTGCTCACGGCGGTGTCCCATCTGACCGCGCTGGTCACGCTGCTGCTGATCCGGAAGAAGTTCCAGTCGGAGCGCCCGCAGGCGCCCCGCGATCTGCGCCAGGAGGTCGGCGAGGGGCTCGCCTGGGTGTGGCGGCAGCGGTTCATGCGGGCCGCCGTGGGGCTGATCGCGGGCAGCAACATCCTCTTCCAGGTGCTGTCCCTGGCTCTCGTGCTGATCGTCAAGGAGAACGGCGGCTCCCCGGCCACCATCGGCCTCATCGGGACCGTGTCGGGTGTGGGCGGCATCCTCGGAGCCCTCACCGGCTCGTGGTTCCTGAAGCGGCTGTCGCCCGGCGCCATCGTCACCGGCACGCTGGCGGTGTGGGCGCTGCTGATGACGCCCGTCGCCCTGGTCGACCAACCGGTGCTCATCGGCTCGCTGTTCGCGGGGATGTCCTTCGCCGGTGCCCTGCTGAACGTGGCGGCCGGCGTGTACCAGGTGCAGATCACCCCGGACGAGATGCAGGGCCGGGTGACCAGCGTCTTCGCTCTCATCGGCTCCGGCATGAACTCCGCCGGGGCGCTCGTCGGCGGCCTGCTGCTCGCGGCCTTCGGCACCACGCCCACCGTCACGGCGGTCGCCGCCGCGATGGCAGCCATGGCGCTGGTCGCCGTACTGAGCCCGGTCATCAGGACCGCGGGGCGTACACCGGAGAAATGACCGAAGAAATATAGGCCTCCCCCGCACAGTGGGGAGGCGGACGGGCAGCTCGCGCACGAGCGCCCGTACCCACGCGACCGGGGCCGAACGCGGACACACGCACGCCTCCGGCACCCAACACCCTTTCAGGAAGGCATGCCACCACGATGTCCGCCCATCGCACAGCACCAGCGGGACAGCCGCTGCCGCTCCTGGTCGAGGCCGAGTCCGCGGACCGGGACGTCATCCGCCTGATCAAGTCGGACCGAGAACGGCTGCGGGCGTCACTGAGGACCCACGGTGCGCTGCTGCTGCGCGGCTTCGACATCGGCGGGATCGACGGGTTCGACCAGGTGGTCAGGGAACTGTCCGGTGACCCGCTCACCTACTCCGAGCGGTCCTCCCCGCGCAGCACCATCAAGGGGAACGTCTACACCTCCACCGACTATCCGCCGGAGGAGGAGATCTTCGTCCACAACGAGAACTCCTACCAGGCGAGTTGGCCCCGGACGCTCTACTTCTACTGCGACCAGCCGCCCGAGACGCAGGGCGCCACCCCGCTGACCGACATCCGCAAGGTGTACGCCTCCATCGACCCGGCGGTCCGCGAGGAGTTCGCCCGGCGTGGCTGGATGGTCGTGCGCAACTTCCACGACCACTTCGGCGTGGCCTGGCGGGAGCTGTTCAACACCGACGAGCGGGCCGAGGTGGAGGCCTACTGCCGCTCCAAGGACATCGAGTTCGAGTGGCTCGGCGACGACGCGCTGCGAACCCGGGCGCGCCGCAAAGCGATCCACACCCACCCCGAGACGGGGGAGACGGTGTGGTTCAACCACATCGTGTTCTTCCACCACACCACGCTGCCCGCCGAGGTCCGTGAGGGGCTGCTCGGCCTGTTCGGCGAGGAGGACCTGCCGACCAACACCTACTACGGTGACGGCGGCCGCATTCCCGATGAGGTCACGGACCATCTGCGGGCCTGCTACCGGGCGCAGACGGTGCGTTTCGACTACCAGCAGGACGACGTGCTCGTCTGGCAACATGCTCGCACGGCCGGGAACCGTTCACCGGAGCCCGCCGTATCGCAGTCGCCATGGCGGAGCCGTACGCGCCGAACGCGCGGTCCGAGCGCGGCGGGGAGTGACCACGCCATGACCGTGCACCACTCCACACCCGGGAGCGCATGGCTGCGCCGCTATGTGCCGCGCGCCGACGCCCGGCTGCGGCTGGTCTGCTTTCCGCACGCCGGCGGCAGCGCGAGCGCCTTCAGGGACTGGCCGGAGCTGCTGCCGCCCGACATCGAGCTGATCGCCGTCCAGTACCCCGGCCGGCAGGACCGGTACGGCGAGCCGCTGATCGGGGACTTCCCGGTCCTGGTGTCCGAGGCCGCGCGGGCCGTCCTGCACTGTTTCGACCGGCCCGTGGCGTTCTTCGGCCACAGCCTCGGCGCCACCGTGGCCTACGAGGTCGCCCGCGCCCTGCGGGCCTCCGGGGCACCGGCGCTGACCCGGCTGTTCGTGTCCGCGCGCAAGGCGCCCTCGGTTCCCCGCCCGGACACCGTCCGGTTCGGCACCGAGGAGCAGATCATGGCGTACATCCGGAACCTGGGCGGATCCGGCGCGGCCCTGCTGGAGCAGGGCGACGACCTGCTCGAGCTGATGCTGCCCATGCTGCGCAACGACTTCGGGCTCGTCGCCTCGTACCGCTACGTCCCCGGATCCCCGCTCGACTGCCCCGTGACCGCCGTCATCGGCGACCAGGACGGTTCCGTGAACGAGGACGAGGCCCGGCAGTGGTCCCGGCACACCGTGCGGCCGTTCGACCTGCACACCCTGCCCGGCGGTCACTTCTACACCGAGACGGCCACCGACCGGCTCGTGACCCTGGTGGCCGACACACTCAGCGACGTGGCGAAGAGGAGCTGACCACCCCATGAGCACCCACCCGTTCGAGGACCCGGACGCCGCGTACCACGTCCTGGTCAACGAGGAGGGACAGCACTCGCTGTGGCCCGCCTTCGCCGAGGTCCCGGCCGGCTGGACCGTCGTCCTGCGCCAGGCGGGGCGCGAGGCGTGCGTCGACTACGTCAACACCCACTGGACGGACATGCGGCCCGGAAGCCTGGGCCGGCGGGTGGCGTGACGCCGCCGTAGACACGCCCTGCCCGTACCGCTTTCGGCCGACGCCCTCGCGTCGTCACGCCGTCGCCCGATCTTCTTCGATACCCGGACCCTGGTGGTGGAAAGCCATGCCCATACCCGAAACAGCACAAACCGTGAGTCTCCCTCTGTCGGCAGCGCAAGCGGGTGTCTGGGCAGGCCATGAACTCGACCCGACCGGTGCGAAGTACAACATCTCCGAGTACATCACCTTCCACGGCGACGTCGACCACCGTCTGCTGGAGGCCGCCTGGCACCAGCTCCTCCAGGACGCGGAGACGCTCCGGGTGCGCGCCATCGTCAAGGAAGGCGAGGAGCTGCGCCAGCTGGTCGTCCCGGAGCTGAGCCCCGGGCTGCCGCTGATCGATCTCACCGGGGAGGACGACCCAGAGGCCGCCGCCCAGGAGTGGATGCACCGCGACCGGCACCGGCCCGTCGACCTCGCCGAGGGCGGCCTGACCACCTTTGCCCTGCTGAAGGTGGCAGAGGAGCGCTTCCACTTCTACGAGCGCATCCACCACATCCTGATCGACGCCTCCGGCGGCCCGTTGATCAGCGGCCGGATGGCGGAGGTGTACTCCGCCCTGGCACGTGGCGAGGAGTTCGGCCCGAGCGGGTTCGCCCCGCTGTCCCAGCTGCTGGAGGAGGACGCCGACTACCGTCGCTCGCCGGCCCGCACGGCGGACCGTGAGTACTGGTCCGCGCTTCTCGCCGACACCCCGGAACCGCCCCGGCTGGTGGACACCCAGGAACTCACGCCCCCGGTGGGGCAGGTCCTGTTCCTGCGGCGCAACGTCCGGCTGCCCGCCGCCGACTTCGAGCAACTGCGGGTCGTGGCCCGGCGGCTGCGCTCGATGTGGCCCATCCTCACCATCACCGCCACGGCCGCCTATCTGGCGCGGACGACCGGCAGACAGGACGTCGTCCTCGGTCTTCCGGTCACCGCCCGGACCACACCGGCCGACCGCCGCACTCCCGTCCTGCGTTCCAACGTGGTGCCCCTGCGGGTGCGGGTGGCCCCGGACGACTCCCTCGCGCAGCTCGTCGCCCAGGTCACCCGGGCCACCCGCGCCGCACTGAAGCACCAGCGCTACCGCTACGAGGACATACGGCGCGACCTCAAGCTCCTCGGTGACGGCCAGTCCCTGGTCGGCCCCGTCGTCAACATGATGGACTTCGACTACGACCTGGACTTCGCGGGGCTGCGCACCACTGCCCACAACCTGTCCAACGGCCCGGTGGACGAGCTGTCCATCGCGGCCTACCACCGCGCCGACGGCGAAGGGCTGACACTCGCCTTCGACGCGAACCCGGCCTTCTACGACACCGACCGGCTCGCCGCCCACCAGGACCGTTTCCTGCGGTTCCTGAGGGGTCTGATCGCCGAGCCGGAGCGCCCGACGGGCGAGGTGGAGGTGCTGTCCCCCGAGGAGCGGCGGCTGCTGCTGACGGAGTGGAACGCGACCGCCCGGGCCGTGCCCGCCGGGGCGCTCGGCGAGCTGTTCGCCGCGCAGGCCGCGGCCACCCCCGACCGGGTCGCCGTGGCGGCCGACGGGGTGGAGCTGACCTATGCCGCGCTGGACGCGAGGGCGAACCGGCTGGCGCGACGGCTGATGACGCTGGGCGTGACGGTGGAATCCCCGGTGGCGCTGCTGCTGGAGCGCTCCGTCGACGCCGTGGTGGCGACGCTGGCCGTGGTGCGGGCCGGCGGCACGTATGTGCCGCTGCACTCGGGCCTCCCGCCCGAGCGACTGGCGTGGGTGATACGTGACGTCGGCGCCACGGTGCTGCTCACGGATCGCGAGGTGCCGGAACTGTCGACGCGCGTGGTGACCCTCGACCGGATGGCATGGTCGAGCGAGCAGGCCGAGGACGACCAGGAGAACCCCGGGGCTCCCGACATCACCGTGCACCCCGACCGGCTGGCGTACGTGATGTACACGTCGGGTTCGACGGGGGTGCCCAAGGGCGTCGGGGTGCGCCACCGCGATGTCTCGGACTTCGCCTTCGACCGGCGCTGGGTCGGCGGCGACCACGACCGCATCCTCATGCACGCCCCCCAGTCCTTCGACGCCTCCACGTATGAGCTCTGGGTGCCCCTTCTGAACGGCGGCCGGGTCGTGGTGGCACCGCCGGGCCAGGTGGACGGCGCGGTGGTGGAGCGGATGGTCACCGAACACGGCGTGACCGCCGCCTTCCTGACGACGGCCCTGTTCAATCTGATCGCCGACGAGCACCCCAAGGCCTTCGCCGGGATGCACACCGTCTGGACCGGCGGCGACGCCGGCTCCGCGGCGGCCATGCGCCGCGTCCTCGAAGCCTGCCCCGGAATCACCGTCGGCAACGGCTACGGCCCCACGGAGACCACGACGTTCGCCGTGACCGCCCTCGCGCGGACGGCCGACGACATCGGCACGGTTCCCCCCATCGGTACGCCGCTGGACAACATGCGGTGCTACGTCCTGGACTCCGGCCTGCGGCCGGCACCGGTCGGTGTGGTGGGCGAACTCTTCGTCGCGGGCACCGGCCTGGCCCGCGGCTACCACAACCGCCCGGGCCTGACGGCGGAGCGGTTCGTGGCCTGTCCGTTCGGTGCTCCCGGAGAGCGCATGTACCGCACCGGCGACCTCGTCCGCTGGCGTGCGGACGGGCAGCTGGAGTACGTGGGGCGCGCCGACTTCCAGGTGAAGGTGCGCGGCTTCCGCATCGAACTGGGCGAGGTGGAGGCGGCATTGGCCACGCATCCGTCGGTCGCCCAGGTCGTCGTGGTCGCGCGGGAGGACCGCCCCGGGGACCGCCGTCTGGTCGCCTACGTCGTACCGGAGGGCGAGCCCGCCGACCCGGCCGACCTGCGCACCCATGTCGCCCGGGAACTGCCGGAATACATGGTGCCGGCGGCGTTCGTGGTGCTGGAGCGGCTGCCGCTGACGGTGAACGGAAAGGTGGACCGGGGGGTTCTGCCCGCGCCGGAGTTCGTTTCGGGTGCGGGACGTGCGCCAGCCTCCGGTGTGGAGGAGGTGTTGTGTTCCCTGTTCGCTGAGGTGTTGGGCCTGGAGCGGGTGGGGGTGGGCGATTCCTTCTTCGACTGTGGTGGCGACAGCATCATGGCGATTCAGCTGGTGTCGCGTGCGCGTCGTGCGGGATGGGTGTTGTCCGCACGGGATGTGTTCCAGCATCCGTCGGTGGAGGCTTTGGCGCGGATCGCGGCGCCGATGGGTGCCGGTGGTGTGGTGGCGGAGTCGGTGGGTGCCGGGGTGGGCGTGGTGCCGTTGACTCCGGTGATGGGGTGGTTGCGGGACCTGTCGGGGCCGGTGGAGGGCTTCCACCAGCATGTGGTGGTGTCGTTGCCGGATTCGGTGAGTCGTGGCGCGCTGGTGGGCGCGTTGCAGGCCGTGGTGGACCGGCATGACATGTTGCGTTCGCGTCTGGTGCGTGAGGACGGCCGGTGGTCGTTGGAGGTTGCGGCGCCGGGTGGGGTGGACGCGGGCGACTTGTTGGAGCAGGTCACCGTCCCCGACCTCGACGAAGCGACCGTGACACAGCACGTACGCCACGCCGGCGGCCTGCTCGCCCCTGACGCCGGGAGCATGCTGCGCGCGGTCTGGCTGGAGCCGGGTCGGCTGCTGCTGGTGGCGCATCACCTGGTGGTGGACGGGGTGTCGTGGCGGATCCTGCTGGAGGACCTGAAGGCGGCCTGGGAGGGCCGCGAGCTGGAGCCCGTGCCGCTGTCGTTCCGCAGTTGGGCGCGACGCCTGCACGAGCACGCCGAACAGGGCACCTACGCCGGACGCCTGGACTTCTGGCGAGAACTGGTCGGACGGCCGAACCCCCCGCTCGGCTCCAGGACTCTGACCCCCGCCGAGGACACCGCCGCCACACAGCGCGAGATCACTCTGCCGCTTCCGGTGGAGCTGACGGAGGCGCTGCTGACGCGGGTTCCGGCGCTGTTCCGTGGCGGGGTGAACGATGTGCTGCTGGCAGGTCTGGCGCCGGCGGTGCAGGAGTGGCAGCGGCGGCGTGGCCGGGGGTCGGACGCGGGGGTGCTGCTCGATCTTGAGGGTCATGGCCGTGTCGAGGAGCCGGGGGTCGATCTGTCGCGGACGGTGGGCTGGTTCACGTCGATCCATCCGGTGCGTCTGGACGCGGGCGGGGAGTCCTGGGACGAGGTGTGTGCCGGTGGTGCGGCTGCCGGGCGGGTGCTGAAGCGGGTCAAGGAGCAGATGCGGGCCGTCCCCGACGACGGCATCGGCTACGGCGTCCTGCGCTACCTCGACCCGGCGGCGGGCGCGGAACTGGCTGCCGGCGCACGGGCCGAGCTGGCGTTCAACTACCTGGGCCGGTTCGCCGGCGATGCCGGCGCCTGGGAGATGAGTTCTCGTCCGGGCATGGTGGGCGCTGGTGCCGATGCGGGGCTGCCGTTGGCGCACGCGCTGGAGCTCAACGCGGTGACGTACGACCTGGCCGGGGGGCCGTGTCTGCACGCGAGCTGGGCGTGGGCGGACGGGGTGCTGTCCGAGGCGGAGGTGCGGGAGCTGGCACAGCTGTGGTTCGAGGCCCTGGAGGGTCTGGCCCGGCACGCCGACGCACCAGGCGCGGGCGGTCTGACCCCCTCCGACCTGGACCTCGTCCAGCTCAGCCAGGACGAGATCGAAGCGATCGAGGGCTTCGAGAACGACGACGACTACGACCTCGACTGGGAGTTCTCAAAGTGACCAGGTCGCGCATCGAAGACATCCTTCCACTGCAGCCGCTGCAGGAGGGCTTTCTGTTCCATTCGCTGGTGGCGGATGGGTCGGTGGATGTGTACACCTCGCAGCTTCGCTTCGACATCGCCGGTGAGGTGGACGGGGCGGCGTTGCGGCGTGCGGGTGAGCGGCTGCTGGCCCGGCATGCGAATCTGCGGGCGGGGTTCCGGCACGAGGGTGTGAGCCGGCCGGTGCAGGTGGTGTACCGGCAGGTGCGGCTGCCGTGGGCCGAAGTGGACCTCTCAGGCGTGGCGGATGCGGAGGCGCGGGCGGCGGAGCTGGCGTCCGAGGACCGCTTGCGTCCCTTCGATCTGGGTCGTCCTCCGCTGTTGCGGCTGTCGCTGCTGAAGCTGGGCGAGCGCCGCTACCGCATCCTGCTGACGGGCCACCACATTCTGTGGGACGGCTGGTCGGTTCCGGTGCTGGTGGAGGAGTTGTTCCGGCTGTATGCGGCCAGGAGTGACGACGCGGCGCTGCCGCCGGTGACGCCGTACCGGCAGTATCTGGCATGGCTGGCACGCCAGGACCGGCCGGCGGCGGAACAGGCCTGGACCTCGGCCCTGGAAGGACTGCCCGAACCGACCCTCGTCGCCCCCGACACCACCCACGACAAGACGGCCCTCCAGGAGTACGTCTCCACTGACCTCCCCCGTGACCTGCTCGACCGGGTCACCGCACTGGCCCGCCGGCACGGGATGACGCTCAATACCGTCATCCAGGGTGTGTGGGGTCTGCTGCTGGCGCGGCAGACGGGCCGGGAGGACGTGGTCTTCGGTGCCACCGTCTCGGGCCGGCCGCCGGAGCTGGAGGGGGTCGAGCGGATGCTCGGCCTGTTCATCAACACCCTCCCGGTACGCGTACGGCTGCGCCCGGAGGAGCCGGTGATCGGGCTGCTCACCCGGCTGCAGGAGGAGCAGGCACAGCTGATCCCGCACCACCACTACGGCCTGTCCGACATCCAGCGCCACACCGGCTTCGGCACCCTCTTCGACACCAGCATGGTCGTCGAGAACTATCCCCTGGATCCGTCCGTCTTCACCACCGCCCTCGGCGAGCTCGAACTCGTGGGCATCGGCTTCGACGACGCCACCCACTACCCCCTGTCCCTCGCCGCCATACCCCTCCCCGGAGCCGGTCTCACCCTCAAGGTGAGCTACCGTCCGGACGTCTACGACCACGACGAGGCCCAGCGGATCAGCGGCCGCCTGGTCCATCTGCTCGAGACCCTCGTGGAAGACCCGGAGAAGCGGACGGACGCAGTGAACGTACTGCCCGCCGACGAACGTGAGTTCCTCCTGGCCGCCGCGGGTCCGGTGGTGGCGTCGGCGCCGGTGGAACGGTGTGTGCACGAGATCTTCGAGGAGCGTGCCGCGGCCTCTCCGGATGCGGTGGCGGTGGTCTTCGGTGAGTCGTCGCTGACGTATGCCGAGGTCGAGGTCCGTGCGAACCGACTCGCCCATCACTTGCGGTCGTTGGGTGTGGTCGAGGGGTCGCTGGTGGGTGTGTGTCTGGAGCGTGGCCTGGATCTGGTGCCGTCACTGCTGGGTGTACTGAAGGCGGGCGCGGGCTATCTGCCGCTGGACCCGGCCTCCCCCGCGGACCGGCTGGGCTATGTGCTGGCGGACGCGGGCGCCCGGGTCGTGGTCACCTCCGGCGGGCTGGTGCCCGTGCTGGAGGGTGTGCACGGCGGCGAACTGGTCGTCCTGGACCGGGACGCGGAGATGATCGCATCCCGCCCGAAGACCGCGCCGGTGGTGCCGGTGGTGCCGGACAGCGTCGTGTACGTGATCTACACCTCGGGTTCGACGGGACGGCCGAAGGGCGTGGTGCTGGGGCACGCCAACGTGGTGCGGCTGTTCGAGACGGCGCAGGCGCAGTTCGGGTTCGGCCCCTCCGATGTGTGGACGCTGTTCCACTCGTACGCGTTCGACTTCTCGGTGTGGGAGATCTTCGGGGCGCTGCTGCACGGTGGCCGGCTGGTGGTGGTGCCGGAGATGACGGCACGCGAGCCGAGCCGCTTCCACGAACTGCTCGTCCGTGAGGGCGTGACGGTACTGAACCAGACACCGTCCGCTTTCACACAGCTCATCGAGGAGGACCGCACCCGCAACAACAGCGGCCAACTCGCTCTGCGCACCGTCATCTTCGGCGGTGAGGCCCTGGACTGTGGGGCTCTTCAGGGCTGGGTGGCGCGTCATGGCCTGGAGTCGCCGCGGCTGGTGAACATGTACGGCATCACCGAGACGACGGTGCATGTCACGTACTACCCGGTCGGCGAGGAAGACGTCGCCGCCGGTGGCTCGGCGAGCCCGATCGGCCGTCCGCTGAACGACCTGAGCCTCCACCTCCTGGACGCGCGCGGCGAGCTCGTGCCCGTCGGTGTCCCCGGCGAGATCTACGTCGGCGGCCCCGGCGTCGCCCGCGGCTACCTCAACCGACCCGAGCTCACCGCCGAACGGTTCGTTCCCGACCCCTTCGGACCCGCCGGCTCACGCCTGTACCGCAGCGGCGACCTCGCCCGCCGACGTACCGACGGAAGCCTGGAATTCCTGGGACGTGCCGACGACCAGGTCAAGGTACGCGGCTACCGCATCGAACCCGGCGAGATCAGCGCCCGCCTGACCACCCACCCCGCGATCCGCGACGCAGTGGTCATCGTCCGTGACGAACGCCTGGTCGCCTACCTCGTCGTCGACGGCGAGCTGCCGTCCACGGCCGACCTGCGGGCGTTCCTGGGGGAATCCCTGCCGGAGTACATGGTGCCGGCGGCCTTCGTGGTGTTGGAGCGGCTGCCGTTGACGGTGAACGGGAAGGTGGACCGGCGGGCGTTGCCGGCGCCGGAGTTCAGCTCCGGTGCCGGTCGTGAGCCACGCCCGGGTGCGGAGCAGGTGTTGTGCTCCTTGTTCGCCGAGGTGCTGGGCCTGGACCAGGTCGGGGTCGAGGACTCCTTCTTCGATTGTGGTGGCGACAGCATCATGGCGATTCAGCTGGTGTCGCGTGCGCGACGGGCGGGTTGGGTGCTGTCGGCGCGGGATGTGTTCCAGCACCCGACGGTCGAACGGCTGGCCCAGGCCGCGGCACCGGTGGGCACCGACAGTGCGGTGACGGAGCCTGCCGGTGCCGGGCTCGGTACGGTGCCCCTGACTCCGGTCATGGGCTGGCTGCGCGGGCTGGGCGGGCCCGTGGAGGGGTTCCACCAGCATGTGGTGGTGTCCCTCCCGGATGCGGTGAACCGTGCCGGTCTGGTACGGGCGTTGCAGGCAGTGATCGAGCGGCACGACATGCTGCGTTCACGTCTGGTGCGTGAGGGCGACGCGTGGTCGCTGGAGGTGGCTGCGCCGGGTGCGGTGGACGCCGACGGACTGCTGGAGCACGCCGCGGTCTGCGACCTCGACGAAGCGGCCGTACTGACCGCCATCGACGAACGTGCCGAGGCCGAGCGCCGACGGCTCGATCCCGACGCCGGTGTCGTCTTCCGCGCGGTGTGGTTCGAGCCGGGTCGGCTGTTGCTGGTGGCGCATCACCTGGTGGTGGACGGGGTGTCGTGGCGGATCCTGCTGGAGGACCTGAAGGCGGCCTGGGAGGGCCGTGAGCTGGAGCCCGTGCCGTCGTCGTTCCGGAGCTGGGCACGACGGCTGCACGAGCAGGCCGGCCAGGGAACGTACGCCGCCCAGTTGGACCTCTGGCGTCACATCGCCGGCGAGCCTGCGCGGCCGCTTGGTTCGCGGGCTCTGGACGCGGCGAAGGACACCGTGGTCACCCGCCGGGTGCTGGACCTGTCTCTCCCGGTGGAGTTGACGGAGGCGCTGCTGACGCGGGTTCCGGCGTTGTTCCGTGGCGGGGTGAACGATGTGCTGCTGGCAGGTCTGGCGCCGGCGGTGCAGGAGTGGCAGCGGCGGCGTGGCCGGGAGTCGGACGCGGGGGTGCTGCTCGATCTTGAGGGTCATGGCCGTGTCGAGGAGCCGGGGGTCGATCTGTCGCGGACGGTGGGCTGGTTCACGTCGATCCATCCGGTGCGTCTGGACGCGGGCGGGGTCTCCTGGGACGAGGTGTGTGCCGGGGACGCGGCTGCCGGGCGGGTGCTGAAGCGGGTCAAGGAGCAGATGCGGGCCGTCCCCGACGACGGCATCGGCTACGGCGTCCTGCGCCACCTCGACCCGGCCGCCGGGGCCGAACTCGCGACGTGCGGGCAGGCCGAGGTGGGCTTCAACTATCTCGGCCGGTTCACCAACGGCAGTAACGGCGCCTGGGAGTTGAGTGCCCGCGCCGGCATGATCGGTGGTGGTGCCGATGCGGGGCTGCCGTTGGCGCACGCGCTGGAGCTCAACGCGGTGACGTACGACCTGGCCGAGGGGCCGTGTCTGCACGCGAGCTGGGCGTGGGCCGACGGGGTGCTGTCCGAGGCGGAGGTGCGGGAGCTGGCACAGCTGTGGTTCGAGGCCCTGGAGGGTCTGGCCCGGCACGCCGACGCACCAGGCGCGGGCGGTCTGACCCCCTCCGACCTGGACCTCGTCCAGCTCGGCCAGGACGAGATCGAAGTGCTGGAGGACGGCGCGGCTGAGGTCGAGGACATTCTTCCGCTGCAGTCGTTGCAGGAGGGCTTTCTGTTCCATTCGCTGGTGGCGGATGGGTCGGTGGATGTGTACACCTCGCAGGTGCGGTTCGATCTGGCCGGTGAGGTGGACGGGGCGGCGTTGCGGCGTGCGGGTGAGCGGCTGCTGGCCCGGCATGCGAATCTGCGGGCGGGGTTCCGGCACGAGGGTGTGAGCCGGCCGGTGCAGGTGGTGTACCGGCGGGTGCGGCTGCCGTGGGCCGAAGTGGACCTCTCAGGCGTGGCGGATGCGGAGGCGCGGGCGGCGGAGCTGGCGTCCGAGGACCGCTTGCGTCCCTTCGATCTGGGTCGTCCTCCGCTGTTGCGGCTGTCGCTGCTGAAGCTGGGCGAGCGCCGCTACCGCATCCTGCTGACGGGCCACCACATTCTGTGGGACGGCTGGTCGGTTCCGGTGCTGGTGGAGGAGTTGTTCCGGCTGTATGCGGCCAGGAGTGACGACGCGGCGCTGCCGCCGGTGACGCCGTACCGGCAGTATCTGGCATGGCTGGCACGCCAGGACCGGCCGGCGGCGGAACAGGCCTGGACCTCGGCCCTGGAAGGACTGCCCGAACCGACCCTCGTCGCCCCCGACACCACCCACGACCACAGCCCCGTGCAGGACATGGTCCGTACGGAGATGCCCAAGGAACTCGCCGAGGCGCTGGCCGCGACCGGGCGCCGGTACGGGGTGACGCTGAACACGGTGATCCAGGGTGTGTGGGGTCTGCTGCTGGCGCGGCAGACGGGCCGGGAGGACGTGGTCTTCGGTGCCACCGTCTCGGGCCGGCCGCCGGAGCTGGAGGGGGTCGAGCGGATGCTCGGCCTGTTCATCAACACCCTCCCGGTACGCGTACGGCTGCGCCCGGAGGAGCCGGTGATCGGGCTGCTCACCCGGCTGCAGGAGGAGCAGGCACAGCTGATCCCGCACCACCACTACGGCCTGTCCGACATCCAGCGCCACACCGGCTTCGGCACCCTCTTCGACACCACCACGGTGCTGACGAACTACCCCCTGGACCCGTCGGTCCTCGACACGGTCCTCGGCGACCTCGATGTGCTCGACATCGACAATGAGGACGCCACCCACTACCCGCTCCGCATGGCCGTCGTGCCGGACGGCGACAGCCTCGGTCTGCGACTGGGATACCTGCCGGACCTCTACACGCGCGACGAGGCCCAGCGGCTGCTCGACCGGGTTTTGCACCTGCTGGAGACCCTGGCGGAGGACCCGGAGCGCCCCGTGAGTGGCATCGACATCCTCACGGAGGAGGAGCGTCACCAACTCCTGGTGGAGTGGGGGGGATACTGACCTTTCCGGTGGCAGGCTCCTGCCACCGGCAGAAGCGGACATGAAATGTGCTGGCGACCCGTGGAATTGCGCTGAAAGAATCAAAACACGGGCCACACCATGAAGTTCGCGAGCCGAAGGCGCAAGAACCGGTGCGGTCGAAAGAAGGTAGAAAAGCCAACAAGAAAGGTGTGCCGTGAAGGGCTTGGGACGACTGAAGCTCGCACTGCTGGTGCCCATCGTCGCCGTTCTGACCGCGACGGCGGCTGTCGGCGCGTCCCCGGTGACCGGTGACCACGTCGGGCAGGTGTCCGCGTCCGGCCAGGAGGATGCTTCGGTCCGTCTGGACAACACCTGGGGACCGTGAACCACGGCCGGAGATCAACCGCGCACCCAGCCCCGCGCCACGGCCAGCACGCCGGCCTGGAAACGGCTGCTCGCGTTCAGGCGGTTCATCAGGCCGGCTGTCATACGACGCACGGTACGCACGGAAACCGCCAGCTTGCGGGCGATCATCTCGTCGGTCAGCCCCCGGGCGAGGAGCTCCAGTACGGCACGGTCCTGGGCGGTGAGCCCGTGTGAGTCGCGGGTGCGGTCCTCGCCGAGTGGGGAGGAGTGGTCCCAGGTCCTTTCGAAGAGGGCTTGCAGCGCACTGACCACGCCCACATCCTCGAGAGCGAGCACGGCAGCATCCGCGACCTGCGGATTCACGGGAACGATCGCCAGTGAGCGGTCGTAGATGAGCAGTCGCGTGGGCAGGTGCGGCACCGTCCGCACCTGTCCGCCCTGCTGGGTCAGCCACTGTGCGTATGCCGTGGTGGCTCCGTCGTTGCGGACGCTGTCGAGGTAGACGTAGCGCACGCTCACCCCCCGCTTCAGAACAGCGGAGTCGAGCGGCTTGGCCGCATCCAGACTCTCCGCCGGCTGGCCACCCCCGGTGGCAAAGACGGCGACCTCGGATGTGCAGGTCTCGGCCATGGTCCGGATGAAGGACTGGATCACCTCCCTGCCCTCCAGCCGCCGGGCCCCCCTGTGTTGATCGGCCGTATCGGCCTCAGCGTGCTCGGCGAGCAGCTGGAAGACCACCTGACGGCTGGCGGCAATCTCCTTCTGGCGCCGGATCAGCTCCTCTTCCTGCCGGTCCAGGAAGGAGATGAGGCTGCGCCTGATCCGGGTGATTCTGGCTTTCGCGTCCTCGCTCCCGGGACTCAGCGAGGACAGGTGGATCAATTTATTGAAGGCCGCGGCCACTCTTTCCGGAGACCAACCGAGAACTTCAGAAAGGTCGACCACGCTGAGATCCGGTTTCTCCAACAGCACCTGGTAAACAGATTCTTCATCGCGATTTATTTCCAAGTTTTCCGACATACTGTTCCCCGTTTTTCTCGTCACCGCCGCGTGTCGACTGGCTGTTCTGCCCCGGCATCGTGATGACAGAATGAGAGTCACCTGTCGGCCTTCGGCTCAGTCGCCGCGCGCGGTGGGTCGTCCTGGGGCTCGGGTGGCAGTACCCAGCCACGAGTCGCCGCCAGCACGCCCGCCTGGAAGCGGCTGCGGGCACCGAGGCGGCTCATGAGCCCCGAGGTGAGGCGCCGGCCAGTGCGCACGGACACACCCAGCCTGCGCGCGATCACCTCGTCGGTGTCGCCAGCGCACAACAGTTCGAGCAGGGTGCGTTCCTGGTCGGTGAACTCGTCCGCGCCGTTGTCCGCCGTCGAGCCCAGGGGCGTGGCCTGCTCCCACACGTGGTCGAAGAGGGTGAGCAGAGCCCTGACTGCGCCCGTGCCCTGGATCGCCACGGCTTCGGCGTTCGGTTGCGCCGGGTCGATCGGCACGATGGCCGAGTAGCGGTCGAATATGATCATTTGGGGCGGCAGACGCCGTGCCGTACGCACCTGCCCGCCCCGGGCGGTCAGCCGGTCGGCGTACTGGACGGTCGCCGTGTCTGTGAGCACGCTGTCGGAATAGACGCGGCGGAGGTCGACTCCGCGGTCCAGCATCGCCGAGTCGAGTCGCTCGGCGGCCTCGAGACGCTCCGCGGAGGGGGAGCTGCCGACCTCCAGCGCCGCGATCTCCACCTGGCAGGCCGCCGCGAACTGGTCGATCCTCTCCTGCACCGCCTCCGGACCCGGCAGTCGCACGACATCGGGGCGGTCTTCCGGGGCGTTGTACGCGGCTATCACCTGGGTGACCGCGGTGCTGCTGGCGGCGACGCGCCTGCGGTGGTCGAGCAGAGTCGCCTCCTCGTCGAGGAGCAACGCTGCCAGGGCCAGTTCGGGCCGGACGAGTACCGGTCTGCCGGTGCTGTCCGGGGGTAGCTGGACGAGTGAGCGCCGGGCCAGGCGGTTGATGGCGGCCGAGACTCTGCCGGTGGGCCAGCCGAGGTGGGTCGCGAGTTCGGTCACGCTCATGTGGGAGTTCGTCAGCATGGCCCGGTACGCGGACTCCTCGTCCGGGTGCAAGCCGAGACTGCTGGTCAACACCGGCGGCTCCAAAGTACCCCTGCGTTCTGGGCCGGGTCGCCCACCGGAGGGAATGAGGAGCGGGTGTACTTCGTCCAGCACATTCCCTCACGTGTGAGCTGTATGTCGGGTTATCGGTCGTAGATCTCCTACGGATTGTAAAACAGTTGGTTCGATCTTGTGTCGTTGAGTTTCACAACTTCAGAATTCAGTAAATTTCCTGATCAATGTCCTTTCGGCGTCAGCCCGCTGCGGGAACATGCCAGGTCAGGTCGGCATTCACGGCGGCGGCCCCGGTCACACTCGTGTGCATCGCGGGCGGCCGGGGCCGGAGAAGGGAACGGGGCCAGGACCGGTGACGAACCGGCCCTGGCCCCGCTGCGGGCCGGAATCGGAAAGCGCTCAGTCCGACATGGCGACGAGAACCCGCCGCGGGCCGGTGAACGGGCGGCGGCCATGGCCGACCAGCAGGTTGTCGATGACCAGCAGATCGCCCTCGTGCCAGTCGACGTCGACCGCGTTCTCCAGACCCCGGTCACGCACCTGGAGCACGTACGCGTCCGGGATCGGACTGCCGTCCGCGAAGGTCACGTACTGCGGCAGCTCGCTCGCCGGCATGATCTGGGCCAGGGCCTTGGCCGTCTCGTCGCCGAGCGAGGCCGGGTGCCACTGGTCGGACTGGTTGAACCAGACCTCGGTCCCGGTGTCCGGGTGGCGGACCGTGGAGTGGCGCACCTGGCTGACCATCAGGCTGTTGCCCGGCCCCCAGCTCCAGTCGGCATCGGCCTCCTTGAGGAAGGCGTCGACCTCGTCCCGGTCCTCCGTCTCGAAGGTGTCCTGCCAGCTCTTGCCGAGCCCTCTGCCGCCGTGCAGGTTCTGTGTGTAGCGCACGCCGCTCCGGAAGGCCTCGCGCACCTCGTCGTCCAGGGACTCCAGCCACAACGCCGCGTCGACGACCGGGGTGGCGCCGCCGGTCGCGGGTGCGACCGCACAGTAGAAGGTGAGGCGGGTGGGCCACGCGTGGGCGTACGACATCTCGTTGTGCATCGAGATGGTGTACTCCTGCGGATACTCCGTGGAGGTGTACACGTTCGAGCCCACCTTGGTGCGGGGCGAGTTGCCGTGCACATAGGCCAGGCGGCGCGGCAGCAGGCGATCGAGCACCGGGTCGAGGCCGTCGGCGGGCACCTTGAACCCGCGGAAGACCACGGCCTTCTCCCGGACGAGCAGCGCGTCCAAGTCGATGGCGTCCAGGTGGGCGACGAGCGCCTCGGGCGTGGCGTCGGTGCCGATGTCGCCCGGACCGACCTCCGCAGGAGCCCAGCCGTTGCGATCGCTCATGAAGCGTTTCCTTTCCTGTGGGGCGGTGCGGGTCAGCGAGCGGCCGGCGGGGCGAGCCGGGACAGGAAGGCGTTGTACCAGAACACCGAGTTGCCCTCGCTGTGGACGGCGTACAGCGAGCCGTCGGGGGCCGTGGTCAGCTGGTCGACCTGGGCGCCCTGGGTGAGGGAGCTGTCCGTCACCCACGCGCTGCCGCTCCAGCGGACCAGCTTCGGGGACCCGGCGAGACCGGCGTAGAGCTGCCCCCCGTGGTATGCGAAGGTCGGCCAGGAGGCGGGAGTGTCATGACGGGTCCAGGTCTTGCCGTTCCAGTGGCTCACCTTGTTCCCGGCGGCGACCCATGTGTCGTTCGGTCCGTTGCTGATCACCTCGCGCAGGATGTACATCGTGCCTGGCGTCTCGGGCACGGGCACCTCGCTCCACGTGGTGCCGTCGTAATGCATGGCGAGCGGCTGGTAACCACCGGTGCCACCGCCCTTGTTGCGGTAGCCGACGGCCCAGATGTCGGTGGGGGAGTTGACGTCGACGGCGTCGAACTGGCCGTCGATCCCGGTGAGCTTGGTCGTCTTCCAGCTGCTGCCGTTCCATCGGGTCACCATCGGGTGCCAGCCGCCGTCGGTGGCACGGTAGTTGCCGACCGCCCACACGTCGTTGCGGCTGACCGCCTGGGCGTCGAGGACCTCGGCGTTCTTCGGCTCCGGGTTGAGGTTCGACGTCCACTTGGTGCCGTCGTAGTGGTTGAACCGGTAGCTGCCGGTCGTCGCGTACCTGCTTCCGAAGACCCACAGGTCGTTCACGCCGGTGCCGGCGAGGACGCCGACCTCGGCGTCCGAGGGCGTGGTCACCTGCTTCCAGGCGGTGCCCGTCTTCTGCCACAGCTTGGGCGAGGACGTGCACTCGTCGAAGCAGAAGGGCACGCTCTTGGCGTAGGCGTTCTGGCTGTCGAACGGCAGGACGGAGATGCTCGCGTAGGTGGTGGGCACCGTCAGCGACTCCCAGGAGGTCGCGGCGCTCGCGGGCGACGCGACGAGCCCGACACCGACGGTCGCGGCCGCGGCCGCGGCGAGGACCGCGGCGGTGTGCCGTCCGCGGGAGGTGCTCTTGGTCATGTGTGCTCCCATGTCGTGGTTGGTCGGGGTGCGTACGGCCGTGACGTGGTCGCCTTACGGCAGGAAGCCCTCGACCAGCACACCGAGCCCTCTGGCCCGGGCGGAGGCGAGGACGTCGTCGGCGAGGGCCATGTCCAGCACGCCCAGCCCGAACGGCGCGTAGACGACCGTGCGGTCCGGCTCGGGCGCGAATCCGTCCTCGGAGCCCTCCTCCAGGAGGAGCCGGCCGATCGTCGGGTCGATGAAGTCCCGGTGCCCCGCGGCCTGCACGGCCAGGTCGAGTGAAGTACGCTCGCGCACCGCGTGATCGACGTCGTCGACGATGTTGTGCGCGTCGAGCAGCGACTCGGGCAGCAGGTCGCGCAGTGAGATGTGCAGGACGACCGTGCCCGGCACGGCTGCCTTCAGGTCCAGGTGCGGTTCGATCGCCGAGGTGGCGATGGAGACCAGTCCGTGTGCCGCCAACGCCCGCTCCGCGCTGTCGAGCGTGACGATCTCGGCACCCGGGAGCACCGCGGCGGCCCGAGCGGCGAACTCGACGGCCCGCTGCGGGGAACTGTCGTACAGGGACAGCGTCTTCAGCCCGGGCACAGCTGACCGCACATGGCGCAGGATCTCCAGGTTGATGACCCCACAGCCGATCAGCGCCAGGCCGTCCGGGCGGCGGTCGCGGGTGAGCAGCTCCGCGGCGAGCGCGGCACTGGCGGCGGTGCGCGTGGCGGAGATCAGCGAGCCCTCGATCAGGGCCTCGGGTCGGCCGGTCTCCAGCGAGTTGAGGATGATCGACGCGCTGGCCCGCTCGATGCCCCGCTCGATGTTGGCCGGGAAGGAAGCGATCCACTTCATGCCCGCGACCGGCGTCTGCCCGCCCCGGTAGGCGGGCAGACCGATGATGCGGTTGCGCGGCTGGCCGGGGAAGCGGAGGAACACGGAGTGCGGTACCGCGGTGTCGCCCTGCGCGTGCACGCGGTAGGCGTCGCCCACGGTCCGGATGTTGTCGAGTTCACGGCCGTCGAGGATCTGCGCGACCTCGGAGTGCCGCAGGATGAGCATGACGGGTTTCAGTCCTTCCACAGGTGCGCGCGGCGGCCCGGGAACACAACCGGGCGCCGGCACGTCGGAACGGATCGTGTCGAGGCCGAGTGCGCGATCACCGCCGCGCGGCCCTGGAGGTGGCGACAACCGGGCCGGGTTCTCCACGAGCACCGGCACATGGATCACTGGGTACGACGGCCCCCCAGCACATCGATCCTGCGGGGGGCTCCTATCAAGGACCTATACGGCCGGTATGCGGTCGTCCCCGCGCGCGGGCAGGTCCGGGTCGGGGCCGCCCGAGGCCGGGTGGGCGGCGGCCCGGACGGCGGGCACCGCGGCCGCCGCCAGGGCGGTCACCGCCATCAGCACGGCGACCGCGAGGACGGTGTGGCGGCTGCCCCAGCCGTCCAGCATGAACCCGCCCGCGAGCGCCCCGAGCGCGCTGGCGCCGTACGCGACCATGCCCGCCGCCCCAGCCGTACGGCCCAGAATCTCGTCGGGGGTGATCCTCAGCTGGTAGACGGCGGCCACCACGTTGAACAGCCCGCTGACATAGCTCATCGCTCCGCACGCCAACCCCATCAGCAGCGGCTGACGTACGACCGCCACCAGCGGCACGAGCACCGCCCACACTCCGAGCCCGCCGATCAGCACGGTCCGCAGGTACAGGCGTGGGATCCACCACTGGGCGCTCAGCGCGCCCAGCATTCCGCCGATCCCGCCGGCCGCCAGCACGACGCCGACCGCCACCGGGGACCGGCCCTCCTCCTCGACCAGCGCGAACGGAACGGCCAGCATGACCACTTGGAACAGCACGTTCGTGGCGGCCACCAGCGACACCGCCGCCCGCAGGAACCGCTGTCCGAGAAGCCACTTCACCCCCTCGCGCATCTCCCGGACCAGCGACCGATTGGCGTCGCGCTTCCTGCGGTCCTGGAAATCCCGGCGGATCAGCAGCAGGGTGAGCAGCGACAACAGCTGACCGAGGGCGGCGAAGGCGAACGGCAGCCAGCGGGTCAGGGCGAACAGGGCGGTCCCCAGTGGCCCACCGATCAGCCCGGCGGCCCTGAAACGCGTTTCGTTGCGGGAGAGGGCGGCCCCCAGTTGGTGCGGGGCGACCACATGGCGCACCGCACCCTGCTCGGCCAGCTGGTGGACCAGGCCGAGGCTCGTCTCCAACAGGGCCACCGCCATCAGATGCGGCAACCAGAACCACCCGGCGGCAGCCGTCACGGCCACGCTCAGCAGGGCCACCGCCCTGCCCACCTCGCAGGCCACCATCAGCCGCTTCCGGTCCCACCGGTCCACCAGCGCACCGGCCGGCAACTGGACCACCAGGTTCGGCAGCAGCGCGGCGAACGCCACCAGACCGGCGGCCTGCCCTGACCCCGTGTGCCAGAGCGCCAGCAGCGCGTACCCCGCCGCGCCGGCCCGCGACCCGAGCACGGACAGTCCGCTGCCGCTCCACAGCAACCAGAAGTCCCGGTTTCGGCTCAACGGCGGCGTCCGGTCCACCGCGTCCCCTTCGGCGACGGTACTCATCGCGCACCGCCGATCCGGCGCAGCACATCACCGAGAATCCCGCCGATGGCAGCCACCGGAGCGGCGTCCATCATGCCGGCGTGGCTGGACTCGATGCCGTACTCCTCGATCGGACCCGCCGAGTACGGCTCCCAGGCGGTGAAATCCGGGCTGCCCGGGGGCCGCTCCAGCAGCGCCGTGAAGTACACCAGTGGCACATCCAGCGGCTCGGGCACGTAATCCCGCAGGATCAGGCTGGTGTTCACCGAGGTGTCCCACATGGCGCCGATCTGCTCCCGGGACAGCCCCTTCATCACGCTGAGTTCCTTTCGCAGGGTGCGTCCGAGCTCGGAGTCGTCCCGCTCGAGCCACTCGAAGGCCGCCGCGTCCACGTCGAAGTCGGCGACCACCTTGTGGAGCCGCTCGCGCTCCATCGCGGGCGTGGGCTTGTCCATCAGGTCGCTGGGGCAGGAGTCGAGCAGCGCGACGAGCGTGACCGGCTCGCCGAGCCGACGCAGCCGCACCGCGACCGCGTGCGCCACGTTGCCGCCCACCGACCAGCCCAGCAGCTGGTACGGCCCGTGCGGCTGAACCCGGAGGATCTGCTCGACGTAGTCGTCGGCCATCTCCTCGATCGTCCGCGCCCAGCGCTTCCCGTCGCCGGCGATGCCCCGGGCCTGGAGCCCGTACACCGGGAACTCCTCGCCGAGGTACGGCACCAGCCGGCCGTAGCACCAGCTCAGACCGCCCACCGGGTGCATGCAGAACAGTGGCGTGCCGGTGCCCTGCGGCCGGAGCGGCAGCAGGACGTCGAGCGAGTTGTCGGGCCCGCCGTCCTGCTCCACGAGCGCGGCGAGCGAGGCCACGGTCGGCGCCTGGAACAGGCTGCGAAGGTGCAGCTCCACCCCGAGCACCGCCTGCACCCGGCTCACCAGTCGGGCCGCCAGCAGTGAATGCCCGCCCAGGGTGAAGAAGTTGTCGTCCACCCCGACCCGGTCCAGCCCGAGAACATCGCAGAACAGCTCCACCAGCGTCTTCTCGACCGGTGTGGCGGCGTCCCGGACCTCGCCCTGGCCCTGCTCCGGCGCGGGCAGCGCCTTGCGGTCCAGCTTCCCGTTCGGACTGAGCGGCAGCGCGTCCAACACCACGAACGCCCCCGGCACCAGCTGCGCGGGCAGCCGCTTTTCCAATGCCCGCCGCAAGGTGTCCGCTGTCGGCTCGGCCCCGGGCTCGGGCACGACATATCCGGTCAGCAGCTGCCGCCCCGGCACGTCCTCCCGCACCACGACACCGGCCTGCGCAACTCCGTCCACAGCCGCCAGCACCGCCTGGATCTCCCCCAGTTCGACGCGGATGCCCCTCAGTTTGACCTGGTCGTCGATGCGCCCGTGGAACTCCAGCGTGCCGTCGGCCCGCCACCGCGCGATGTCGCCGGTCCGGTACATCCGGGCACCCGGACGCGATCCGTACGGGTCCGCCACGAACCGCTCCGCGGTCAGCCCCGGACGGTTCACGTACCCGTCCGCCAGATCGTCACCGGCGAGATACAGCTCACCCGTGGATCCCACAGGCACCGGCCGCAGCCACCGGTCGAGCACATAACAGCGGGCGCCCTTGATCGGCCGCCCGATCGGCAACCGGGCACCGTCCCGCGCCTCCTCCTCCGTCACCGGATGGAAGGTCGCCGTCATCGTCGACTCGGTGGGCCCGTATTGGTTCACCAGCTGCCAGTCCGCCCCGACCGCCGCGGCCCGCCGTACATGCGCGGCCGTCAGCTCCTCGCCGCTGACCAGCCCCATCCGCAGCCACGGCGAGGGTACGTCGTCCTCGCCGGCCGCGTCCCGCGCCGCGTCCGCAAGCGCGTCCAGCATGGTCGGCACCAGCGCCGGCAGCACGGTCACCCGGTGCCGCCGCAGCAGCCCCAACAGCGCCGCCGGATTCTTCGCTTCCTCCGGCTCCGCCACGACGAGCCGCGCGCCGGCCGTCAATGGCCCGAAGATGTCCCGAACGGACGGGTCGAAGGACACCGAGGCGAGGTTCAGCACCGTGTCGTCGGCCCCGAGGCCGGTCAGTCCGTGCAGGTACGCGAGGTAATTCACCGCCGCGTCATGGCGGATGACCACGCCCTTGGGACGCCCGGTCGAGCCGGAGGTGTAGATGACGTACGCGGGCATCCGGGCGGCCGCGCCCGCGTCCGCCGGGGCGAGCGGGTCGGTCGTGGCCCACACGCCCGGCTCCCGCACCTGCTCAAGGTCGTCCAGGAGAGCGACCGACTCGACATCCTCCAGCATGAACGCGATCCGTTCCGCCGGATACGTGGGATCGACCGGCAGATAGGCGGCCCCCGACTTCAGGACGCCGAGCAGCGCGACGATCAGTTCCATGGAACGCGGCAGCGATACGGCTACGACCCTGCCGGGCCCCGCCCCGTCCGCGACGAGCCGATGGGCGAGTCGGTTGGCCCGTGCATTGAGCTCGGCGTAGGTGAGCTGTTCGTCGCCGTGAACCAGAGCGATCCGGTCGGGGGTGGCGGTGGCCTGCACCTCGAAGAGGTGGTGCAGGGTGTCGGGGCTCGTCGCGGAGGCAGTGCCGTTCGGAGGGCGGTTCCACTCCTCCAGGAGTCGATGGTGTTCCTCGGGGGTGAGGAGTTCGTACCGCGAGAGCGGTTCGTCGGGGCGTTCGACGACGGCTTGGAGGAAGCGTACGAGCCGCTGGCCGAGCACGTCGACGGTCTCCTGGTCGAACAGGTCGGCCGCGTACTCGATCGCACCGTGCAGCCCGCCGTCCGGCGCATCGCGCACGGTGAAGGACAGATCGAACTTGGCCTGCCCGCGCTGCACTTCGAGCTCGCTCACCGTGATGTCGTCCCCGAGGTCCAGGATGCCTTCGCTGTTGTTCTGGAAGTTCAGGGCGACCTGGAAGAGGGGGTGGCGGGCGAGGGAGCGTTCGGGGTTGAGGACCTCGACGAGGCGCTCGAAGGGGGTGTCCTGGTGGGTGTAGGCGTGGAGGTCCGTCTCCCGGGTGCGGTGGAGGAGGGTGCGGAAGGTGGGATTGCCGCTGGTGTCGGTGCGCAGGACGAGGGTGTTGACGAAGAACCCGACGAGGTCGTTGAGTGCCTCGTCGGTACGTCCGGCGATGGGCGCGCCGATGGGAATGTCCTCGCCCGCGCCGAGCCGGGTGAGCAGTCCGGCGAGGGCGGCCTGCACGAGCATGAACAGGCTCGCGCCGGACTCCCGGGCGAGCGCCTGAAGCCTTCCGAGCAGTTC
>KE354380.1 GCA_000415505.1 Streptomyces afghaniensis 772
ACGCTGCCACGCAGCGCGCCGTCGGCAGCGGTGACCACGTTGAACATGAGGTCGAACTTGGCCGCGTCCACCGCTACTGCCTCGGCGCTCACCTCAATGCCGGGCAGTTCGAAGGGGGAGCCGCCAGGTCGTCCTCGAGGTTCAGCATGACCTGGAACAGAGGGTGCCGACCAGCCGAGCGCACGGGGTTGAGCTCTTCGACGATTCGCTCGAAGGGGATGTCCTGGTGGCTGTAGGCGTGAAGCCCCACTTCCCGGGTGCGGTGGAGGAGGGTGCGGAAGGTGGGATTGCCGCTGGTGTCGGTGCGCAGGACGAGGGTGTTGACGAAGAACCCGATCTGGTGGTGAAGGGCTTCGTCGGTGCGTCCGGCGATGGGTGCGCCGATGGGGATGTCGTGGCCTGCCCCGAGCCGGGTGAGGAGGCCGGCGAGCGTGGCATGGACGAGCAGGAAGAGGCTGGCCCCGGACTCCCGTGCTAGCGCCTCCAGCTTTTGGCGTACGGCAGCGGGGAGCTCCCACGCCACGCTGCCGCCCCGGTGACTGGGGTGGCGTGGACGCGGGCTGTCGTAGGGCAGCGCGAGTTCATCGGACAGATCGGCGAGTTCGGTTCGCCAATAAGCGAGTTGGCGGGCAGCCCGGCTGGCGGGACCGTGTTCGTCGCCGAGAAGCTCGTGTTGCCAAAGGGTGTAGTCGGCATATTGGACCGGAAGGGGCGCCCACTCCGGTGCCTCGCCCTGAGTCCGGGCCCGGTAGGCGGCGGACAGGTCTTGGGCCAGCGGCGTCAAGGACCAGCCGTCGGCCGCGATGTGGTGCACGACGAGGAGCAGCACGTGCTCAGCCGGACTGACGGTGAACAGCGTTGCCCGTAGGGGCATATCGGCCTTCAGGCTGAATGGCTGTGCCGCGGCGGATGTCAGCAGATCTGTGAGCTGCTCCTCGGAGGCCGACACCCGTTCAAGCGTGGGTATTGCCTCGGTGCAGGGCAGCACTTTCTGTATGGGTTCGCCGTCGTGTTCTTCGAAGACGGTGCGGAGGGTTTCGTGCCGGTGGATGACGTCGGTGAGGGCTTGTTGGAGTGCGTGGGTGTCGAGGTCGCCGTTGAGGCGGACGGCGAGGGGCATGTGGTAGGTGGGGCTGCCGCCCTCCATCTTGTCGAGGAACCACAGGCGGCGCTGGGCGTGGGAGAGGGGGATGCGGTCGGGCCGCGGGTTCTGGGCGGTGAGGGGCGACCGGTGCTCGGTGTCACCGTCAATGTGTTGGGCCAGCAGGGCCACCGTGGGGGCTTCGAAGATCGTGCGCAGGGGCAGTTCGGCGCCCAGAGCGGTACGGATACGGCTGGCCAGGCGCGTGGCAAGCAGGGAGTGCCCGCCCAGGGCGAAGAAGTTGTCGTCGATACCGATGGCGGTGTCGATCCCGAGAACCTGGCCGAAGAGCGTGCACAGGAGCTCTTCGCGGGGTTGCGTGGCGGGCGGTCGTGGTGGGAGTGACGTCCGGGGCAGGGAGGGCCTTGCGGTCGAGTTTGCCGTTCGGGGTGAGGGGAAGTGCTCCAGCTCGACATAGGCAGAGGGGACCATGTGGTCGGGCAGGTGCTCTCGCAGGGTGGCGAGGTCCGGCGTGCTGCCGGCTTCGGCGACGTAGTAGGCGATGAGACGGTCGTCGCGGATCAGGACCGCGGCTTGGGTGATACCGGGCAGCTCGGCGAGATGGGTCTGGATCTCACCGAGCTCAACCCGCTGACCACGGATCTTGACCTGGTCATCGGCACGACCCAGATACCGCAGCTGACCATCGGCAGTCCAAGTGGCGATATCGCCGGTGCGATACATACGCGACAACCCGAAACACCG
>KE354381.1 GCA_000415505.1 Streptomyces afghaniensis 772
TGGCTGTGGGGCGGCTGCACGCCGGGACCACGCACGGCGGTGCGGCGCTACATCCAGTACGACCCGGCGCCGCCGTACCTCGCGGACGAGCCCGTCTGACCCACCGCCGGCCGGTCGCTGCATGGGTGCGGCAGCCTCGGGCAGTCGATGTTCATGGGCGGTGACAGGGGCGACGACGGGCAGGGACGGCAGGCGGGCGAGTGCGGGCACCGGGCGGTGCCGCATCCGGAGAACATCCGGATCGAGGCGTGGGCGGCGTGCCGGGAGCACTGTCTGGCGGAGGCTGTCCTGGCGATGGTGGAGTGCTTCGCGGACGTCTCGGGAGTGCGTCCGACCGCCGTGGACCGGGTGCGGCTGGCCGAGGCCAGCGACGACGACCTGCTCGCCTCGCTGCTGGACGAGATCATCTTCCGGCTGGAGGTGTACGGCCAGGTGCCGGTGGACGTGGAGGCGGACGAGGCCGACGGCGGCCTGGACGTACGGCTGGCGGTCACCGGCCTCGCGGACGTGGAGGTCACCGGGGCGGTCCCGAGGGCGGTGGCGTGGGACGAGCTGCGCATCGGGCCGGGTCCGTACGGGTGGTCGTGCGCGGTGACGGTCGACGCCTGACCCCGCCGTCCTGGGTGCGCCTACCGTGGAGGTGTGGGCGGCGGTGTCGTGACGCTGTTCCTGTGCGGTGACGTGATGCTCGGGCGCGGCGTCGACCAGATTCTGGCGCACCCCGGTGATCCGGCACTGCGGGAGGCGTACGTCGAGGACGCGCGGTCCTACGTCCGGCTGGCGGAGTCGGCGCACGGCCCGGTGCCCGCGCCCGTCGATCCGTCCTGGCCCTGGGGCGAGGCGCTGCGGGTGCTGGACCAGGCCGCCCCGGACGTCCGGATCGTGAACCTGGAGACGTCGGTGACGTCCGCGGACACGTTCGCCCCGGACAAGGAGATCCACTACCGGATGCACCCGGCCAACCTGCCGGCCCTGGCCGTGGCCCGGCCCGACGTGACCGTCCTCGCCAACAACCACGTCCTGGACTTCGGCCGCCCGGGTCTGCTGGGGACACTGGACGCGCTGGCCCGGGCGGGCCTGCGGACGGCGGGTGCGGGACGTGACGCCGAGGAGGCGTACGCACCCGCTCCGGTTCCCCTCCCCGGTGGCCGCCGGCTGCTGGTCTTCGCCCTCGGCGCGCGCTCCAGCGGCATCCCGTCCGGCTGGGCGGCGACGGCGGACCGGCCCGGTGTGGCGTACGTGCCGGAGCTCTCGCCCGCCGCGGCCGACACCGTACTGCGGCACGTCCGGCGGTCCCGCCGGGCCGGTGACCTGACCGTGGTGTCCGTGCACTGGGGCACGAACTGGGGGTTCCGCGTGCCCCGCGAGCAGGTCCGCTTCGCGCACGCCCTGGTGGACGGCGGGGTCGACATCGTCCACGGCCACTCCTCACACCACCCCCGCCCGCTGGAGGTGTACCGGGACCGGCTGATCCTGTACGGCTGCGGCGACTTCATCGACGACTACGAGGGCATCACCGGCTACGAGGAGTACCGCGACGACCTGCGGCTCGCGTTCCTCGCCTCGGTCGAGGCGGACAGCGGCCGACTGGCGGCGCTGCGCATGGTGCCGCTACGGGCACGCCGGCTGCGACTGGAGCCCGCGTCCCGCGCGGACCGCACATGGCTGCGGACGACGCTCGACCGGATCAGCAGCGGGGTGGGGGTGACACCGACACCGGACGGCTCGCTGGCGTTGACGGGCGGATGAGTGTCAGCCCGCCCGGTCCTGCGGTGCCGCATGAGGTGGGAGGTCAGCCTGCCCAGGCCATCAGCCGTTCCCGGTTGTCCGGCTCCCGGAGGCGGGCGAGGGACTCCTTCTCCAGCTGGCGTACCCGCTCGCGGGTGAGGCCGACGCGGCGGGCGACCTCGTCGCGGCTGCGGGTGTGGCCGTCGTGCAGGCCGTAGCGGAGGCTGAGGATCATGGCCTCGCGGGGCGCGAGCGTGCCGACGGCCTCGTGCAGTTCCTCGGCGAGTGCCTGGTACTCGGCCACTTCCGGGGCCTGGAGCACCTCGGTGTCGGGGATGAGGTCGCCGACGACGGTCTCGCCGGTCTCGTCCACGGGCGTGTCCAGGCTGACGGCCTGCCGGCCGACGCGGCGCAGCCAGCCGATCCGGTCGGCGGCGAGGCCGCTCTCCCTGGCCACTTCCTCGACGCTCGGTTCGCGTCCCAGGTCGAGTTGCAGACGCCGTTCGATCTTGGCGACCTTCTGGAGCTGCTCGACGACGTGCATCGGCAGCCGTACGGTGCGCGCGTGCGCGGCCAGGCCCCGCTCGATCGCCTGGCGGATCCACCAGGTCGCGTAGGTGGAGAACTTGAAGCCCTTCGTGTGGTCGAACTTCTCCACGGCCCGGATCAGCCCCAGGTTGCCCTCCTGGATGACGTCCAGCAGGGGCAGGCCCCGGTGGGCGTGCCGTTTGGCCATCGAGACGACGAGCCGGAGGTTGGCCCGGACCATGTGGTCCTTGGCGGCCTGCCCGTCCCGGGCGGCCTCCTCCAGCTCTCCCCGCCGCTCCGGCGCGAGGTCGAGCTCACCTGCGTCGGCCCGTTCCAGTTCCTCCAGCGCCCGCACGCCGGCCTCCAGCCGCCGGGCCAGCAGGACCTCGTCCTCCGCCGTGAGCAGCGGTGTCGCCGCGATCTGCGTGAGGTACTGGCCGAGGAGGTCGGGTTCCTCGTCGGGCTCGGGGATGCGGTTGCGCAGCCGTGCGGTGCGGGCGGGGGCGCGGCGGTCCTCCCGGGGGTGTGCCGCGGCGTCTTCTGCCAGGGGAGACATCCTCGTGATCCTCCGTCCCCTACCTCTTTCCGGCTCGCTGCCTCATTCCGGCTCGTTCCGGACGGCTCACGGGTACCCGAGGCGGTCCGTCCCGAACCGCATGTCCGGGTCCCGCGGGGGTACTCCGGGGCACATGACCGGCATCGAACTGCGCAGCAACGCGTTCAACGACCACTCCTTCATCGCGCGCCGGTACGCGTACGAGGGACCGAACGTCTCTCCGCCCCTGACCTGGAGCGGCGTACCGGACGACGCGGCCGAACTGGTCCTGCTCTGCGAGGATCCCGACGCCCCGTCGGGCACCTTCGCGCACTGGGTCGTGGTCGGCATCGACCCGCACAGCGACGGCGTCGAGGCCGGGCACTGCCCACCGGGCGGCACGGAACTCGTCAACGGCTACGGGCAGCAGGGCTGGGGCGGCCCGCATCCCCCGCCCGGGGACGACGCACACCACTACTTCTTCCGGCTCTACGCCCTGTCCGAGCCGTGCGTCCTGCCCGACGCGCCCCGCGCGGACGAGGTGCACGAGGAGGTCGAGAAGCGCCGCATCGCGGACGGCACGCTGGTGGGTCTCTACCAGCGCTGAGACGGCTCTCGGGGGTCCGCCCGTACCGATGTGACACAACGGTTGGTTGTGCCACGGGTGACGGACGGTTGTTTGCCCGGGCGCCCCGGTGCCCGCTTGGATGGCTGCCGGTCAACACCGGGTTGTCCGCGGGAGCTGGGGGTGTGCGCCGGGTATGGCGGGCAGGCGGTCGCTGGGGCGGCGGTTCGGGTGGCTGTGGGGGGCGTACGCGGTCAGCACGGCCGGCACATGGCTCGCGTTCGACGCGTTCGCGCTGCTCGCGGTCCTGGTGCTGGACGCGGGACCGACGCAGGTGTCGCTGCTGGCGGCGGTGGGACCGGCGGTCGGCGCGGCCGTGTCGGTGCCGCTCGGGCCGTGGGTGGAGGTCCGCCGCAAACGGCCGGTGATGATCGCGACGGACCTGGTCCGGTGCGCGGTGCTGCTGAGCATCCCCGTGGCGTTCGCCCTGGGCCGGCTGGGCTTCGTACAACTGCTGCTGGTGTCGGTGGCCGTCGCGGCGGCCGACATCACCTTCAGCGCGGCGGCCGGGGCGTTCCTGAAGGATCTGGTGCCGCGACGGGACCTGCTCGTCGCGAACGGCCGGTTCGAGGCGACGAACTGGACGGCCAGCATGGTCGGGCCGCCGCTGGGCGGGGCCGCGATCGGGCTGTTGGGTCCGGTGACGACCGTGGTGGGCAACGCGGTGAGCTATCTGCTCTCGGCGTTCGGCCTCCGGGCGATGGGCGGCGAGGAGAAACACCCCGTGCGCCCGGGGCCGGCGAGGCCAGGCCCCGGGCAGGCGACCTGCTCGACGGCTGGCGCTGCATCCTGGCCGACCCGGCGCTGCGCCCGCTCTTCTTCAACACGGTCCTCGCGAACTCCCTGATCATGGCGGCTTCGCCACCGCTCATGGTCCTCATGGTCGGTGAGCTGCGGTTCGCCCCCTGGCAGTACGCGCTCGCCTTCGCGGTGCCCTGCACGGGCGGCCTGCTCGGCTCACGTCTGGCACCGCGGCTCGTCGCACGGTGGGGCCGCCACCGCGTCATGTTCACGGCGGGGGTGCTGCGGGCGTGCTGGTCGCTCGGGCTGGCCTTCGTCGGCCCCGGTACGGCCGGGCTGGCGCTGGTCATGGTGGTCGAGTTCGGGCTGATCACCTGCTGTGCCGTGTTCAACCCGGTGTTCGCCACGTACCGCCTCGACCGGACCCCCGCGGACCGGGTCACCCGCACCCTGGCCGCCTGGTCGGCCACCGGCAAGGCCACCACTGCGGCCGTGACCGCCCTGTGGGGCCTGGTGGCCCATCTGACCGGCCCGCGTACGGCCATCGCCCTGGCCGGCGTCTTCCTTCTCTGCACCCCCGTTCTGCTCCCCCGCCGCGACCACGCGCCGGACACCGGCCCCGAGCCGGCTCCCGTGGCGCTGAAGGACGGCACCTGAACGGCCGGGCCGGGGCCGGGAGCAGCTCGGTTTGCGAGGTCCCGCCCCCGCCCGGGGGCTCAGATCGCCCCGGGCACGTCCTCCGTGACGCCGTTCAGCGGCGAGGACGGGTCCGCGCCGTACGGGCGGGTGATGATCTCCAGGCCGTGGCCCGCCGGGTCGAGGAAGTACACGCCCCGGCCGCCGTCGTTGCGGTTGATCTTGCGCGGGTGGTTGCCGTGCGGGTCGGCCTGGATGGGGATCCGGGCCGCGACGAGCCGGGCGAGGGCCTCGTCGAACTCGTCCTCGGAGACGAGGAACGCGTAGTGCTGCATGGGGATGTCGGCGTCGATGGTGAGGAAGTCCAGCGTGACGCCGTTGGCGGTCGTCACCGGCAGGAACACCCCGGCCGGCGCCCCGACCTCCAGACCCAGGATCTCCGCGAGGAAGCGGGCGGACTTCTCTCTGTCGCGGGACAGGACGATGGTGTGATTGAACTCGACTGACACGGTTGAATGCCTCCACGGGCATCTCCGCGGCGCCTCCATGCCTCACCCGGCCGGTGACCGACACGCGATGCCGCGCGGTGGATCGTAGACAGCGGCGGGTCCGGTCGTCGAGCGGTTTTCGGCCGTATCGCACGGCCCGCGCGCAGCAGGCCAAGTCGCCCTGCTCGCACCCCTGTTGTCCCGCACGACCCTGACAATTGTCAGGGACCGTGTCGCCCCTGGTCTCCCTACTGTTCTGAGCGTCGGCCACACCTCAGGGGGAACTCGACATGTCCACTCGCATCTTCGCCAGGGCCGCGCTCGTCGGCGCCGGGGCGCTCGCACTGCTCGGCCCGCTCACCGCGGGGACCGCCTCCGCGTCCGCCGCCGGCGAGCAGGGCGGCGCCCGCATCATGGCCGCGCCGTACGCGGTCGTGCCCTACGAGACCGTCAACGTCCGCTACGGGCCGGGCACTTCCTACGGAATCCTCGCCACCGTTCCGGCGGGCCAGCCGCTCGGCGCCTACTGCTGGACCCGCGGCGAGCGCATCACCGACAACGGCTACTCCAACGACGTCTGGGTGAAGCTCCTCGAGGGCTACGTCAGCGCCGTGTACCTCAAGGGCAACGAGTACGGCGACCTGCCCGCCTCGGCGCGCTGCTGACCCGGACCATGACCACACCCGACCACACCATCGTCCTACGGGGGACAGACACATGAAGCGAATGATCAGCCGTACCGCCATGGGCCTCGCCGTGGCCGCGCTCGCCGTCGGCGGCCTCGCCACCACCGCCCAGGCGGCCCCGGCCGCCGCTGCCAACAACGGCGACCCGACCCTGACGGACGTCTACGTCTGGGCCACCGACGTCAACCTGCGCCAGCAGCCGACGTCCGAGTCCCCTCGTCTCGCGGTCCGTTCGCAGTGGTGGGCGGACGCCGTGTGCCAGACGCAGGGCCAGACCGTGCGCGACCCGGCCGTCGGCACCAACAACTGGTGGACGGCGGTCCAGGAGTTCGCAGGCAGTGACATCGCCTGGGTGAACAACCTGTACATCCGGGGCGGCCAGAAGATCGCCGGAGTCCCGGACTGCTGACGCGGCATGCGCCACAGGGGGCGGACCGGAGCACCGGCCGCCCCCTGTGGCGTGTGTGCGGCTCAGTACCAGCCGGTCACGGTCAGGTCGTGGCCGTCGCACGTGAGCAGGGCGCGTGAGACGCGGCCGTTGAGGTTGTTGCCCATCTGCGTGTAGGCGTACGTGATGCCGGAGTCGACGGTCTCGGAGACCCAGCCGTCGACCCGTCCCACGCCGCTGTCGGAACGCTGGAGTACGGCGGCGCAGCCGGGCCGGGAGTTCTCGATCCGGGCGAAGGAGCCGCACTTGTCGGAGTAGAAGTACTTCAGGGCCATGCCTTCGGCGTACTTGGTGGCCCCGATCTGCCGGAACGTGCCCGAGCAGTAGTTCGTGGTGGGGTACTGCCCCTCGTTCCCGTAGGCCCCGTAGTTGCCGCCCGAGTGCGGCGCGGCGTGGGCGGCGGTCGGGAGGAGCGCCATCACCGCGGCGGCGCCCCCGGCGGCCAGCAGTGTCCTGAGCGATCGGCGGCTCATGAGCCCCCTCTTTCATGTGTGTCGGCGGATGTTCTGGTCGTGCGCGGGCGGGCCGGCGATCCGGCCGGCGCATCGCTCACTGGGGTGACCGTACGGACGGTCACCAGGCCGGCGACACCTGACATTTATCAGGGTCGAACCCCCCGGTCGTCCCGTTTCAGAAAGGGCAACCATGCGTATGCTCCTGCGCGGCGCCGCCGCGCTCGCGACGCTCGTCACGGTCGCGTCGCTCACGGGCGGCGCGGCTGCGGTCCCCAGGCCGGGGACGTCCGCCCCGGTGGCACAGGCCGCCCGGATTCCGGACGGCGTCACCGCCGGTGTCGCGGTCTTCGACCGCCGGACGGGCACGTTCACCGAACAGGTCGACGAGAGCGCGCGTTTCCGTTCCGCCTCGGTCGTCAAACTGCTGCTTGCCCTGGACTTCCTGTGGGACCGTGGCCCCGCATACACGATCCCCGAGGCCGACCGGGCGCTGCTCGAGCCGATGCTGCGCAGCAGCGACGCCGATGCCGCGGACCACTACTGGGGTGAAGCAGGGCTGGTCCGGGGAGTACGCGAAGGGGACGTGCGGCACCTCGGCAACGGCGGCCGAGGCGGAAACGGCAGCCGCTCCCGCCACCAGGGCCGCCGCTCCCGTGACCAAGGCCGCCGCGGCCGGCGTGGACCTCACCCGCCCGGCACTGCACACCACCGGCACGGTGGGCGCCGACGACCGCACGATCGTGGCCGTGCTGACGCTGCATCCGGTCGGCACGTCGTACGGGAAGGCGTACACCGACCTCGGCCGGCTGACCCGCTCGCTGAACGTGCCGGGCGGGGTGCGGCCCGCGGGGACGTGGTTCGGCACCTGGGGCGAGTTCGTGAACGTCCGCAGGGGCCCGGCCACGAACGACGCCCGGGTCACGCAACTCCCGGCCGGGGTCGAGGTGCTGGTGGGCTGCCAAGTCCGGGGTCGGGCTCGGGAGTTCAGCGCTCGTACTCGGCGAGGTAGCCCAGCACCTTGTCCACGTGCGGGCGTACCCGTGCGGGGACGCCGCCCTCCTCGATGACCGTGCGGTCGCTGGTGCGGTAGCCGGCCGCGACCAGCGCGGGCAGGTCCTTCTTCGGCAGTCCCGCCTGTTTGAAGCGCTGGTCGAGCCAGCACACGTACAGGCTCATGGTGGCGATCGCGTCCGGCGGCGACATGTGGTCCTTGTCGCCGTCCCCGTCGCCGTCCACCGCCCAGGCCCGGAACACCGACGGCGTCCACATGGCGATGCCGTACTCCTCGCTCTCCGGGCGGGCGGCGTTCACGTCGAAGCCGCTCTCGGCCTTGAGCAGCGCGGCGAGCAGGGCGGGGGTGATCTCCTCGTCGGTGCAGCGGTGGGCGGCGCGGGCGATGACGGGGCGCAGCGCCTCGGGTACGTCGGAGTCCTCCGGGATCTCACCGGGCACCGGGCGGTGCGCGCCGGTGACGGCGGCGGGGGCGCCGCGGTCGGGGTCGTCGTCCTGGGTGTCGCCGGCTCCGCCGAGGAGTGCCGTCCCGGCGACTGCGGCGGCGGTCA
>KE354382.1 GCA_000415505.1 Streptomyces afghaniensis 772
GGCGGGGCGGCCCGGGTATCTCCAGGTCGTCCGCCATGTCGTCCGGGACGTCGGGTCTCGTCATGCGCCTGCCTCCTGCGGCGTCGAGGCGCCCGGCACCGCGGGACGGCAGCAGGCCGAGGTGTTCTTCGCGCACCAGGCCGAAGCGCAGGGCGACCGAGGCGAGCCGGGAGCGCTTGGCTCCGGTGCGGCCGCCGTCGCCTCCGGTCGCGGTCTCCTCGCCGACGTCCAGGCGCAGTTTGGCGAAGGCCAGGTAGTCGATGTGGTAGTTGACCGCGGAGCGGGTCAGGTCCCGGCAGGCCTCCAGCGGCCGCAGCCGCTCCACGATCTGCCCGACCCCGGGCAGCGCCGAATCGGAGGGGTCGCGCAGGCCGGGGTTCGCACAGGGCCACCAGCACGAGGAAGTACTTCGACGTCGGGTCCAGGGCGAAGGGATGGACGGTCTGTTCCCCGCCGCCCGGCGCGGACTGCTCACCGAGGTAGGCGTGCTGGGGCGCGAACACCTTGAAGGTCGCGGTGCCGGACAGGGCGGGGAGCACGACGCGCGAGAACTCGAACGGCACGGGCGCGCCGAGCCGCCCCGGGGCGACGGTCAGGTACTCGCCGGCTCCCTCCAGGTTCTCCACCACGTACGACACGCTGCGGCTGAAGTTGGACAGCCGCCAGTAGTCCCCGGCCGCCTCCAACTGCCCGGCCCGGCGCGAGATCCCGGGATCGGTCAGCACGATGCGCAGTTCCGCGCCGCCGGGCGTGCCGCGGCCGAAGTCGGCGATGTCCCCGGGCCCCAGATGGATCAGGTCGGGCCGGCCCGTCTCGTCCGCGCCCCACTGCGCGGGCCCGGCCAACTGCACGATGATGGTTTCCACGCGGACTCCCCCGCTGCTGACGCCCCCGATTTGGTCGCCAGGATTGTACGGGCGGATTCCGCTTGCGCGGAGGCGGCAGGGCCCGCGTCAGCCGGCTGTTCCCGGCCGCCGTGCGACGAACACGAACTCCCGGCCCGGCCGGTCGGGCGCGTCGCGCACGTCCTCCACCGCGAAGCCCTGCGCGACGAGTTCCGCCTCGACCTCTTCCCGGTCGCGGAAACGCAGTGTCGAGTCCGACGTCAGCACCTGCCCGTCCGCGGCGAACACATAGGTCCACCGGAACGTCACCAGCGGCCCGCTCACGTCGAGCAGGTCGACCCAGGACTCGACGGCGCCGACGCCCGGGACGTCCGACACGGTGTGCGTGGCCTCGCGGTTCCACTCCTCCCAGGCGCGGCGGGCCGGGACCCGGGTCTCGAACACGAAACGGCCGCCGGGCCGCAGTGCCGCACGGGCCCCTCGCAGGGTCCTCTGCCAGTCCTCTGGATCGACGACCGCCTGTGCGGCGTTGCCCGTCATCGTCGCGAGGTCGGCGGCCAGGGGCGGGAGGGTCGTCGCGTCGCCGTGGATCCACCGCACCCGCTCGCCGCCCGGCTTGCCGCGGGCCACGTCCAGGGACGCTCCGGCGGGATCGACGCCGACGACGTCGACGCCGCGTTGCGCCAGCAGCAGCGCGAACACGCCCGTGCCGCAGCCGACGTCGAGCACCCGGCGCGCCCCGAACTCCTCCGCCATGCACAGGTACGGTTCGAGATCGGCACGGTCGGGGTCGAGCGGGTCGTAGACCGCGGCGAGCCGCGGATGCCGGAAGCACTCGTCTGCCATGCGTCCGATGCTACGAACGACTCAGCCCAGGCAGATGACGAGCACGCACAGCTCCTTGTTGTTGGGGTCGGAGCCGGAGTCCGCGGGAGGCGTCGCGGCCGGAGTGGGGCTCGCCGTGGACGGGGTCGTCTCGGGGGACGCGGCCTGCTGCGAGTCCTTGCCGGTACCGGCTGCGGGCGGGGTCGTCTGCTGCTCGGTCACCGTCGACGTGGACTTGCCGGCGCCGCCGGTGACGGTGTCGACCGTGTCCGGGACCGTGGTCCTCGGCTGCGTCGTCTTCGGCAGCTCCCGGGGCGCTGCGGCCGCGTCCGTCCGCGGGTCCGCCGGCGTACTGCGGGGAGTGGCTGCCCGGGGCTGCTCGCGCTGCGAGGTGCGGCCGGCGTGCGGCGGAGTGGTGGGCGTGGCCGAGGACCGTGCGGTGTCGCTCAGGGTCGACGTCGGTTCGGTGTACGCCGGCGCCTGACCGTCGGCGCCGCCCATGGTCGTGTCCTCCGGCGCCGTGGCCGACTGCACGCCGTGCGTCGAGTCGCCCTTCATGGCGGCGACGGTGAGGCCGCCTCCGACGAGCGCGACGGCGGTCGCCACCACGGCCCGGCGCTGGTTCTTCTTCCAGCGGGCCATCTGACGACGCCGTGCCGCGCGCCCCTGCTGCGGGGCCTGGTAGCCGTCGGCTCCGGTGGTGGTCTGCGGGGCGTCATGTCCGTGGGACGGATCCGTGTCAGGGGTCTCGTGGCCGTCGGACGCGTTGGTGCCAGGGCTCTCGTGGCGGCCGCCGGACGATCCGGTGTACGCGAGGGGGAGCTCCCGCGTACCGGCGCGGTTCGTGTCCCACACGCTGCCGTCGTCCCACACGTTCCCGTCGAGCGATGCGCCGGAGGCGGCCGGATACTCCCATGCGGCCGGGCCGGTACGGCCGTCGGCGGCGGGGTCGATGTCCGGGGCGTAGGCGCCGCACCCCGGGCAGACCAAGGCGCCGTTGAGGTGCCTACGGCACGAGGAGCAGTAGTCCATGTGGTCTTCCCGATCTTGCTGTGTCGACGGCTCGCGGGCCGCGGCCTGGTCACGTTCGCACGTGGGATCGAGTCGTAACGCTAACGAGACTTTGGAAGGGGGATGTGCAGCACGTGTGACACCCCTGAGCAGATCCTCTGGAACTCGCGTGTGCCGTACGTGACACATGAGTAAACGCGGCGGGCACTGGGCATGCTCGCGCGCCCGCCGAGACAGGGCCTCGCCCTCAACTCACCTAATTTTCCTGCGAACTGACGCACAACCCTTTGGATGTCCGACGGGTCACATCATGCAGGAGCAACCACCTCGAAGAGTTGCAAGGGGGAAATATGCGATTCACCCGTTCCGTCCTGGCCGCGTCGGCCTTGGCGGCGCTGACCGTGGGGACCACGACCGCCCTGGCGTCACCCGCCTCCGCCGCGCCCAACACCACTCCGCAGAAGGTCTGCGGAAGCGCCTACAAGACCGTGAACTCGGCGGCTGTCGGCTCCCTGGGCACGGTCTACCTGACGTACAACTCCGCCAACGGAAAGAACTGCGTCACGACCATCCGCAACAACCCGGGCACCGCCGTCGACATGTCCGCCTGGATCTCCGTGCCCGACACCGACGAGTACGACGAGGACGCCGGGCGCTTCACGTCCTTCGCCGGACCGACCTACGTCTACGGCAAGGGCCACTGCGTCGACTGGGGCGGCAGCATCAACAACGTGTACGTGCAGGTGTTCGGCTCCAACTGCGGCGCTCTGAAGGAACACCGGGTCACGTTCACCCGCTGACCGGACCACCGTGAAACACCCCCCAGCCGGGCCATCACGCTCTCGCCGCCGTCGCGCGGGAGCCGTGGTGGCCCGGTGCCGCTTCACGGGGTCAGGGCCGAGCGGTCGTGGCCGTTCACGCCTCGCCGCGTACCTTCAGCACCGCCTTGTTGAGCACCCACAGCCCGATGCCGATGGCCACCAGCACGCCCGCCCGGATGTAGACGCCCACGGGCCGGTCGGACAACGGGCTGGCCAGGATCAGGGCGGTGACCGCACCGAGCACCGGCAGGGCGGTCGGCGTACGGAAGTGCTCGTGCTCGACGCGGTCCCGGCGCAGGACGAGGACGGCGATGTTGACGACGGCGAAGACGCACAGCAGCAGGAAGGCCGTGGTGTCGCCGAGGCCCTCGATCTCCCCGGTGGAGACCAGGCCGATGGCGAGGAGCGAGACGAAGACGATGCCGACGACGGGGGTGCGACGCCGGGGCAGCACCCGGCCCAGGGCACGCGGCAGGATGCGCTCGTTCGCCATGCCGTAGCAGAGGCGGGACGCCATCATGATGTTGATCAGTGCCGAGTTGGTGACCGCGAACAGCGCGATCAGGGCGAAGAGTTTGGGTGGGAAGTCGAGGCCGCCGGCCTTGACGACTTCGAGCAGCGGGCCGCTGGAGTCCTCCAGCACGCGGTAGTCGACGAGCAGCGAGGAGACCAGGGCGACCAGGACGTAGATGGTGCCGGTGACGGCGACGCCGGTGAAGATGGCGCGCGGGAAGGTCCGTACGGGATCCTTGGTCTCCTCGGCCATGTTGACGGAGTCCTCGAAGCCCACGAAGGCGAAGAAGCCGAGGGCCGTCGCCCCCAGGACGCTGGTCAGCAGTGCGTAACCGGTGCCCTCCGCCTGGAACTCACCGAGCCGCGAGGGTTCGCCGTCACCGGTCAGGACGGCCCAGGCGCCGATCGTGAGGACGACGAGCAGGCCGGTCAGTTCGACCACGGTGAGGACCACGTTGGTCTTCACGGATTCCGACACGCCCCGCAGGTTCAGCGCCGCCAGGGCGAGGATGAACAGGATCGCGATGAGCGTGGGCGGGAAGAAGTCCGTGAACTCGGACAGGTAGTCGCCGCTGAAGGCGCGGGCGGCCGCGCTCGCCGAGGACAGGCCCGAGCACATGACCATGAAGGCGACGATGAACGTCAGGAACGGGACCTGGAACGCCTTTTGGGTGTAGAGCGCGGCTCCGGCCGCCTTCGGGTACTTGCCGACGAGTTCGACGTACGAGGCGGCTGTCAGGATGGCGACGACGAATCCGATGACGAACGGCAGCCACAGCGCCCCGCCGACCTTGCCGGCGACCTGACCGGTGGTGGCGTAGATGCCGGTGCCGAGGATGTCACCGATCACGAACAGGATCAGCAGTCTGGGGCCGATGGCACGCCGCAGCGGGGTGTCGTCCCCGCTCTCCGGCGCGGCGGCTGCATCCCTTTCGGTTGCGGACACGAAAGCTCCCTGAGGCGTTCGACACGGACCGGAACACCGTCTCCCTGCCCGGAACACCGGGAGTGATGCCTCGGTGACCGGGCGGGGTGCCGGGCCGGCCCCGCGATGAGTTCCGGCGGGGCCCGGAGTCTGTTCCGGTGAGCGTCGGACGACGTCGTACGACGCTGCCCGGCACCGGACACCACGGAGGACACCATGACGAACACACCCGACGACCCGACCACCGCGCTGCCCGGCCGCCCGCCCGTCGTCGACCCGGCCACCTGGCGAGCCGCCCGTGACGAGCTCCTGGTCCGCGAGAAGGCCCACACCCGCGAGGGCGACGCGATCGCCGCGGCCCGACGCCGGCTGCCCATGGTGGAGTTCGACGGGACGGTCGAGGTCGTCGGACCCGACGGCCCGGTCCCGTTCCTGGACCTGTTCCAGGGCCGCGACGAGCTCGTGGTCTACAAGCACATGTGGTACGACGGCGCGCCGCACCAGGGGCAGTGCGAGGGCTGCACCACCACGGCCTGGCATCTGAAGGACGCCGTCTACCTCAACGCCCGCGGAGTCTCGTTCGCCATCGTGACCTCGGGCCGTTGGGACGAGGTGGCCTCCTACGTCGCGTTCATGGGCTACACCCAGCCCTGGTACTCGGTGCGCGACGTGGACGCGCCGGTCGGCGAAGACATGGGGTACCTCACCTGCTTCCTGCGCGACGGCGACCGCACCTTCCTCACCTACTCCACGACGGGCCGTGGCAACGAGCGGGTCAACGGGTCCATGGGCCTGCTCGACATGACGCCCTACGGCCGCGGCGAGGCCTGGGAGGACACGCCCGAGGGCCGGCCGAAGGGGCGCGAGGCGTGCTGGTCCTGGCGCTCGGACGCGGACGGGAACGCCACCTGGGGCCCGACCAGCCGCCCCGTGCCGCAGTGGACCCGCCCCGGCGCGACGCCCGTGGAGACCCTCGGCCGGCAGGGCCACCACCACTGACGACTCACCCCGGGCCGCCCCGGGCCCGGTCGCGGAAGGCTGCCGGGGTCTCCCCGGCCCGCTGCCGGAAGAAGCGGGCGAAGGCCGTGGGGCCGGGGAAGCCGACGCGTTCGCCGACGGCGTTGGTGGGCAGGTCGGTGTGGACCAGCAGGCGCTTGGCCTCCAGCAGCACCCGGTCGTCGATCAGGCGCTTGGCGCCGGACCCGGTCACAGCCCGGGTCGCGCGCGTGAGGGTGCGCACGCTGTAGCCCAGCTGCCGGGCGTACTCCTCCACCCGGTGGCTGCGGGTGAAGTCACGCTCCACGGCCTGCCGGAAGCGCCGGTACGCCTCGCTGCCCGCCTCGTCGCCGTCCTGGGCGCCTCGCAGGTGGGCCAGGCGCAGCACGAGGACGGCGAGCAGATGCCGGACCACCTCGATGTGGACGTCCAGGGGCAGTTCGGCGAGACGGCGGTGCTCGCTCTCCAGCAGGTCCAGGACGCTCCGGAGGGCCTGCCGCTGATCCTCGTCCCGGGGCACGAGCGGCTGCCGCGGGGCCGGCTGGTCGACACGGGCGGCCTCGACCGTGGGGCTGCCGAGGAAGCCGGACGGGAAGAGCACGACGGTGCCCCGCGCTTCGGCGAGGTCGGTGCCGAACTGAAGGATCTGGCCGGGCCGTGCCCAGAGCCAGTCGCCACCGGACAACGTGTGGCCGGTGAAGTCCAGCGAGCACCGCAACGTACCGGAGCGCACCGTGATCAGGTGATGGAAGGCGGGGCGCAGGGGGGCGAAGGCGTCCACTCCATGGCCGTGCGCCCGGGCGAGCAGCCCGGCGAAGTCCAGCACCTCGACTCCCGGCGGGGCTCCGACGGAGGGCCGGAACGGGAGGTCGGTGACGTCGTCGTGTCCGTTTCTGTCCATGGTGTGTCGCCAGGATAGGGGCTTGAGCGTCGCATACGCACCTAGCGTGGAGTGGTCGGAGGTGAGCGGTGACCGAAAAATGACAGCTGCGCTGTGGTCACCGTCGTCGAATCGGTGCGAGGGAGCTGACCGCTGTGCGACTGATCGTGGGAATGACGGGCGCGACGGGTGCCGCCTTCGGCGTCCGGCTGCTGGAGAACCTGCGCGAGCTGCCCGGAGTGGAGACCCACCTGGTGCTCTCCCGCTGGGCGCGCACCACCATCGAGCTGGAGACCGGGCTCTCCGTCGCCGAGGTGAGCGCACTGGCCGACGTCACGCACCCGCCCGAGGACCAGGGCGCGACCATCTCCTCGGGGTCCTTCACGACCGACGGCATGGTGATCGTCCCCTGCTCGATGAAGACACTGGCCGGGATCCGGGCCGGTTACGCCGAGGGGCTGGTGGGCCGCGCCGCCGACGTGGTCCTCAAGGAACGCCGGAAGCTGGTCCTCATCCCGCGGGAGACCCCGCTGAGCGAGATCCATCTGGAGAACATGCTCGCCCTGGCCCGGCTCGGCGTGCAGATGGTGCCGCCGATGCCCGCCTTCTACAACCACCCGGCCTCCGTCGACGACATCGTCGACCACATCACCGCCCGCGTCCTCGACCAGTTCGAGCTGCCCGCGCCCGCCGCCAGGCGCTGGGAGGGCATGCGCGCCGCCCGCTCCCTCAGGACCGCGGTCTGAACACCGCCCCTCCTCACCCCCTCCCGCGCCTCCGCAACCCCCACACCGCCGTAGACAAGGACATCTTCGCCATGGCCCATGACGACCTGCGTTCCTTCCTGGAGACCCTCGACAAGGAGGGACAGCTGCTGCACATCGCCGAGGAGGTGAACCCCGAGCCGGACATCGCCGCCGCCGCCAACGCCGCCCCTCGCCTGGGCGACGCGGCCCCGGCCCTGTACTTCGACAACGTGAGGGGCTTCACCGACGCCCGGATCGCGATGAACGTGCACGGCTCCTGGGCCAACCACGCGCTCGCCCTCGACCTGCCCAAGGACGACCGGCACCAAGGAGCAGGTCGAGGAGTTCATCCGCCGCTGGGCTGAGTTCCCCGTCGCCCCCGAACGGCGGGACGACCCGCCGTGGGCCCGGAACACCCAGGAGGGCGACGACGTCGACATCTTCCAGGTGCTCCCGCTGATCCGGCTCAACGACGGCGACGGCGGCTTCTACATCGACAAGGCCGCGGTCGTCTCCAAGGACCCCGAGGACCCGGAGCACTCCGGCAAGCAGAACGTCGGCATCTACCGCATCCAGGTCAAGGGCAAGCGCAAGCTCGCTCTGCAGCCGGTCCCCATGCACGACATCGCCCAGCATCTGCGCAAGGCCGAGGAGACCGGCGAGGACCTGCCCGTCGCCATCACCATCGGCAACGACCCCGTGATCTCCATCGTGGCGTCGACTCCGATGAAGTACGACGAGAACGAGTACGAGCTGGCCGGTGCGCTGCGCGGCGCCCCGGCGCCGATCGCCGAGGCACCGCTGACCGGGCTGCCCGTGCCGTGGGGGTCGGAGGTCGTCATCGAGGGCGTGATCGAGGGCCGCAAGCGGGAGATCGAAGGCCCCTTCGGCGAGTTCACCGGCCACTACTCCGGCGGCCGCAACATGACCGTCATCCGCATCGACCGGATCTCCTACCGCACGAACCCGATCTTCGAGCACCTCTACCTCGGCATGCCGTGGACCGAGGTCGACTACCTGATCGCCGCGAGCACCTGCGTGCCGCTGTACGAGCAGCTCAAGAAGGACTTCCCCGAGGTCCAGGCCGTCAACGCCATGTACACCCACGGGATGGTCGTCATCGTCTCGACGAAGAAGCGCTACGGCGGCTTCGCCAAGGCCGTCGGCACGCGCGTGCTCACCACCGCGCACGGCCTCGGCTATGCCGCCACCGTCATCGTGGTCGACGAAGATGTCGACCCCTTCAACCTTCCGCAGGTGATGTGGGCGCTGTCCACGAAGATGAACCCGTCCGGCGACCTGATCACCGTCCCCAACCTGCCCGTGCTGGAGCTGGCCCCGCAGGCGCAGTCCCCGGGCATCGTCGACAAGCTCGTCATCGACGCCACCACCCCCGTCGAGCCCGACCGCCGCGGCAACTACAGCACCCAGGTCCACGACCTGCCCGAGGCCGCCGAGTGGCTCACCCGGCTGCAGCGGCTCTCCGCCCACCGCTGACCACCGCCTGACCAACCCCCGGAAAGGACACCGGCCATGGCCGACCCGACCGCCACCGTCTGCCCCCGCTGCGCCCACCAGAGCGTCGACCTGGTCTTCAGCTCGCCCGTCCCGGGCGTCTGGGACGTGTTGCAGTGCCCGCAGTGCCTGTACATGTGGCGCACGAGCGAGCCCGACCGCCGCACCCGGCGCGACGCGTACCCCGAGCCGTTCCGGATGACCGCGGAGGACATCCGCAACGCTCCCGAGGTACCCGCCGTCCCACCGCTGAGGACGGCCTGAGCTCAGTTGGTGCGGTCGGACCAGCCCCGCGGGAGGTCTCCGGGGGCCGTGGAGATGACCGTGTCGTCGTCGGGGCCGACGTACTCGAAGAGCGTGATCTTGGCGAATTCCGGGACGACGTAGATCGGATAGGTCGGGCCTTCGTCGCGGTACTTGCGCATCTCGTCGAGGTGGTCGTTCTGGTAGACGACGGTGCGTTCGCCGTGTTCCTCCACCCAGTGCGGGAAGAAGATCACGCCGTGCAGGCGGCGCTTGCCGGGCATGACGTTGACGGAGACCGACGTACCGGTGGGCTCGTTCCAGGAGATCTTGTAGTGGTCGTCGTCCAGTTGGACGAGGTCGACCCGCTGATCCTTGACCCAGCGGCCGCCCACCATGCCGGAGTGGATCCGGTAGTCGATGGTGGTCGGGTTCTTCACGTACATCTCGTACTGCCAGCCGTTGGCATAGGTGTAGATGAAGCGGTGACCGACGATCCCGGAGAGCTCCTGCGCTGGGACAGGGTTCTCGACGGTGGTCACGTGTGCTCCGTTGCCGGCCATGGTGGTACCTCCTTGCTGCCGCGCGTGCCGATGCGGCGAACCGTACGAGTAGCCCCGTTCGCATAGGCTCAACATCGTTGCGGCGCGGAGGATTCGGGGAAGGCGGAGACATGAGGCGTGACGAGCTGATCCGGCCGGTGCCGGAGCTGTTACGGCGGCACGCCGAGGCGGCCGGGCAACGGGTCGCCTACTCCGACTCCTCGCGCAGCGTCACCTACGCCGAGCTGGAGCGGCGCACGCGCTCGCTGGCCGCGCACCTCACCCGGTCAGGGCTGCGGCGCGGCGACCGGGTCGCGATCTGTCTCGGCAACTGCGTGGAGATGGTCGAGAGTTGTCTCGCCGTCCTGCGGGCCGGGTTGGTCGGCGTCCCGCTCAACCCGCGGTCCTCCGACGTCGAGTTGGCCCATTTCCTCCAGGACAGCGGCGCCGCCTTCGTCATCACCGACGCCGCACACCTCGCACAACTGCGGCGCCTGGGACCGCCGTACGACGGCTTGCGCGCCCTGGTCACCGGGAGCGGACCGGTCCCGGACGGCGCCCGGTCGTTCCGGGACGCGGCCGAGAGCGGCGGGGACGCGGAGAGCCACGGAGGGTCAGAGATCGACACTCTCGGCCTCGACGATCCGGCCTGGATGCTCTACACCTCCGGCACCACGCACCGGCCCAAGGGCGTGCTCTCCACGCAGCGGGCCGCGCTGTGGTCCGTGGCCGCCTGCTACGCCCCGATCTTCGGTCTCTCGCCCGACGACCGGCTGCTCTGGCCGCTTCCACTGTTCCACAGCTTCAGCCACTCGCTGGCGATCCTGGGCGTGACGGCCGTGGGCGCGAGC
>KE354383.1:0-3500 GCA_000415505.1 Streptomyces afghaniensis 772
GGATGGAGTCAGTCGCAGTTCGTATTCGCCGGTGTTCGGATTGAGTACCCACTGGTCTGCGGGGTCGATCTGGTCCCCCCGCCCACGGCGTTGCGCGTCCACGGTTGTCTGTTTCCTCCGTCGGGGCACGCGGCGCCTTCTCCCCCCGGAAGGCGCACGGGTACTGGTCATCACAGAAGCACTGGATCGCTCACACTATCCGCCCAGTTGAACGTCGATGTGCGCGGAATGACAAATTCAACGTCCATGCATGTGGGCAATTCCGCCCAATTCCATGTGAGGGAGTGGAAGGAAGTCGTCGACCGGTGTGCGAGTTGCTTCTCCGGTCGCTACCAGCGGTAGGGCGCGTACACGTCCATGCACTTGCCGGTGTCCGAGCCGTTGAGGGCGTCGGCGTCGCCGGGCAGGTCCCCGGCCTTCGGAGCCGGCTGCTTCGGATAGGCCGTACCCGTACGCCAGTCGGCGCCCACGACGACCGTGACGCCGGAGACGTCGGTGGAACGCCGCACCGAACTCGCCGGGATACCCAGCGACTTGGCGACCCGCTGCGCGTCGCCCGCCAGTTCGGCGCTCGGATAGCGCACCACGGTCCGCTCCTCGGACAATGCGCCCGAGGTGTCCGCGGCGGCTTTCGTGAAGCCCTTCTCCACGAGCGCCCGCGTGATGGCGCCCGCGCGGCCGGTCACGGGGCCGAGGGTGGTGGAGCGCGTGGCGTTCTGCACCAGGACGCCGATCGCGTCGTCCGCCGCGGCGGGGTCCTTGGACGTCCGGGGCGCCTCGGAGGTCTTGGACGCCTCGGAGGTCTTCTTCGCGCCCTTGCCGTCGAAGGGCACGTCGTCGCGGATCATGTCCCACACCCGGTCGGCGTCGGCACCGGCCGGGACCAGGTGGTTGCGGTCCTGCGGGTCCTCGGCCGTGGGCAGCGTCGTCATGGTGATCCGGTCCGTCGGGACCGTCTTCAGCTGCATCCCCAGGTCGTACAGCTTCTTCACCGTGCCGAGTTCCTCGGACACGTGCAGAGACTTGGTGGCCGCCTCGGCCAGGTCCGTCAGGCGGCCGGTGTCGGTGAAGACGTTCTGCGCCTTGAGCGTGCGGATCATCGAGTTCATGTACATGTGCTGCGCCCGGGCCCGCAGCGGGTCGCTGCCCCAGGCGTGCCGGGTGCGCAGCCACTGGAGGGCCTGCTCGCCCTGGACCTTCCTGTGACCCGCCTTCAGCTTCAGGCCGGAGCCGCCGGGCACGCCGGGCAGCGGGCGGTCCCACACGTTCTGCCGCACGCACACCTCGACCCCGCCGATGGCGTCGGCCATCTTCACCACGCCCGCGAAGTCGATCGTCATCCAGTGGTCGACGTAGACCCCGGTGAGGTTCTCCCAGGTCGCCAGCGTGCAGCCCGCTCCGCCCCGGGCCAGCGAGGCGTTGATGATCGTGTTGACCGGCGGGTACGTCCGCCCGGTCTTCGGGTCGGTGCACTTGGGTATGTCGACCCGGGTGTCGCGCGGAATGCTCACCACGGCGGCGCTCTTGCGGTCCGCGGCCAGGTGGATGAGCATCTGCACGTCGGCCAGCGGCGGATTGCCGCGGTCCTTGCGCGCGCCGCCCAGCTTCACGTTCTCGTCGGAGGCACGGCTGTCGGAGCCGATCAGCAGGATGTTCAGGGGCGTCTGCCCGGCCGCGTTCGGAGAGGCCTTCGTCGCCTTGGAGTCGCCGCTGCTGCGCCGGCCCTTCTCGATGTTGCCGTTGAGGTGCTCGTAGTAGAGGTAGCCGGCACCGGCGGTCGCGAGGATCAGCACGGAGAGGGACGCCGCCGACCAGCGCAGGACGCGGCGACCGCGACCCGGGCCGGGACCGCGGCCGGGCCGACGGCCGCCCCGGCGGTGCCCGTCGCCCGGCCCGGCCGGGCTGCCCGGATTGCCGGGGTTGCCCGGGACCGGATCGCCCGGGACGGCCCCCGGCTTCGTCCCCTCCCCGTACACACTGCTGCTCTGTGCCATCTGCTCTTTCCCACCCCCGTGTCACCGGACAAGGCCTGCCGTACGCCCTGTGAGACGTACGGCAGGCCCGTCAGGTCACTCGGCGCACTCGACCTTGTCCGCCGTGGACTTCTGCACACCCTCCGGCGCCTTCGACGGAGCGGTGAGGGAAGCGCCCGCACCCTTGAAGTCCTTGCCCAGGGTCAGCGTCATCGTCGGCAGCCCCTGGGCGTTCTGCACGCTCTCGCCGGGCTTCATCGCCGACCCGGACAGTCCCATGATGTCGGCGAGGCGGCGGGCCTGGTCGGCCTGGTCGGGGGCGTACTCGAGCGTGGTCTTCGCCAGTTCGGCCGGCGCGTTGCCGGCGTTCTCCGACTTGGTCACGCCCTCCTCGACCTGGAGCCAGCTGAGCGTCTCCTGGGCGCTGCCGGGGTCGGCACCGCCGTTGAGGATCCGCACCCGGACCTCGGAGGCCGGGGCCTTGATGCCCTTCAGCCGGGCGGCCACCGCGGCCGCCTCCTTCTTCTTCTTTTCCTTGACGGCGGTGAAGGAGACGTCGTTCTTGATCATGTCGAAGACCTGCGGGGCCGTCGACTCGTTCAGGACGACCGTGCTCTTGACCTTCTCCGTCGGGTTGTCGATCACCGGGGTCGTGGTGAACGTCAGGTTCTTGGTGTTGAGCTTGCCCAGCTCCAGGCCGAGGTCCTTCAGCTTGCCGATGCTGTCCAGCTGCGAGTCGACGGTCAGGGCCTTGGTGCCCGCCTCGGCCAGGTCGAGCATCTTGGAGGGGCTGGTGAGCGTGTCGTTGGACTTCAGCTTGCGCATCAGCGCGCTCAGGAACTGCTGCTGGAGCCCGATCCGGCTCAGGTCGCCGCCGAAGCCGACGGCGTGCCGGGTCCGCACGAACGCCAGCGCCTGCTCGCCCTCGATGGTGTGCGTGCCCTTCGACAGCTTCAGGTGCGAGTCCGGGTCGTCGATGTCCTTGCCGAGACAGACCTCGACCCCGCCGACCGCGCTGGTCAGCGTCTTGACGGCGTTGAAGTCGGCCACCATGAAGTTGTCCGGCTTGACCCCGGTCAGCTCGGTCACGGTCCGCATGGTGCAGCTGGGGGTGCGGCCGTCCTGGCCGAGGCTGGTGTTGAAGCGGACCTTCTGCGTGCCCGGGATGACCTTCTGCGTCCCGTCCTCCTGCGTGGTCGGGCAGTCCGGCACGTCGACGATCAGGTCACGCGGGATGCTGAGCGCGGTCGCGTTCGAACGGTCCTTGGAGACGTGCAGCAGGATCGTGGTGTCGGCGTGCCCGACACTGCCCGCGTCGCCGTAGTCCTCGTTGCCCTTGCCGGTGCGTTTGTCGGTGCCGATCAGCAGGATGTTGATGGCCTTGTCCTTCTGGAAGCCACCGGTGCTCGCGCCGTCGTCGGAGACGGACGCGATGTTGTCGTTCAGGTGCTCGATGTAGAAGTACGCGCCGCCCGCCCCGGCGACCAGCACGAACGCCATCGTGCCGCCGGTCCACAGCAGGACCTT
>KE354383.1:3553-24016 GCA_000415505.1 Streptomyces afghaniensis 772
CCTCCGGCGCCCCGCCGGCGCCTGCGCGCGGGGCCGGCACGCCGGGCGGTCTCGGGCCGCGCGCGGCCGGGTGCATCCGTGCGGCTGCCGGCCTCAGTCCGACCGCCGGCATCCCTGCGGCCGCGCGCCGGCGGGACCCCGTCGGAGGCCGGTGGCCTGCGCGGGCTGGGGACGCCCGACTGCGCTGGGGAAGGGGGCAGTCGCAGTTCGTATTCACCGGTGTTCGGATTGAGCACCCACTGGTCTGCGGGATCGATGTCGTCCGCCCGCCCACGGCCTTGCGCGTCCACGGTTGTCTGTTTCCTCCGTCGGGGCACGCGGCGCCTCCCCCTCCAAGGCACCCGGGTCTCGGTCACACAGTGCGCGACCTCAGGACCGTCCTCAGAGCCGGGCGCACCGGATCGCTCACACTAACCGCCCAGTTCAGTGCCGAGTGGCGACGGTGACAAATTCCACGTCCCTACACCTGGGCAATTCGCCCATTTCCCGGGTGAAGAGTTCATTGCCTTGGAGTGGCCTTGGTGCCCGCTTTACTCACAGGTGTCCTCGGCTGCCGTGTTCCCCCGGAACGTCGGTGGAGGAGAAACGGTGACGGCGGGCTCGGAAAACGACCCCGGATACGAATCCCTGTACGACCCGTCATGCGAATCGGTAGGCCTCAGCGGGGCGGAACCGCGCGGAACGTTACCGGCCACCGCCACGGGTGTGTCCGTACGCAGCCGCTCGAACAGCCTCTCCGCCTCGGGCTCCACGAGTTGGTCGCGATTGGCGTCGTACGCGTACGACTCCCGTGGAACGGTCAGGAATTGCACACGTTCCATGGGGATGTCGCGCAGTCCGCGCACAAGTTCGTACAGACCGCGAAGGCTGGCCAGATCCGGGTCGGTTGTGAGAGAGGACGTGGCGGCGTCCAGCACGGGATAAAGCTTCGCCGGATTCAGCAGGACGTCGTTGCTGCGCACCTTGTTGACGAGTGCCCCGAGAAACCGTTGCTGCCGCTCCATCCGCTCGGTGTCACTGCCGTCACCGAGCGTCTTGCGGGCGCGGACGTAGCCGAGCGCCTGCTCGCCGTCGAGGGTGACGCGTCCGGCGGGGAGCCGCAGTTTGGCGGCCCGGTCGTCGATCGGCTCCCGCAGGCACACCTCCACGCCGTCGACCGCGTCGACCATCTTCTTGAAGCCGTGGAAGTCGACGACGACGTGGTTGTCGATGCGGATGTCGGTGAGCTTCTCGACGGTCCGGATGGTGCAGGCCGAACCGCCCACCTGGAAGGCCTGGTTGAACGCGGCGAACCGCGGCGCGCTGCGCGACCCGTCCGGGCGTCGGCAGCCCGGCAGGTTCACCATCAGGTCCCGCGGCAGGGAGACGGCGGTGGCGCTGCCCCGGCCCGCGGACAGGTGCAGCAGGATCGTGGTGTCCGACCGCTCGGTCCCGGAGTCCCGCCCGTAGCGCGCGTTGTCGTCACCCTCGCGCGAGTCGGACCCGATCAGCAGGATGTTCCGCGCGTCCTTGACCAGCGAGGTGGGCCGCTCCTTCTCGTACCGCGCGAGCTCCGCGGCGGCGGCCTCGTCGGGCGTGATGTTCCCGCTGAGCTTCGCGTACACGGCCCATCCGGCCCCGGCGGCCGCGACGACGACCCCGGCGACCCCGAACGCGCCGATCCGCACCCACCGCCGTCGACGCCGCCGCACCAGCCCAGGCCCACTGGCGGAGGCCCCCGCCCCCGCCCCCGTCTCCGGCCCAAGCCTCCCGGTGTCGCCCACGACAGAGACCACCCCTCACGTCGTACGAACGTGTGCGCGCACTGCTCCTACGACTGTGGCGTGGATGGGGAGTGGGGGTGGGGTGGGGATGGGCTGAACGGGGGAGAGGCAGTTCCCGCTGAGCTGCGGGCGCCGGAAACCGGCCTACCGGGCAATAGCCGTAACCCGCTCACTCTCCACCCGCTTGTCCAGCACGCCCTCCCCGGCCCGCTCCAGATGTCGGCACAGCACCACAGAACCCCCCGTGGCCAACGGCCCGTACAGCCCCGCGTTCAACCCCTCCCACGTGTCGTACGGCAACCCCGACAAGATCCGCGATCCCGGCCCGGTCAGCCCCAGCCCCGACGCCTCCGCCCGGGCCCGCTCGACAACCTCCGCCCCACTGAACTCCCGCCCCGCCACGATCAGCGCAGGCCCGTCCGGATCCACCGGCGCGTACGGCACGAACCGGTCCCCCTGTCCCGGCACCTCCACCGCGTAGTCGACAAACCCCTCGGGCGCCTGCGGAAACCGCCCCCCGAGCGGCCGCAGCGCCATCGCGATCCGCGCCCCGGAACAGGCCCGCGCCGCCTCCAGCCCGTCCGGCCCGCTCACCACGACATCGGCCGCCCGCGCATCCCCCGACACGTCCGCGACGGCTCCCACCGAAGAACACGCCAGCAGCCACACCGCCGTCTGCCAGTGCGCGGGCAGCAGCAGCGCCACCCGGTCCCCGGGCTCGACGGACAGCTCGTCCTGGAGGAGGTTGGCGGTCTTGGCCACCCAATTGGCGAAGGTGGCAACGGACAGTTCGACACGTTCGCCCGTGGCGTCGTCGTAGAAGGTCACCAGGGGGCGTCCCGGATCCGCGGCGAGCGCGGAATTCAGCAGGTCGGCAGGGGTGCGATCGGTGGCGTTCACCCGGGCAAGCGTACGCGGCACCCAAGCCGCCGCCCAACGGCCCGGCCACCGTCCCGGCGTGAATCCGCCACCGGTTCGGCCGAACCAGGACCGACAGTCCGTCAACTCCCAAATGGACAGACTTATAGGACTATGTCCAAGATCGGGAGCATGCGTGGATTTCTTGCTTCTTCGATCGGTGTCACCTGTGCGGCCGCTCTGGCCCTCCCGCTCACCCCGCCCGCCGTCGCGGCGACGGCGAGACCGGTGCCGACCACGGAAGCCGCCACGGCAGCGAGACCCGCGCCCCACGCGGGGACACCGGACACGACCATGACCAACCGCCGCGCGGCCGAGCCGTACGCCCCCGGCAGCACCCAGTCCCTCCCCCTCGAACCCCTCACCCGCAACCGCGCCACCCCCACCGGTCCCGACACCCCCGAACAGGGCCTGACCCGCCGTTCCGTACGCCACTTCTCGCTCGTCGGCGTTGTCTGGGACAACCCGGCGGCCGAACTGCACGGCCGCGTCCAGGTCCGCACCCGGGCCGCCGGCACCGGCACCTGGTCGGGCTGGCAGGACGTCGAGACGCACAACGGCGAGCACGCGGCCGACCCGGACACCCCCGAGAGGGCCTCGGGCCGCGTCCGCGGGGCCACGGCACCGCTGTGGGTCGGCGACTCCGACGGCGTGGAACTCCGGGTCCGCTCCGAACCCGAGAGCGCGGAAGCCGACTCCGCGCACCACGGCACGGGCGCCCGCACCCTGCCCGCCGCGCCCCCGCTCCCCTCCGGCCTCCGCCTCGAACTCGTCGACCCGGGCGATGACGCCCCACCGCCCGACGCCCCTGAGGACGACTCCCGCACCACCGGCCTCGCCGAGGAGATCGCCGCCGCCGACGAGGCCTCCGTCGCCGACGAGATCTCCGCCGCCACCGAAGCCGCCGCCACCGAAGCCTCTGCCGTCAACACCGACCTGGCCCCTCTCGGCGCCATCGAGATCCCGGCACTGAACCGGGCGGAGACCGAGCAGGAGTTCTTCACCCTCAATGCCGGTGAGCTGACGGAGCAGCAGCGGGTGAGGCCGTTCGTCGGCCCGCGGCCGCGCATCGTCACGCGGCGCGGCTGGGGTGCGAACGAGGGGCTGCGGGAACGGGGCTTCCGGTACACGAAGAAGGTCAAAGCGGCCTTTGTGCACCACACGGCCAGCGGCAACAACTACCGCTGCTCGCAGTCCCCGTCAGTCATCCGCAGTATCTACCGCTACCACGTCAGGAGCATGGGCTGGCGGGACGTCGGCTACAACTTCCTCATCGACAAGTGCGGAAAGATCTACGAGGGCCGCGCCGGGGGCGTGGCCAGGCCGGTGCTCGGCGCCCACACCCTTGGTTTCAACAGCAACAGTATGGGGATCGCCGTCCTCGGGTCGTACGGCGCCAAGAAGCCGTCGTCCGCCGCAGTCAAGGCCATCGCCCGGCTCACGGCGTGGAAGCTGGGCCTGTACCGGGTGAATCCGCGGGGAAAGACATACCTGAAGTCGGCTGGTAGCAATCTCCACCGAAAAGGTAAGAAGGTACGACTGAACGTGATCTCCGGTCACCGGGACGGATTCAAGACGTCCTGCCCGGGACGCAAGCTCTACGGCAAGCTCGGCTCGGCCCGCTCCAAGGCGGCCCGGTACCAGGGCCGCTGAGACACACGTTCACCGCCGTCGGGGGGCAGCGGGGCGGAATGCCGCACGGCCAGCGAAGGCGCCACGGAACGGTCTGCATACACTGACCGGCCGAAAGACAGTTCGGCCGGTCCCGGCAGGAAGCAGAGACGACACGTGACAGAAGCGATCCTCCTGGTCGGCGGCAAGGGCACCCGGCTGCGCCCGCTCACGGTGCACACGCCCAAGCCCATGGTGCCGGCGGCCGGGGTGCCCTTCCTCACGCACCAGCTGGCGAGAGCGAGAGCGGCGGGCGTCGAGCACATCGTCCTGGCCACGTCCTATCTGGCCGAGGTCTTCGAGCCGTACTTCGGTGACGGTTCCGCGCTGGGGCTCCACCTGGAGTACGTGACGGAGGAGGAGCCCCTGGGCACGGGCGGCGCCATCCGCAACGTGGCCTCCCGGCTGCACTCCGGCCCCGACGACCCGGTGCTGATCTTCAACGGCGACATCCTGACGGGCCTCGACATCAGGGCCCTGGTCGACACCCACGAGTCGACGGGCGCGGACATCTCCCTGCACCTCACCAAGGTCACGGACCCGCGCGCCTACGGTCTCGTCCCCACGGACGACACGGGCAGGGTCCTGGCCTTCCTGGAGAAGCCGCAGACGCCCGAGGAGATCGTCACCGACCAGATCAACGCGGGGGCGTACGTCTTCCGCCGCTCGGTCATCGACACGATCCCGCAGGGCCGGCCGGTGTCGGTGGAGCGGGAGACCTTCCCCGACCTCCTCTCCGCCGGAGCCCACCTCCAGGGCATGGTCGACTCGACGTACTGGCTGGACCTCGGCACACCGGCGGCGTTCGTCCGGGGCTCGGCGGACCTGGTCCTGGGCCGGGCCCCGTCCCCGGCGGTTCCCGGCCGCTGCGGCGACCGCTTGGTCCTGCCGACGGCGACGGTCGCGGCCGACGCGAAGCTGTCCGGCGGCACGGTGGTCGGCGAGGGCGCGTTCGTCGCGGAGGGCGCCCGCGTCTTCGGCAGCACGATCCTCCCGGGCGCCGTGATCGAACCCGGAGCGGTCATCACCGACTCCCTCATAGGCACCCGGGCCCGTGTCGGCGAACGCTCCGTCCTCACCGGCACGGTCATAGGCGACGGCGCGATCATCGGCCCCGACAACGAACTCCGCGACGGCGCCCGCATCTGGTGCGACGCCCAAATCCCAGCAGGAGCGGTCCGCTTCTCTTCGGACCAGTAGACCTACGCGCGGCTGCCCGTCGGCCGCCGCCTGCGGGCAGTCGTTCCGCTGGGGCGGCACGGGTGGGCGATGGGGGTCCCCCTTGCTCGAGCGAAGCCGAGAGCTTGGGGGAGGCACCCCGCCTCCGCCGGGCTGCGGACCCACCCGCCTCAGCCCTCACGCCGCAGCACCAGAAACCGGGCAGCACATCACAACGCCCCGATATCCCACCGCGGCATCTTCGGCGCCCTCCGCCCCGGCACCACCCCGCTCAACAGAATCAACCGAGCCGCCCGATGCCGCTGCCCCGCATACGGCTGAAGCAACTCCAGCATCACGGAGTCATCCGCATCCCGATCCCCGGCCAACGCCCACCCCACGATCCTGGGCAGATGCAGATCCCCCACGGTCACCTCATCCGCCGCCCCATGGCTGCGCTGCACCGTCTCCGCCGACGTCCACGGCCCGACCCCCGGCACAACCTCCAACCGCGCCCGAGCCGCCCCCGGCTCCATCCCGGCCGCCTCCTCCAACCGTCCGGCCACCCGAACCGCACGCAGGATCGTCGACGCCCGCTTGTTGTCCACCCCGGCCCGATGCCACTCCCACGACGGGATCAACGCCCACTCCCGAGGCGCCGGCATCACACACATCCGCCCGGGCGCGGGCCCCGGCGCGGGCTCCCCGAACTTCCGCACCAGCAGCCGCCACGCCCGATACGCCTCATCGGTCGTGACCTTCTGCTCCAGGATCGACGGAATCAGCGACTCCATCACCAGCCCGCTCCGCGTCAGCCTGACGCCCCCGGCCGCCGATGCCGGGCCAGCGCCACCAGCCGGTGCCGGGGCACGAACACGGACGGGTCGTCGGCGGCCCCGAGCAGCTCCGGCAACCGGTCCAGCAGCCACTCCGCCCCGGGCCCCCAGGCCTGGCCGCGCACCCCACCGCCGTACGCGCAGACCCGTAGCGTGCCGGGCCCGGCGGGCGTACGGCAGGCCCGCCACACGGACCCGTCCGGCGTCGCCCGGAACGTCGGATCACCCGGCCCGCGCCGCAGCGGCCCGAGCACCAGACCGAGATCCAACGGCCCGTCCGGCGCCCAGTCGCGCACCCGCCCGGGCCCCGCCGCCTGCCTCGGCACGCCCCCGGCCACGCCGACGTGCCCGCCGCGCACGGTGGTACGCGTGGGCCGGGGTGCGAACCGTCCTGCCATGAGAGAAGTCCCTGGGATGCGATGCGAAGCGAGAGGAGCCCTACGAGCGTAGGCGCCGGCCGGCGCCGGTCACCGCACCTCGATGAAGGCCCCCGCATCCCGCTCCGGCCGCGGACGCGGTTCCTCCGCCGGATGTCCGACCGCCACCGCGCCCATCGGGTCCCAGTCGGCCGGCAGCCCCAGCACCTCGCGCACCACGTCCCGGCAGAACATCGTCGAGGACACCCATGCCGACCCCAGCCGCTCCCCGGCCAGCGCGACCAGGAAGTTCTGCACGCCGGCGCCCGCGGCGACCACGAACATCTCCCGCTCGGCCCCGTCGCGCCGGGCGTCGCCGTAGGTGTGCGATCCGTCCATGACCAGACAGGGGACGACGAGGTACGGCGCGTTCCGCAGGACGTCCCCGCGCCGCACCCGCTTGGTGATGGACTCCTCCGTCTTGCCGTCCCGCCGCAGATCCGCGATCCACGCGTCACGCATGGCGTCGAGCAGCCGCGTCCGCGACTCCTCGGACTCCAGCAGCACGAAGCGCCAGGGGGTGGTGTGGTGCGGCGCCGGCGCCGTCACCGCCGCGGCCACCGCCCGCCGTACCGCTCCGGGGTCGACGGGCTCGTCCGTGAAGGCCCGGACCGTGCGCCGCTGGGTCACCGCCAGCCGTACCGCCTCCGACGTGCCGAGCCGGAACATGTCGTCGCGCGCGCCGCGCACCATGGCCCGCGCTCCCTCTCCGTCGTCCGGAGCCAGCACGTGCGGCAGGCCGCGCACCACGGCGACGGGGAGCCCGGCGGCCTTGCCCTTGACCAGGTCGCCGGCCGCGGCGAGTTCGTCGGCCGTGGCGACGACGGTGGCGCTGAGCGGGTTGCCGTGCGTGTCCGTGCCGCCGCGCAGATCGTCCAGTACGCGCACTCCGGCGGCGCCGATCGCGACGTCCGTGAGCCCCGCGCGCCAGGGCCGCCCGAACGTGTCGGTGACGACGACACCGACGTCGACGCCGAGGACGTCGCGCAGCCCCTCGCGGATCGCGCGGGCGGAGGCGTCCGGGGCCTCGGGCAGCAACAGCACCGTCCCGGACGGGGTGTTGGACGCGTCCACCCCGGCCGCGGCCATGACGAGGCCCTGTCGGTTCTCGACGATCCGGAGGCTGCCGCGCCGGGCGACCACCCGTACCGTCTCGGCGTCGATGGCGGCCTCCCGGTCGGCTGCCTGGACCGCCCGGCCCTCCGCCTTGGACACGATCTTCGACGTGACCAGCAGTACGTCCCCGTCGGCCAGACCGGGCTCGGCGGCCGCGATCAGCTTGGCCAGATCGTCCCCGGCCGCGACCTCGGGCATCCCGCCCAGGGCCCACACCCGGTACCCGTCGGCACCCTGCCGGCTCTCCGGGACCTCGCCGCTCAAGCTCCCCGCACCTCCTCCGCCAGGGTCAGGGCCTCCCGCGCCATCTGCGCGGTCGCGTCGGCGTCGGTCATCATCAGCGGCACGGCCCGGCAGCGGATCCCGGCCGCTTCTACCCGCTCCACCGCGCCGGCGTCCACCGTGTCGACGAGCCAGCCGTCCAGCAGGCCCGAGCCGTAGTGCTCGGCCACCGCCGGCGCGGTCGACTCGACGCCCACGGCGGCGAGCACCTTGTCGGCCATGCCCCGTACGGGCGCGTCACCGACGATGGGGGACAGGCCGACCACCGGCACTCCGGCGTCGGCGATGGCCTCCCGGATGCCGGGCACGGCGAGGATCGTGCCGATCGACACCACCGGGTTGGACGGCGGGAAGAGGATCACGTCCGCCTCGGCGATCGCCTCCAGCACACCCGGCGCGGGCTTCGCCTGGTCGGCGCCCACCGGCACGATCGCCTCCGCGGGCACGGAGGCGCGCAGCCGCACCCAGTACTCCTGGAAGTGGATCGCCTTGCGCTCGCCGTCGATCTCGACGGCCACGTGGGTCTCGACGCGGTCGTCGGACATCGGGATCAGCCGCACGCCCGGCTGCCAGCGGTCGCACAGCGCCTGGGTCACCGCGCTCAGCGGGTACCCGGCGCCGATCATCTGCGTCCGCACGATGTGCGTGGCGAAGTCCCGGTCGCCGAGGCCGAACCACTCGGGCCCGACGCCGTACGCCGCGAGCTCCTCCTTGAGGTGGAAGGTCTCGTCGGCACGCCCCCAGCCCTGCTCCTCGTTGATGCCGCCGCCGAGCGTGTACATCACCGTGTCGAGGTCCGGGCAGACCTTCAGCCCGAAGAGGTGGATGTCGTCCCCGGTGTTGCCGATGACCGTGATGTCCGCGTCCGGAACGGCCCGCTTCAGACCACGCAGGAACCGGGCACCACCGATGCCGCCTGCCAGAACCACAATGCGCATGGGAGCCAGTCTTGCAGGCGCCTGTGACAACCGGTCGGCGGCTACGGCAACCGGTCAGGCGGGCCCGCCGACCGGTCAGGCACGTCACGGCAACCGGTCAGGCGGTCACGACATCCGGCAGAGTCCGGGCCTCGCAGTGCTGGGCCGTGTGCATCGGCATCTCCGTCAGGCCCGGGTAGTAGACGTGCAGGCTGACGGCCGGCTCCAGGGCGTCGTTCATGACTTCGTGCGCGTACCCCGGCGCGAAAACGCGCTGCGCGCCTGCCCGCAAGGCGCGCGAGCCCCGCTCCGTGCGCTCGGTCAGCGTGCCGGCCAGCACGGTCAGCACACCGGAGGAGCGGCCGTGGTCGTGCAGCCCGCTGCCCTGCCCGGGCACCCAGGACAGCAGCCACACCTCGTAGCCCGGGCCGGTGCGCAGCCGGTGGTACCAGCGGCTGGTCGCGTCGTACCGGACGAGGTGCTCCCACTGGGATCGGTCGTCGGCGATGGAGCGGGCGAGTCCGACGAACTCGGCGACGGTGGCCGGGTGCTCGCGCGGGGTCTGGAGCAGATGCGGGACTTCGAGGATGTCGCCGGCGATCTGGAGGTCGCTGTCGCTGTTCATGGGTGCGGTGGTTCCTCAGTGAAAGGAGGTCAGAGGGAACGGAAGCCGAGAGACGGGTGGCTCGGCCTTCAGCTGGAGCAGGTGTGGCTCAACAGCTGGAACAGCAACAGCGACAGCGAGCGCGGGCAGCACCGTGGGACCCGGCGGTGCGGGTCGAGGTGAGGGCCGAGTTCGCGAGCATGCCCACAAGGACACCGGTTCACACCCGCACTGTCAACTCGGCACCCGCTGTGTGGGACGTGGTTCACCTCATCCGGTCGTTCACTCAGATGAAAGGTTTGTTCATTGCCCGCCCGGGACACATGGCGTCCAACCGGGCGCACCAAACCCCGTTGCGTACTCGTGATCCGACTGTGATCCGTTTCGCTTCGAGGTGCGTGTCGGAACGAGATCGAACCTCTGGGCGTCCTTCTCCGTACAGGTCTGCGAGGGGTCCGGCGGACGGCGTGAGCCCTTGCGGGCTCCGTCGGTGTGTCAGGTTTTATGGTGATTTGAACACTTTCCGCTTGGGCTTGGTTCCGCAGAGTGAATAAGGGGCTCAATAGCAGATCTCGGCTTGACTCGCCCGGAGCAGCACACTTGTAATTTCACTCGTGTCGTTCAGCCGGAATCGGTAACGGCTAGATCACGGGGACGCGAAAGACAGACGAGGGGCGCACATGACCGAGACGGTGCAGCAACTGCTGGTCGACGACGCGGACGAGGAACTCGGCTGGCAGGAGCGCGCACTGTGCGCCCAGACCGACCCCGAGTCCTTCTTCCCCGAGAAGGGCGGCTCGACCCGGGAGGCCAAGAAGGTCTGCCTCGCCTGTGAGGTCCGCTCCGAGTGCCTCGAGTACGCCCTCGCCAACGACGAGCGATTCGGCATCTGGGGCGGCCTGTCCGAGCGGGAGCGCCGCCGGCTGAAGAAGGCAGCGGTCTGACCGGCGTCCCGGATCCGTACGCACGGCTCGAACGGCCCGTCGCAGGTGGGTTGTCCACAGGCGGCGGGCCCCCTTGTTGCGCAGCCGATAGTGTGGTCGCTCGTCCGAGACGCCCCGCTGCCCCCACCGGTCGCGGGCGTCCACCGCAGTCCACCGAACCGGGGCCCGTACCTCGATGTCCGTGCACAGCCACCCGGCAGCTCATCACGACAGCGCTGCCACACCTGAGTTCCCGCGTCATGTGGTGACCGCGGTCCTCGTCTCCCACGACGGCGCCCGCTGGCTGCCCGACGCGCTCGCCGGGCTGCTCGGCCAGGAGCGACCCGTCCAGTACGCGATGGGCGCCGACACCGGCAGCGCGGACGACTCCGCCCAGCTGGTCACCGACGCCCTCGGCGCCGACCGCGTGCTGCACCTCGCCCGCCGCACCGGCTTCGGCCAGGCAGTCGAGGAGTGCGGCCGCACCGCCCCGGTCCTCACCCCCGAGCAGCTCCCGTACCTGAAGCGGCCCAGCGGCTGGGACCCGGTCACCCGCTCCTGGCGCGACGACGCCTACGACCTGCCCGAGCTCCCGCACGGAGAGCCGGTCCAGTGGCTGTGGCTGCTGCACGACGACTGCGCCCCGGAGCCCGACGCCCTGGCCCAGCTGCTGCGCGTCGTGGACAACGAGTACGAGCTGGGCCGCGAGGACGTGGCCGTCGTCGGCCCCAAGCTCCGCGGCTGGTACGACCGGCGGCAGCTGCTGGAGGTCGGCGTCAGCATCGCCAACTCCGGCCGCCGCTGGACCGGCCTGGACCGCCGCGAGCAGGACCAGGGACAGCACGACCACGTCCGGCCCGTGCTGTCGGTGTCCACGGCCGGCATGCTGATCCGCCGCGACGTCTTCGAACAGCTCGGCGGCTTCGACCGCCACCTGCCCCTCATGCGCGACGACGTCGACCTGTGCTGGCGCGCGCACGCGGCGGGTTACCGCGTCCTGGTCGCCCCCGAGGCCGTCGTCCGGCACGCCGAGGCGGCCAGCCGCGAGCGCCGCACGGTCGACTGCGTGGGCCGCACGGCAGCCTCCCCGCACAAGGTCGACAAGGCCGGCGCCGTCTACACCCTCCTCGTCAACGCGCGTACGGCCGTGCTGCCCTGGGTGCTGCTGCGGATCGTGCTCGGCACGCTGCTGCGGACCGTCGCCTACCTCGTCGGCAAGGTCCCCGGACAGGCCGTCGACGAGATCCGCGGTCTCCTGGGCACGCTGCTCAGGCCCGAGCGGATCCTCGCCGGGCGGCGCGGCAGAGGCGCCCCCCGGATCGACAAGGACGAGCTGCGGCCGTTGTTCCCGCCGCCCGGCGCGACCGTCCGCATGACGGTCGAGCAACTCGCGGGCAACCTCGTGGGCCGCTCCGACCCCGAGGTCGCCTCCGGCGCCGGACGGCACGGCGGTGCCGTCGAGTCGGGCCCCGGCGGCGACGACGCCGACTTCCTGGAGATCGAGCAGTTCGCCCGGCTCAAGCGCATCGCGCGCAAGCCCGGACCGGTGCTCTTCCTCGTGCTGCTGCTCGTCTCCCTGGTCGCCTGCCGCGAACTCCTCGGCGGCGGCGCCCTCGCGGGCGGCGCCCTGCTGCCCGCCCCGGCCGACTCTTCCGACCTGTGGGCGCGCTACCTGGACGCCTGGCACCCGGTCGCCGCCGGTGGCACCTCCTCCGCGCCGCCGTACCTCGCGCTCGTGGCGATGCTGGCGTCCCTGCTGTTCGGCTCGACCGGCCTCGCCGTCACGCTGCTGCTCGTCTGCTCGGTGCCGCTGGCCGGTGTCACCGCCTACTTCGCCTCCCGCCCGCTGGTCGAGTCCCGGCTGCTGCGCGCGTGGGCGGCCGTCGTCTACGCCTTCCTGCCCGCCGCCACCGGCGCCCTCGCCGGAGGCCGGATCGGCACGGCCGTCCTGGCCGTGCTGCTGCCGCTCATCGCCCGCGCGGGCATCGCCGCCAGCGGCCTGGCGAACCCCTCGGGAGGGCGTGGCAGTTGGCGGGCCACCTGGGCGTTCGCCCTGCTGCTGACCATCACCACCGCGTTCACCCCGATCGTGTGGCCCGTCGCGCTGTTCCTCGGCGCCGGGCTGCTGGTCCTGCGCCGGACCGACATCACGGCGTACGGGCTGCGGTTCCTCGCCCAGCTCGGCACGCCCCTGCTGGTCCTCGCGCCCTGGTCGCTGTCGCTGCTGCCGTTCGGCTTCTTCCAGGAGGCCGGTCTGGAGTACGGCCCGTCGGCCGCTCCCCCCTCGACCTGCTCGGTGCCAGCCCCGGCGGCCCCGGGACGGTCAGCGGCCTCATGCTGATCGGCATCGTGCTGGCCGCGCTCGCCGCCCTGCTCCGTTCGGAACGCCGGCTGGGCATCTGGACGGCCTGGACGGCCGCCCTGACCGGCTTCGTCTTCGCGGTCCTGTCCAACAGCTCCACCTGGTCCGGCCCCGCGACCCTCGTCTACGGCATCGCCCTCCTGGCCGCCGCCGCGCTCGGCGCCGACGGCGCCCGCTCGCGGGTGGCCGAGCAGAGCTTCGGCTGGCGTCAGCCGGTCGCCGTGCTGATCGCCTTCGCCTCGGCCGCGGGCCCGCTGCTCGTCGCCGCGGGCTGGATGATCCGCGGCGCGGACGGCCCTCTGGAGCGGCGCGACCCGACACAGGTCCCCGCGTTCGTCGCCGAGGAGAGCGGCAGCAGCGACCAGGCCCGCACCCTCGTCCTCGACAGCGACTCCGCCTCCCACGTCGGATACATGCTGGTCCGCGGCTCCGGCGCCCGCCTCGGCGACGGCGAGATCGCCGCGGCCGACGGCGAGAACAGCAGGCTCGACAAGGTCGTCGCCAACCTCGTCGCCGGCTCCGGCGCCGACCAGTCAGACCAGCTCGGCGGCTTCGCCGTGCGCTACGTCCTCGTCCACCAGGGCGCTCCCCGCGATGTCACCCGCGTCCTGGACGCCACGCCCGGCCTGACCCGGCTCAGCCAGCAGAAGGGCGGCGCGCTGTGGCAGATCGACCAGGAGGTCGCGCGCGCCACCATCGTCCCCGCCTCCGGCTCCGGCACGCCGCAGACCGTCGCCGCCGGGCCCGTCGACATCCACACCACGATCCCGACCGGCTCCGACGGGCGCGTGCTGCGCCTGGCCGACACCGCCTCCGACGGCTGGACCGCCACGCTCGACGGCAAGCCACTGACCCCCACCACGGTCGACGGCTGGGCCCAGGGCTTCGAACTCCCCGCACCGGCGGCACGCTGGACGTCACCTACGACGACCCCGTCGGCCACACCGCGTGGCTGTGGGCGCAGGGCCTCCTCGCCGTCGTCCTCGTCGTGCTGGCCCTGCCCGGCCGGCGCCGCGACATCGACGACGATCTGCCCGAGGAGCCGGCCGTCCCGGCGCAGGCGGTCGCGGGCGAGGGCCGTCGGGCCCGCCGCCTGCGCGCCCAGGCGGAGGCCGAGGCCGAAGGGGCGGCGCAGCCCGAGGAGTTCCCGCCCCCGCAGCCCGAGCAGCCCCCGGCACCCGTGCCCCAGCAGAACCACGGGCAGTGGGACCACGCCGGCCGGCAGAGCGGCGAGTACGCGAACTACGGCGACCAGTACCAGGGCGCCCAGTACCCGGCGGACGCCTACGGACAGCAGTACCAGGCGGATCCCTACCAGGGCGGCCAGTACGACCCGTACGCGTACGGCGGCCAGCACCAGAACCCGTCGTACGACCAACAGGGCTACGACCAGACGGGCTACGACCAGGCCTACCCCCAGGGCTACGGCGCGCCGTACGACCCGGCGCAGCAGCACCACCCCCACGGCACGGGCAGTGAGCGTCCCGACGGGAGCCAGCAGTGAACCGCACCACCCTGTCCCTGATCGCCGGCACGACCGCGCTCGCCGCCGTCACCGGCTTCGCCGCGCTGTCCGCCCCGGACACCCCGGGCGCGGGCACCACCGCCAAGGCGGCCGCCCAACTGCCCGTGGAGCGCACGAGCCTGCTGTGCCCCGCGCCCAGCATGTCCGACATCGCGGAGACGTCGTACACCTCCTTCACACCCGTCACGAAGGGCACCGGCGGCGGCAAGGCCGAACTCCAGGCGGCCGCCCAGGAGTCGAAGGACGGCGCGGGTGGCGACAAGGGCAAGGACGGCGGGAAGACCGGCGAGCGGAAGACCGAGAAGCCGGTGCTGACCCCCAAGGAGCCCGGCAAGCCGGTCACCGGGGACAGCTCGGGCGCCGAATCGCCCGCGCTGGTCGGGACAGCGGACGGCAGGTTCGCGCCCGGCTGGACGGTCCAGGAGACGACGGAGGTCGCCGCGGGGACCGGACGCGGCCTTCAGGGCGTCAACTGCACGGCCCCGGACACGAGTTTCTGGTTCCCCGGCGCCAGCACCGCGGCCGACCGCACCGACTACGTGCATCTGACGAACCCCGACGACTCGGCCGCCGTCGTCGACATCGAGCTCTACGGCAAGGACGGCACCCTCAAGTCCACGGTGGGGGAGGGCATCACGGTCCAGCCGCACTCCACCGACCCGGTCCTGCTGTCCACCCTCACCGACGAGCAGCAGACCAACCTCACCGTGCACGTCAATGTCCGCAGCGGGCGGGTCGGCGCCGCCGTGCAGGCCCTGGACGACAAGCTCGGCGGCGACTGGCTGGCCGCGTCCACGGACCCGTCGGGCAGCCTGGTCCTGCCCGGCATCCCCAAGGACGCCACTTCCGTGCGCCTGGTCGCCTTCACCCCGGGCGACGCCGACGCGGACCTCAAGGTGCGCCTCGCCTCCCCCTCCGGGCTGATCACCCCGGCCGGACACGAGACGGTGCACGTCAAGGGCGGCATGACCACGGCCGTCGACCTGGGCGACGTGACGCGCGGCGAGGCGGGCTCCCTGGTGCTGACGCCGACGGACCAGTCCGTGCCCCTCGTGGCGGCCCTGCGGGTCGTACGCGGCAAGGGCGACAAGCAGGAGACGGCCTTCATCCCGGCCACCCGCCCCGTCGGCACGCGCGCGACGTCCGCCGACAACAGCGCCAAGGGCAGCACGCTCTCCCTGACCGCCCCAGGCCGCGCGGCCACGGTCCAGGTCACCGCCTCGGCGGGCAGCGAGGGCGGCACGCCGGTGTCGAAGACGTACACGATCAAGGCCGGCACCACCCAGGACATCGAGCCGCCGCTCCCCAGCGGCCTGAAGGGCACGTACGCGCTCACGGTCGAGCCGAAGTCCGGCGGCCCGGTCTACGGCGCCCGCACTCTGGCGGCGACGGAGGGCGGCGTCCCCGGCTTCACCGTGCAGACGCTCCCCGACGACCGGGGGACGGTGGCCGTGCCGGAGGCGGACGAGGACCTGTCGGTGCTGCAGAAGTAGCCCTGACCACTGCGGTCGGTGCTGCGGAAGCAGCCCTGACCGCTGCCGGTCGTCTCAGCCCTGGTCCTCGCCGTACCGCGGATCCACCGTCTCCGGTGTCAGCCCCAGCAGCTCGGCGACCTGCTCGACGACGATCTCGTGCACCAGCGCCGCCCGCTCGTCGCGGCCCTTGGTACGGATCTCGACCGGCCGCCGGTAGACCACCACGCGCGCGGGGCGGCCCTCGCGGGCGCTGATCGTGCCGCCCAGCGGGACCGCCTCGTCGTTCCAGGCCTGGCCGGGCCCGTCGAGCCGCGGCACCTCCAGCACCAGGAAATCGATGTCGGCGAGCTGTGGCCAGCGCCGCTCCAGGCGCTCCACGGAGTCCTGCACCAGATCGGCGAACGCCTCCGCGCGGCTGGCGGCGAGGGGCACCTGCGGCGGTGCGATGGGGCCGCGCATGCCCCGGCCGTGGCGATCACGGCGGCGGGGCCCGGGGGCGGCGGCTCGGGGCGTTACGGGCTTGTCCATCACTGCTGAAGGGTAGTCCCCGCCGCGTCCCCGCGCCCGGCACCGCACGGCGGTACGGACGGCTTCCGGCCGACCGGTACGGCATGTCGTTACATGACCATTCCAGCCAAGGTTGGGCTCGATTCCGTATCCCGCCGAGACCGGCGACCTCACGGCAATTGAGGGTTTTATGGCGACTCTTGACCGCTTGGAGCGCTGTTCGACACCCCGGACGACGCTGTCCGGGCAGGTCAGCAGGGTGCACCCGAAAGGGGGTGTGGGGCGTTTCACAGCACGACACGGGGGAGTGACCTGGTGGAGAGTCGTCGCGGCCCGCTCAAGAGTGCGGTACCGTCCAACGTCGTGAGCCCTGTACGTCGCTGTTCGCGCACCGCCTGCGGCCGTCCCGCCGTCGCGACGCTGACGTACGTCTACGCCGACTCGACCGCGGTCCTCGGCCCGCTCGCCACCTACGCCGAACCCCACTGCTACGACCTGTGTGCCGAGCACTCCGAGCGCCTCACCGCCCCGCGCGGCTGGGAGGTCGTCCGGCTCCTCGACGGCTCCGCCCCGGCGCGCCCCAGCGGCGACGACCTGGAAGCGCTTGCGAACGCCGTGCGCGAGGCTGCCCGTCCCCAGGAGCGGGCGGCCGGGGCCGGCGGCGGCGGGCGCGCGGCCGACCCGATGGAGGTCGCCCGGCGGGGCCACCTGCGCGTCCTCCGGTCGCCCGACAACTGACCGCCCCCTCACGGTTCCTCCCCGCGCACGCCCATTGACGCGAGCTTGGCGCGGACATGACCATTCCGTTTTGAGGCCGCGAGAAATCGCTTTCGCATGACGGAAACCGGGGAGGCGCCCGTGTACGTCCAGGAACTGGAACCCGTCGCCGGCTCACTGGGCCTGTCCGCCCTCGTGGCGGCCCTGCCCCTCGTGATCGTCCTGGTCCTGCTCGGCGGCGTCCGCATGAAGGCGCACCTGGCGGGCCTGACCGGCCTCCTCGCCGCCGTTCTCGTCGCCCGGCTCGCCTACGGCATGCCCCTGGGGCAGACGCTCGCCGGCGCCGCCCAGGGCGCCGTCTTCGGCCTCTTCCCCATCCTGTGGATCGTCGTCAACGCCCTGTGGGTGTACCGGATGACCGTCCGCACCCGGCACTTCGACATCCTGCGCCGGTCCTTCGGGCGGCTCTCCGACGACCCCCGGATCCAGGCGCTCGTCATCGCCTTCTGCTTCGGGGCGCTGCTGGAGGCGCTCGCCGGCTTCGGCGCGCCCGTCGCGATCAGTGCGGTCATGCTGGTCGCCCTCGGATTCGAACCTGTGCGCGCCGCCGTCGTCGCCCTGGTCGCCAACACCGCGCCCGTGGCCTTCGGCGCGATGGGCACCCCGGTCGTCACGCTCGCCCAGGTCACCGGGCTGCCGCTGGACTCCGTGGCGTCCGTGGTGGGCCGTCAGACGCCGCTGCTGGCCCTCGTGGTGCCCCTCGTACTGGTCTGGCTCGTGGACGGCCGACGCGGACTGCGCGAGACCTGGGTGCCCGCCCTCGCCTGCGGAGTCGCCTTCGCTGTAGCCCAGTTCGCCGCCTCCAACTACGTCTCCGCCCAACTCGCCGACATCGGCGCCGCCCTGGCGGGCGCGGGCGCCCTGGTCGCCGTACCGCACGCGCGCGTGCCCGCCGCCGAGTCCGTACGCGCCTCCGTGCTGACCGGCGTACGCAGCGAGGAACTGGACGAGGAGGACCCGCCCCGCGAGGTCCTGCGCGCCTACGCCCCCTACGCGCTGATCGTCCTGATCTTCTCCGTCGCCCAGCTCCCGCCCGTCAAGGAACGGCTGGACCGGGCCACCCAGACCTACGACTGGCCCTTCCTGGACGTGCTCGGCTCCGACGGCGAACCGGTCGGCGGCAACGTCTTCACCTGGCCGATCGTGTCGACCGGCGGCACGCTCGTACTGCTCGCCGGGATCTGCACGGCCGCCGTCATCGGCGTCCACGCACGCGTGGCGGTGAAGGAATGGCTCGCGACCGTCCACGAGCTGCGCTTCGCGATCCTGACGGTGACGTCCGTACTGGCGCTCGCGTACGTCATGAACCTCTCCGGCCAGGCGGCGACCATCGGCCACTTCGTGGCGGCGGCCGGAGCCGGGCTCGCCTTCCTCTCACCCGTCCTCGGCTGGTTCGGAGTCGCCGTGTCCGGCTCGGACACCTCGGCCAACGCCCTCTTCGGCGCCCTCCAGGTGACCGCCGCCCGGGAGTCCGGACTGTCGCCCGACCTCCTGGCCGCCGCCAACAGCTCCGGCGGCGTCCTCGGCAAGATGATCTCCCCGCAGAACCTCACCATCGCCTGCGCGGCCGTCGGACTCGCGGGCCGCGAGGGCGACCTGCTGCGCAAGGTACTGCCGTGGAGCCTGGGCCTGCTGCTGGTGATGTGCCTGATCGTGGTCGGCCAGAGCACGCCGGTCCTGGGCTGGATGCTGCCCTGACCTGAGGCTACGACTGGGAGTCCTCTCGGCGTCCGCCCAGCGCGCTGTCAGCGGCCGGGGGTAGTTTGGGCGGACCGACAGTACTTTTTCAGGAAGGTTGGCCGTGGCTGCTGATCTGTCGCAGGTCGTCAAGGCGTACGACGTACGCGGGGTCGTCCCCGACCAGTGGGACGAGTCCCTGGCCGAGCTCTTCGGGGCGGCCTTCGTGCGGGTCACCGGCGCGAGCGCCATCGCGACCGGGCACGACATGCGGCCCTCCTCACCGGGCCTGTCGCGGGCCTTCGCGCGCGGGGCGGCGGCGCTGGGTGCCGAGGTGACCGAGATCGGCCTGTGCTCGACGGACCAGCTCTACTACGCCTCGGGCGCGCTGAACCTGCCGGGCGCCATGTTCACCGCCTCCCACAACCCGGCGCAGTACAACGGCATCAAGATGTGCCGCATGGGCGCCGCCCCGGTCGGCCAGGACACCGGCCTCGCCGAGATCCGCGAACTGGTGGAGCGCTGGAGCGAGTCGGGCGCCCCCGAGCCGGCCGCGACGCCGGGAGCCATCACCGGCCGCGACACGTTGTCGGACTACGCGGCGCACCTGCGCTCCCTGGTCGACCTGACCTCCATCCGCCCCCTGAAGGTCGTCGTCGACGCGGGCAACGGCATGGGCGGCCACACGGTCCCCGAGGTCTTCGCCGGCCTGCCCCTGACGCTGGTCCCGATGTACTTCGAACTCGACGGCACCTTCCCCAACCACGAGGCCAACCCCCTCGACCCGGCCAACCTCGTCGCCCTCCAGAACCGGGTCCGCGAAGAGGGCGCCGACCTCGGCCTCGCCTTCGACGGCGACGCCGACCGCTGCTTCGTCGTCGACGAGCGCGGCGAACCGGTCTCCCCGTCGGCGATCACCGCCCTGGTGGCGTCCCGCGAACTGGCCAGGCACGGCGGCAAGGGCACGATCATCCACAACCTGATCACGTCCTGGTCGGTCCCCGAGGTGGTCGCGGAGAACGGCGGCACCCCGGTCCGCACCCGCGTCGGGCACTCCTTCATCAAGGCGGAGATGGCGCGCTCGGGCGCGATCTTCGGCGGCGAGCACTCCGCCCACTACTACTTCCGCGACTTCTGGAACGCCGACACGGGCATGCTGGCCGCCCTGCACGTCCTGGCCGCCCTCGGCGGCCAGTCGGGCCCGCTCTCCGCTCTCGTCGCCGAGTACGACCGCTACGCCGGCTCCGGCGAGATCAACTCCACGGTCACCGACCAGGCGGCCCGCCTCGCCGCGATCCGCTCCGCGTACGAGAACCGCGAGGGCATCACCCTCGACGACCTGGACGGCCTGACCGTCTCCGCCACCGACTGGTGGTTCAACGTCCGCCCCTCCAACACCGAGCCACTGCTCCGCCTGAACGCGGAGGCGAGGGACCAGGAGACGATGACCAGGGTGAGGGACGAGGCACTGGCGATCATCAGGGGGTAAGGGGAAGGCGAGCCCGAGCCCCTTGCCGACCGTCGGTCGGGCGGCGG
>KE354384.1 GCA_000415505.1 Streptomyces afghaniensis 772
CTCGGCACCCTCGCCGGAGCCGGCAGCCCGGTCACGCGGCTGGCCCCCAGCGGCGTCGCCCCCGCCGCGGGCGCCCTGCGCTGGGAACTGCCCGGCTGGGTCGGCTCCGTCGACCTCCTCCTGATCACCACCCCGGACGGCAGCGAACCGGGCCTGTCCCTCCTGGCCGAGCAGGCCTACCGCCGCGGCTGCAACGTCGTCGCCGTAGCCCCCAGCCGCTCCCCGCTCGCCGACGCGGTGAACGGCTCGCACGGCCTGTTCGTCCCCATGGCGACCGCCCCGTACGACCAGGACGAGCCCCTCGCCGCCTCCGCACCCGGCGTCCTGTGGGCACTGCTCACCCCACTGCTGGCACTGCTGGACCGTACGGGAGTGCTCGTCGCCCCGCCGGACGCCCTCGGCAAGGTCGCCGACCGCCTCGACCGCATCGCCGAACGCTGCGGCCCCGCCATCGCCACCTACAGCAACCCCGCCAAGACCCTCGCCGCCGAACTGGCGGACGCCCTCCCGATCGTCTGGACCGAGGGCACCTCGGCCGGACCGGCAGGCCGCCGTTTCGCCGCCGCGCTCGCCGAACTGTCCGGCACCCCCGCGGTCGTCGCCGAACTCCCCGAGGCGCTCGCCGCACACAGCGCCCTGCTCGCCGGCCCCCTGGCCGCCAGCGCCGACCCCGACGACTTCTTCCGCGACCGCGTCGAGGAACCCCCCGCCCTGCACGCGCGCGTGGTGCTCCTGCGCGACCGCCCCATCGGCGGCCTCACCGCCGCCCCCGGCGCCCGCGACCTGGCCCTCAGCCACGACACACCGATCAGCGAGCTGGAACCGGAGGAGGGCGGCGAACTGGAGACCCTCGCGGAACTGATCGCCATCACGGATTTCGCCGCGGTTTACCTGGCGCTCGCTTCGAGGGCCTGATCTTGCCCGGGACACCCTGACGCGCCCGCACGCCCGAACACCAGAGAGACCCCCATGGACCGCCTCGACAACACCATCCGCCCCTACGCCTGGGGTTCCCCCACCGCCATCCCGCACCTGCTCGGCACCGAACCCACCGGCGAGCCGCAGGCGGAGATGTGGATGGGCGCCCACCCGGGCGCCCCCTCACGCACCGGCCGGGGCACGCTCGTCGAGGTCATCGACACCGACCCGGAGAAGGAACTCGGACCGGCCGCGGTCGCCAAGTTCGGCCCCCGCCTGCCCTTCCTCCTCAAGATCCTCGCCGCCGGCGCCCCGCTCTCCCTCCAGGTCCACCCCGACCTGGAACAGGCCAAGGAGGGCTACGCGGACGAGGAGCGCCGCGGCATCCCCGTGGACGCCCCGCACCGCAACTACAAGGACGCCAACCACAAGCCCGAACTGATCTGCGCCCTCACCGAGTTCGACGGCCTGTGCGGCTTCCGCGACCCGCTCGCCGCCGCCGGCCTGCTCGACGACCTCGGCATCGACTCCCTCAAGCCGTACGTCGACCTGCTGCACGCCCACCCCGAGGACGCCGCCCTGCGCGAGGTCCTCACGGCGATCCTCACCGCCGACCCCGAGGAGATGTCCCGGACGGTCGCGGAGGCGGCGGCAGCCTGCACCCGACTCGGCGGCGCCTACACCCCCTACGCCGACATCGCCCACCACTACCCGGGCGACCCCGGCGTCATCGCCGCCATGCTGCTGAACCACGTCCGGCTCCAGCCCGGCGAGGCCCTCTACCTCGGCGCCGGCGTCCCGCACGCCTACCTGAACGGCCTCGGCGTCGAGATCATGGCCAACTCCGACAACGTCCTGCGCTGCGGCCTGACCCCCAAGCACGTCGACGTCCCCGAGCTCCTGCGCATCGTCCGCTTCCGGCCCAGCGACCCCGGCGTCCTGCGCCCCGAGGCCTCCCCGGACGGCGAGGAGCTCTACGAGACCCCGATCGACGAGTTCCGCCTGTCCCGCTACGTCCTCCCCGAGGCGGGCAGCGCCCACGACCTCACCCGCGCGACCCCGCAGATCCTGCTCTGCACCGCCGGTTCCGTCCGGGCGGGCGAGCACGACCTGACCCCGGGCCGGTCCGTCTTCGTCCCGGCCGGCGAAAAGGCCGAAGTGTCCGGAACCGGCACGCTCTTCCGCGCCACGGTCGTCGCCTGACCGTTTCGATGACCCCCTTGCTGGTGACCTGAAGCACCGCGGCCCGAGCGGGCTGCAACAATGGCCCACCGTCAAGCACGGGCAAAGTCGCGGGCGGCGCAGCAAGGCGAGCGCCCGGGCCCTGGAACGGCGTACGAAGGGACAACGCGAACACATGAGCGCGTCAGGCGGCACCAAGGCGATCGTGGCGGCACTGGCCGCCAACCTCGCGATCGCGGTAGCGAAGTTCGTGGCGTTCATCTTCAGCGGCTCGTCATCGATGCTCGCCGAGTCCGTCCACTCGCTCGCCGACTCCGGCAACCAGGCACTGCTCCTGGTCGGCGGCAAGAAGGCCAAGCGCGAGGCCACCCCGCAACACCCCTTCGGCTACGGCCGCGAGCGCTACATCTACGCCTTCCTCGTCTCCATCGTCCTCTTCTCGGTCGGCGGCATGTTCGCCCTCTACGAGGGCTACGAGAAGATCAAGCACCCGCATGAGCTGACGAACTGGTACTGGCCGGTCGGCGTCCTGGTCTTCGCGATCATCGCCGAGACCTTCTCCTTCCGCACGGCCATCAAGGAGTCCAACGCCCTGCGCGGCCAGCGCTCCTGGAAGGAGTTCGTCCGCCACGCCAAGGCGCCGGAGCTCCCGGTCGTCCTCCTGGAGGACCTCGGCGCCCTCGTCGGCCTCATCCTCGCCCTCGGCGGTGTCGGCCTCGCCCTGCTCACCGGCGACAGCGTCTGGGACGGCATCGGCACCCTCTGCATCGGCATCCTGCTCATCCTGATCGCCCTGGTCCTCGCCGCCGAGACCAAGTCGCTGCTGCTCGGCGAGTCCGCCGGCGTCGAGGAGACGCAGAAGATCGAGGCCGCCGTCGTCGACGGCGACACGGTCACCCGCATCATCCACATGCGCACGCTCCACCTCGGCCCCGAAGAACTCCTCGTCGCCGCCAAGATCGCCGTCCAGCACGACGACACGGCCACCGAGATCGCCGCCGCCATCGACGCCGCCGAGTCCCGCATCCGCGAAGCAGTCCCGATCGCCCGCGTGATCTACCTCGAGCCGGACATCTACAGCGAGTCCGAAGCCGCCAAGGGCCCCGATCCCGAGGCCAGCCCCGGCGGCCCGACCCCGCACCCCGCCGACCACTGACACCCCCTCCCACGACTCCTCCGGCCACGGGGCCCGCCGAACCACTCGGCGGGCCCCGCCGCCTTTCCACCCCCGCACCCCACCCACAGACCCACCCCCCGCCCGTCACGGGATCGGCTTGATGTGTTTGCCTGCGGACTGGGGATCGCAGGCGCCCCCGGTGTAGCTTGGGACGGAGCCAGACGTCGCTGCTGATGGCGGTCGGGCGGTCCCACCGCGGACCGGCCGAGGGAGAGAGGGCCTCCGACGGACTGCGCTGCGCACACGCGGGCATGCCTGTGTCCTCTTTCGGGCACCCCTGTGTCCGCCGCCGCGCAGACCAGCCGTACCCACCTCGACCCAACCCCGAGGAGCAGCTCGCAATGACGACTGTCGAAAACCGACAGGACTTCAAGGTCGCCGACCTCTCCCTGGCCGAGTTCGGCCGCAAGGAGATCACCCTCGCCGAGCACGAGATGCCCGGCCTGATGGCGATCCGCAAGGAGTACGCCGAAGCGCAGCCCCTGGCCGGCGCCCGCGTCACCGGCTCCCTGCACATGACCGTGCAGACCGCCGTGCTCATCGAGACCCTGGTCGCCCTCGGCGCGCAGGTCCGCTGGGCCTCCTGCAACATCTTCTCCACCCAGGACCACGCCGCCGCGGCCATCGCCGTCGGCCCGAACGGCACGCCCGACAACCCGCAGGGCGTCCCGGTCTTCGCCTGGAAGGGCGAGACCCTGGAGGAGTACTGGTGGTGCACGGAGCAGGCGCTGACCTGGCCGGACAGCCCCACCGGCGGCCCGAACATGATCCTCGACGACGGCGGTGACGCCACCCTCCTCGTCCACAAGGGCGTCGAGTACGAGAAGGACGGCAAGGTCCCGTCCGTCGACACCGCCGAGTCCGACGAGCACCGCGTCATCCTCGAGCTCCTGCACCGCACCATCACGGACGGTTCGCAGAAGTGGACCCAGCTGGCCTCCGAGATCCGCGGTGTCACCGAGGAGACCACGACCGGTGTCCACCGCCTGTACGAGATGCAGCGCGACGGCGTCCTCCTGTTCCCGGCGATCAACGTCAATGACGCCGTCACCAAGTCGAAGTTCGACAACAAGTACGGCTGCCGCCACTCGCTCGTCGACGGCATCAACCGCGCCACCGACACCCTGATCGGCGGCAAGACCGCGGTCATCTGCGGCTACGGCGACGTGGGCAAGGGCTGCGCGGAGTCCCTGCGCGGACAGGGCGCCCGCGTGATCGTCACCGAGATCGACCCGATCTGCGCCCTCCAGGCGGCGATGGACGGCTACCAGGTGACGACCCTGGACGAGGTCGTCGACAAGGCCGACATCTTCATCACCACGACCGGCAACAAGGACATCATCATGGCCTCGGACATGGCCAAGATGAAGCACCAGGCCATCGTGGGCAACATCGGCCACTTCGACAACGAGATCGACATGGCCGGTCTCGCGAAGATCCCCGGCATCGTCAAGGACGAGATCAAGCCGCAGGTCCACACCTGGACCTTCCCCGACGGCAAGGTGATCATCGTTCTGTCCGAGGGCCGTCTGCTGAACCTGGGCAACGCCACCGGTCACCCGTCGTTCGTGATGTCCAACTCCTTCGCGGACCAGACCCTGGCCCAGATCGAGCTGTTCACCAAGCCCGACGCGTACCCGACCGGTGTCTATGTGCTGCCCAAGCACCTCGACGAGAAGGTCGCCCGTCTCCACCTGGACGCGCTCGGCGTGAAGCTGACCACGCTCCGCCCCGAGCAGGCCGAGTACATCGGTGTGCAGGTCGAGGGCCCGTACAAGCCGGACCACTACCGCTACTGAGCCGAGCAGCACCGCTGCCGGTCAGTTCGCTGCCGGTCAGATCGCCGAAGCAGGCCCCCGCACCCCCGTGCCGGGGGCCGTGCCCCGTTTGCCGGACCAGCGACCTGCCCAGCCCGTCAAGACCCAGGACCCCCATGCCCCGCGGCCGCTATTCGCTCCACGATCCGCACGATTACACCCCCCTCGCAGAAGAACACTTCCAGTGCGCCCCCGGCCCCTCCGGCTGGCGCTACGTCTCCCAGCTGACCACCCCCTCGGGCGATCACCACGGCTCCGTCGACCTCACCCTCGACGAACTCGGCCGTCCCATCCGCCTGGAACTGCACGCCGCCGCCTGGCAGGTCCGCGGCGCCGCCCTCGACGGCGTCACCTGGGTCCGCACCGACCCCACCGGAACCGATGCCACCGAAGGCAATGTGCGTGCCCACGCCTTCACCGGCACCTCCCCGGCGTTCCTCGTCGCCACCACCCGTCTCCTGCGCCTCACCCCCTCCTCAGCAGGCACCCGCGTACGCCTCGTCGCCTTCACGGACCCGGTCCTCGCCCCGCGCACCGTGGACCAGTCGTGGACCTTGCTGAAAAGAGAAGCACACGCCACTGACAACGGCCCCCTGACTGTGGACGAATACCAGGTCACAGCCCTGGACACGGGAGAACAGCACTCCGTGCACATCGCCGGAGACGTGGTGCTCGCGGCCCCCGGCATCGAGCTCGAAGACCTCGAATCACCGCCGTCGGTGTTCACCTGAGGCCCGGGCCCCGCTGAACGGGCAGCCCGCTCTCCCCTACGCGGCCTACGCCGGCGGCACGAACCCGGTCCCAGGACGCTCGCCTGCAGGCACCTCATGCGGCGCCGCGGGCCGAGCCCCACCCGACGACTCGGCAGCCGCACCGGACGGCTGTGACGGGGCACCGGGCGGCACGAACGGCGGTTGTCCGTAAGCATCGGGCGCCGCGCCCGCAGCCGAAGCGGTCTCAGCAGCCGAAGCCGCATCGGCACCAGCAACTGGACCGGCCGACGAGGACGACCCGCTCCCGAAAGCCCGCCGGGCCTCCCGCGCCTGCCGTTCCTGCACGACCGCCGCCAGATACGCCGCCGGCGGAACACCCTGCGGCACCGGAGCCCCCGTACGTTCCGCGAGGTCCGACGCCAGCCGCTCCGCCATGGACCACCCCACCTGCGGGTCCAACTGCTGCATACGCGTCAGGTACTGACGCACGGCGAGCCACAGCCCATCGGGCACCGCAGACAGGTCGAGCTCCGAGAACCGCCCCGCCAGCCAGGGCGGGGGAGGCGGCACGAGCCGGTCCGCGCGACCGGAATCCGCTCCCGGACGACGAGGGTCCCCGCGAACACATCCCCCAGCCGCCGCCCACGCGCCGACACGAACGAGGCGATACAGGCGACCACACCGAAGGTCATGAGGATCTCGACCACCCCGATCAAGCCCCTGACCAGCGCATGCCGGAACCGGATCGGCCCCCCGTCGTCGCGCACCACACGCAGCCCGCAGGCCATCTTTCCGAGCGAGCGCCCGTGACTGAGCGTCTCCACCGCGATCGGCCCGCCCACCAGTACGAGAACGAACGTCGCGATCGACAGCGCCGTCTGCGCCGCATCGTCCAGCGAGGCAGTGGAAACCACGACCGCGATGGTCACCGCGACGTAGACAGCCACGGCTGCCACAAGATCCAGCAATACGGCCAGCGCCCTGCTGGGCAACCTCGCGGGGCGCAGCTCCAACGCCACCGCCTCGCCCGTCACCAGCTCACTCACGCCCGCCGTCCTTCCCCTGCCCTGCCCCCGACAGGGCCAGTCTGCCAAGCTGAGGGCGCATCGCGCCGCAGTACGACAAGCTGATCCACGACGAGCCGCCGACGAACAGCCGAGGAGCAGGCAGACCGATGGACCTCGACGTCTTCGTCTCCGCCCACCGAGCGGAGTGGGACCGCCTCGAAGCCCTCCTCCGTCGCCAGCGCCGCCTCAGCGGTGCCGAAGCCGACGAACTCGTCACCCTCTACCAACGCACCGCCACCGCACCTCTCCCTCGATCCAGTCCAGTGCTCCGACCCCCACGCTGACCGGCAGGCTCAGCCAACTCGTGGCACGCGCGCGTAGTGCCGTGACAGGCACCCGACGCGCCTCCTGGCGCGACGTCACCCGCTTCCTCGCCCACGGCTTCCCGGCCGCCGTCTACAAATCACGCCACTGGTGGGTACCCACCGCGCTGCTGTCCACGGCAGTCGCGGCCCTCCTGGGCTGGTGGATCGGCACCCACCCCGAGGTACAGGCCTCCATCGCGGCCCCCAGCGAACTGCGCGACCTCACCCGCCCCGGCGGCCAGTACGAGACGTACTACTCCAGCCACCCGGCCGCCAGCTTCGCCGCCCAGGTCTGGACGAACAACGCCTGGGCCGCAGCCCTGTGCCTCATCCTGGGTGTCTTCCTGGGGCTCCCGGTCATCTGGATCCTCTTCCAGAACATGCTCAACCTGGGCATCGGCTTCGGCCTGATGTCCTCGGCCGGCCGCCTCGACACGTTCCTCGGTCTCGTCCTCCCGCACGGCCTGCTCGAACTGACCGCCGTCTTCGTGGCAGCCGGCACCGGCCTGCGCCTCGGTTGGACCCTCATCGATCCAGGCCCCGCACACGACGCACAGCTCTCGCGGAAGAGAGCCGCGCCGCCATCGGCATGGCCATCGGCCTGGCGCTGGTCCTCTTCGTCTCCGGCGCCATCGAAGGCTTCGTCACCCCGTCCGGCCTCCCCACCTGGGCCCGCATCACCATCGGAGTCGTCGCCGAACTGGCCTTCTTCGCCTATGTCTACGTCCTGGGCGGCCGCGCCGCCCGCGCCGGTGACACCGGTGACGTCGAGGCAGCGGAACGCAGCGCCACCGTCCCGACAGCTGCCTGAACGGCTCTGCGACCGCCTGATGTGCGACCACGTCCGTTCAACTGCTAGTCTCCTCTTCGCCCCACGGGAGCCGTTGACACGGCCCCTGCGGGGAGGTAGATTCGAACAGTTGCCTGGAAGTGGGGCTCAGCCTCAGATCGGCGACAGTGAGCATCTGTCTGCTTCATGAAACGCTGATTTCATCGAAGCCCCTCCCGATAAATCGGAAACGAGCGGCCGGTTCAGTCCGGTCCGAAACTTCTGATAAAGTCGGAGCCGCCGGAAAGGGAAACGCGGAAGCGGGAACCTGGAAAGCGTCGAGGAAATCGGGTCGAGAAAAGATCTGATAGAGTCGGAAACGCAAGACCGAAGGGAAGCGCCCGGACGGAAAGCCCGAGAGGGTGAGTACAAAGGAAGCGACCGTTCCTTGAGAACTCAACAGCGTGCCAAAAGTCAACGCCAGATATGTTGATACCCCGTCTCCAGCATCTGCTGGGGCGAGGTTCCTTTGAAAAACACAGCGAGGACGCTGTGAACGGCCGGGCTTATTCCGCCTGGCTGTTCCGCTCTCGTGGTGTCGACCGGATTACCGGTAAACATTCACGGAGAGTTTGATCCTGGCTCAGGACGAACGCTGGCGGCGTGCTTAACACATGCAAGTCGAACGATGAACCACTTCGGTGGGGATTAGTGGCGAACGGGTGAGTAACACGTGGGCAATCTGCCCTGCACTCTGGGACAAGCCCTGGAAACGGGGTCTAATACCGGATACAACCACTAGGGGCATCTCTTGGTGGTGGAAAGCTCCGGCGGTGCAGGATGAGCCCGCGGCCTATCAGCTTGTTGGTGAGGTAATGGCTCACCAAGGCGACGACGGGTAGCCGGCCTGAGAGGGCGACCGGCCACACTGGGACTGAGACACGGCCCAGACTCCTACGGAGGCAGCATGGGGAATATTGCACAATGGGCGAAAGCCTGATGCAGCGACGCCGCGTGAGGGATGACGGCCTTCGGGTTGTAAACCTCTTTCAGCAGGGAAGAAGCGAAAGTGACGGTACCTGCAGAAGAAGCGCCGGCTAACTACGTGCCAGCAGCCGCGGTAATACGTAGGGCGCGAGCGTTGTCCGGAATTATTGGGCGTAAAGAGCTCGTAGGCGGCTTGTCACGTCGGTTGTGAAAGCCCGGGGCTTAACCCCGGGTCTGCAGTCGATACGGGCAGGCTAGAGTTCGGTAGGGGAGATCGGAATTCCTGGTGTAGCGGTGAAATGCGCAGATATCAGGAGGAACACCGGTGGCGAAGGCGGATCTCTGGGCCGATACTGACGCTGAGGAGCGAAAGCGTGGGGAGCGAACAGGATTAGATACCCTGGTAGTCCACGCCGTAAACGGTGGGCACTAGGTGTGGGCAACATTCCACGTTGTCCGTGCCGCAGCTAACGCATTAAGTGCCCCGCCTGGGGAGTACGGCCGCAAGGCTAAAACTCAAAGGAATTGACGGGGGCCCGCACAAGCGGCGGAGCATGTGGCTTAATTCGACGCAACGCGAAGAACCTTACCAAGGCTTGACATACACCGGA
>KE354385.1 GCA_000415505.1 Streptomyces afghaniensis 772
CGGGCACGGTGACCCTGGAGGACCGCTTCGGCAAGCACCGGGTGTTCCCCCTGGAGCCGCGCGGCTTCCTCCTGGAGGGCAGGGTCGTGACGCTGGTCCGCCCCTCGCCCGCCGGCCCCGCACGTCCCACCCGTACGGCGTCCGGTTCGGTGGCCGTCCCCGGCGCCCGCGCCCGCGTGGCCCGCGCCGGGCGCATCTACGTCGAGGGCCGGCACGACGCCGAGCTGGTCGAGAAGGTCTGGGGCGACGACCTGCGCATCGAGGGCGTGGTAGTGGAGTATCTGGGAGGGCGTCGACGACCTGCCGTCGATCGTCGCCGACTTCGCCCCCGGCGCGGACGCGCGGCTGGGCGTCCTGGTGGACCACCGTGGTGCCGGGCAGCAAGGGAGTGGCGTATCGCCGAGTCGGTGACGAGCGAGCACGCCTGGTCGTGGGCCACC
>KE354386.1 GCA_000415505.1 Streptomyces afghaniensis 772
CCGACGTGGTGCTGGCCTGCGCCGGAGACGTCCCCACCCAGGAGACCCTGGCCGCCGCGCACCTGCTGCGCCGGCACCTGCCCGACCTGTCGGTCCGCGTGGTGAACGTCGTCGACCTCGCCCGGCTGCTGCCCCGCGAGGAACACCCGCACGGCATGAACGACTTCGAGTACGACGGCCTCTTCACCGCCGACAAGCCGGTGATCTTCGCCTACCACGGCTACCCGTGGCTGATCCACCGCCTGGCCTACCGCCGCGCCGGCCACCAGCACCTGCATGTGCGCGGCTACAAGGAGGCCGGCACCACCACCACGCCCTTCGACATGGTCGTCCGCAACGACCTGGACCGCTATCGCCTCGTCATGGACGTCATCGACCGCGTCCCGGGTCTCGCGGTGCGCGCCACGGCCGTACGCCAGCGCATGGCCGACGCCCGCACCCGCCACCACGCCTGGATCCGCGGGCACGGCACGGACCTGCCCGAGGTCGCCGAGTGGAACTGGAACGCCTGAGCCGCGGGGGACGTCTTGCCACCCGGTAGGCTTCCCGTGCTCGCAGGGAAGCACAGGGAAAGGATCCGGCGTTGCACGTCCAGGAGTGGCTCGAAACCGTACCCGCGGTGGCCGTCTACGCACTGGTGGGAGTGGTCATCGGCCTGGAGAGCCTGGGCATCCCGCTGCCGGGCGAGATCGTCCTCGTCTCCTCGGCTCTGCTGGCCTCCCAGCACGGCCACATCGACCCCGTCGTCCTCGGCGCCAGCGCCACGGCCGGCGCGATCATCGGCGACTCGATCGGCTACGCCATCGGCCGCAAGGGCGGCCGCCCCCTGCTGGCCTGGCTGGGCAAGAAGTTCCCCAAGCACTTCAGCGAGGGCCATATCGCCACGGCCGAGCGGTCCTTCGAGAAGTGGGGCATGTGGGCCGTCTTCTTCGGCCGCTTCGTCGCCCTCCTCCGCATCTTCGCGGGCCCCCTCGCCGGTGTGCTCCGCATGCCGTACTGGAAGTTCCTCATCGCCAACGTCCTCGGCGGCATCGTCTGGGCCGGCGGCACGACAGCGGTCATCTACTACGTCGGCATCGTCGCCGAGTCCTGGCTGAAGCGCTTTTCGTGGCTGGGCCTGGTGGCGGCGGTCCTGGTCGGCCTCACGTCGATGCTGGTGCTGAAGCGCAAGGCGAAGAATGCCCAGCCGGTAACCGCTGCTGAGTGAGACGCCCTTCTGCTACCCGTGCACCTCACGATGCGCCTTCGCCAGCTCGGCGTACATCGTGCCGTTGAGGGTGACCCCCTGCCGCTCCTCCTCCGACAGCTCCCGCCGGACCTTCGCAGGCACTCCCGCCACCAGCGACCCGGGCGGCACGACCATGCCCTGCGGCACCAGTGCCTGCGCGGCGACGAGCGACCCGGCCCCGATCACCGCCCCGTTCAGCACCGTCGCCCCCATTCCGATCAGGCAGTCGTCCTCGACTCTCGCCCCGTGCACCACGGCGTTGTGACCGATGCTGACCCGCTCACCCACCGTCACGGGAAACCCCGGGTCGGCGTGGAGTGTGCAGTTGTCCTGGACGTTACTGCTCGCACCGACCGAGATCGCCTCGACATCGCCCCGCAGCACGGCCCCGTACCAGACACTCGCCCCCGCACCCAGCGTCACGCTCCCGATCACCGAAGCCGTCGGCGCCACGAACGCCTCCGGATCGATCTGCGGCTCCCTGCCACCGATCCCCGTGATCATCGCTCGCTGTCCCATGCCCGCCTCCAAAACGTCGTAGACAACGCGCAAACCGTACGACACCCGGTGGGGCGAAGATCACAGGCCTCCGACGCCGCGGGGTGAGCTACCGCTGAGTACCGTGACCTCGTGCCGAAGCGCAAGAACACGTTCTCATCCTGGCGGCGCGGCCTCGCGCAGCGCGCCGTCCACGCGGGCTGGGCCTGGGCTCAGCGCACGGGCTCCGTGACCGCCGACCACCCCGGGCGCTACCGGTTCGGCGCGATGGGAACAGGTACCAGACTCGCCTTCCCGCTCGGCACGGTCTTCGGCGAACCCTGGATCCACCTGGGCTCCCACTGCATCGTCGGTGAGCAGGTCACCCTCACCGCGGGGCTGATGCCCGACCTCGACCTCGGCCCGGACCCGATCCTGCGCATCGGCGACGGTGTCGTCCTCGGCCGCGGCAGCCACGTCATCGCGGACACGACGGTCACCATCGGCAGCGACTGCTACTTCGGCCCGTACGTCTACGTCACGTCCACGAACCACTCCTACGACGACCCGCACGAGCCGATCGGCAAGCAGTGGCCTCGGATGGAGCCGGTGGAGATCGGTCCTGGCTGCTGGATCGGCACGGGCGCGGTGATCCTGCCGGGTGCCCGGATCGGGCGGAACGTGGTGGTGGCCGCGGGCGCGGTCGTCCGGGGCGCGGTGCCCGACCACGCCGTGGTGGCGGGCGCGCCGGCCCGTGTCGTACGGCGCTGGACACCGGCCGACGGCTGGCAGCCGCCGCTGCGCACCCCACCGCCGGTGCCGATCCCGGAGGGAGTCACGCCGGAGCAGCTCCGCGCCCTGTCGGACCTGGACGAGGAGACGGCGGCCCGGCTCGCCGAGCCGGCCGAGGAAGCGGCGGCCGGACTGGCCGAGCTGGAGCCGGGATCCTGAACGACCCCGGCCGGCTCAGCCCGACGCCAGCAGAACCGTCCCCACCAGGGCCAGCCCCGCACCCGCGGCCTGCACCGCCCGCAGCCGTTCGCGGAGCACACCGCGCGCGGCAACGGCGGTCACCACCGGGTAGAGCGACGCGAGCACGGCGGCGACGGTGACCGGGCCGTGCTGCGCGGCGATCGAGTACGTGCCGTTCGCCGCGACATCCGCGAGGCCGACGAAGGCCAGCGCAGGCAGGGAGCGCCACGGGAAGCCGTCCGCCGGAAGAGCGGGCGCCCCGCGCCGCACCGACACGTACAGCGCCAGTCCGCCGGCGGCGACATTCGTCACCCGCTGCACGAACAGCGCGAGGAACAGCCCGGTCAGCGTGGTCGACGCCTCGGCGATCAGCGCCATCACCGCGCCGAAGCCGAAGGCAGCGAGGAGGGTCAGGGCGATGGCCTGCCGCTGCACGGGCGCGCCGCGGAACTGGGGACCGCCGGCCAGGCAGACACCTGCGACGGCGACCAGGATGCCGACGAACTGGAGCACGCCGGGACGCTCGCCCAGCACCAGGCCCACGCCGACCGGCACGGCCACCCCGACCGAGCCCAGCGGCGAGACCACACCCATCGGGCCCAGCGCGAGTGCCTTGTAGAAGGCGAGCATCGCCACCGGCCCGACCAGACCGGCGGCCACGGCGAACCACAGCTGCGGCCCCGCCTCGCTCCAGCCGCCGGTCGCCATCACGACCACACCCAGCACGACCACCGCGATCGACTGCGAGACCACGACCACCGTCAACGCCGGGGTACGCCGGGTCAGCAGTCCGCCACCGAAGTCGGCCAGTCCCCACAGCAGGCCGGTGGCCAGGGCGAAGAGCGCTGTCATGGGACGGATGCCTCGCAGTACAGTTCGGTGAACGATCAGGTCAACCACACCGTAGTGCAGTCCGTTGCACTATGTCATACAGAATATTGGACGGAATGTGTCGGACCTCGACCTGCTGACCCAGTCCCTGGCGCGCAGCGTCAAGCACTGGCGCGCGGTGCGCGGCTTCACGCTGGACGTGCTCGCAGCCCGGGCGGGCGTCAGCCGCGGCATGCTCATCCAGATCGAGCAGGCCCGCACCAACCCCAGCCTCGGCACCGTCGTCAAGATCGGCGACGCGCTCGGCGTCAGTATCACCACCCTCCTCGACTACGAGCAGGGCCCCAAGGTCCGCATCGTCCCCGCCGAACAGGCCGTACGGCTGTGGCACACGGAGGCCGGCAGCTACAACCGGCTGCTCGCGGGCACCGAGGCGCCCGGCCCGCTGGAGATGTGGGACTGGCGGCTCATGCCCGGCGAGAGCAGCGCGTCCGACCCGCACCCTGCCGGCACGATGGAACTGCTCCACGTCACGGCCGGGGAACTGACGCTCACCGTTGACGGCGTGGAGCACCGCGTCCCCGCCGGCGCGAGCGTGTCCTTCGAGGCCAACCTCCCGCACACGTACGGCAACACCGGCGACGTGCCGCTGGAGATGATGATGGCCGTCTCGGTTCCGCCCGTGACCTGAGACGCCCCGCCCGAGGGCCGTCCGGTGTTGTTAGCGTGCCGCTATGCACGCACCCATCGGACACTTCGACGACGCCCGTCCGGCCCCCGCCTGCCTCGACGAGCTCACCGGACCGGTCGCCGACGCCGTACGCCACTGGCAGGGCAGCGTCCCCGCCGACCAGATCCTCTACGTCGACACCGACCCGGAATGGGCCGACACGGCCACCTTCGTGGAGCACTACGGCCGTGACCTGCTGGAGCGCTCCGCGAACTGCGTGGTCGTCGCGGGCAAGCGCGGCGGCGAGTCCACGCTCGCCGCGTGCGTGGTGCCGTCCACCACCCGGGTCGACGTCAACGGTGTCGTGCGCCGCCAACTCGGCGCCCGCAAGGCCTCGTTCGCCGCGATGGACACGGCGACCGGGGGGACCGGGATGGAGTACGGCGGCATCACTCCGCTCGGACTGCCCGGCGGCTGGCCCGTGCTGGTCGACGCGGCCGTCGTCGACCTGCCGTACGTGCTGGTCGGCAGCGGCCGGCGGCGCGGCAAGCTGCTGGTGCCGGGCAAGGCCTTCGCGGAACTGCCGGGCGCGGTGGTGCTGGAGGGCCTCGGCGTCGCCTGAGGCGCAGGCCCTACGCCGACGCGTGGTGGGCCAGCGGCTGGTGCGGGTCGGCCTCGCCCGGGGCCGGTTCCGGGTCGGCGTGGACCAGGGCCGCGGTGAGGCGGGGCACGGCGTGCAGCAGGGCGTGCTCGGCGTCGACGGCGATGCGGTGGGCCTGGCGTACGGTCACGTCACCGTCCACCACGACCGCGACCTCGGCGCGCAGCCGGTGACCGATCCAGCGCAGCCGCAGCTCACCGACCCCGCGGACCCCGGCGACCTCGGCCAGTGCCCGCTCGGCCCGGTCCACCAGGCCGGGTCGACCGCGTCCAGCACCCGGCGGAACACCTCCCGCGCGGCGTCCCGCAGCACCAGCGCGATCGCCGCCGTGATCGCCAGCCCGACGATCGGGTCGGCCAGTTGCCAGCCCAGGGCCGATCCGCCGGCGCCCAGCAGCACGGCCAGTGAGGTGAAGCCGTCGGTGCGGGCGTGCAGTCCGTCGGCGACCAGCGCGGCCGAGCCGATCGCACGGCCGACGCGGATGCGGTAGCGGGCCACCCACTCGTTGCCCGCGAAACCGACGAGGGCTGCCACGGCGACCGCCGAGACGTGCTGGACCGGGCGCGGGTCGAGGAGGCGGTCGATCGCCGTCCAGCCCGCGAAGGCCGCCGACGCGGCGATCGTCAGCACGATCACCAGGCCCGCCAGGTCCTCGGCCCGCCCGTAACCGTAGGTGAAGCGGCGCGTGGCCGCGCGCCGGCCGAGAACGAAGGCGATCCCGAGGGGGACGGCGGTCAGCGCGTCCGCCGCGTTGTGGACCGTGTCCCCGAGCAGCGCGACCGAGTCGGAGGCGGCCACCACCACCGCCTGGGCCAGGGCCGTCACGCCGAGCACCGCGAGCGAGACCCAGAGCGCCCGCATCCCGCGGGCCGACGACTCCAGGGCGGAGTCGACCTTGTCGGCCGTCTCGTGGGAGTGCGGGGTGAGGAGGTGGGTCAACCGGTGGAGCAGGCCGTGCCGGTGCCCGTGGCCGTGCGGCTGGGAGTGCTCGTGCGGGTGGGAGTGCTCGTGCCGGTCGCTCACGTGGGTCTCCTTCCGGTGCGCGCGAGTGGACGTCCACACGCCCATGGGGCCATTATGTGCGTATGAGCGCACGCATGCACCTGTCATCTGCGCACGATGCGCATCCGCGCAGCCCCGGCGAGGAACAGTTCGCGCTCGCCGCCGAACTCCTCGCCCTGCTCGGCGACCGCACGCGGCTGACGCTGCTGCACGCGCTGGCCGGGGGAGAGGCCGACGTCACGACCCTCACGGACAGGTGCGGGGCGGCCCGGCCCGCCGTCAGCCAGCACCTGGCGCGACTGCGTCTCGCGGGCCTGGTGAACACGCGCAAGGAGGGCCGCCGGGTGATCTACTCGCTCCGCGACGGCCATCTGCGCCGGCTCGTGGACGAGGCGCTGAACGTGGCCGACCACCGGCTCACCGACCGGCCCCTGCACGACTGAATCAGTACCGCGCGGCCGTCCCCAGGTACTGCTCGGCGAAGGCCGCGGCGGCCGCCGGCGAGGTGAACAGGCGGCGCAGCCGGGCGAGCGTGGTGCCCGCGCGGAACGGGTCGCCCGCCGCCGTGCCGTGGTACACCTCGGACAGCCACTGCGAGAACTCCTGGTAGTCCCACACCCGCCGCAGGCACGCCTCCGCGTAGCCGCCGAGGCCGCTGTCGTCCCCACTGGTCAGACGGGCCACCAGGGCGTCGCCGAGCAGGAAGGCGTCGTGCAGCGCGAGGTTCATGCCCTTGGCGGCGATGGGGGCGACCAGATGGGCCGCGTCACCGGCGAGGAAGAGCCGGCCGGACCCCATCGGCTCGACCACGTAGTCGTGCATGTCAAGCACACGCTTCTCGATCAGCCGCCCCTCGGTCAGCGGCGGCACACCGGACGCCCCGAGCCGCTCCTGGAGCTCCGCCCAGACGCGCTCGTGCGGCCAGTTCTCCGGGGCGTCGCCCGGCGGGCACTGGAGGTAGTAGCGGGTCACCTCCGGACTGCGGGGCATCTGCCCGGCGAACCCCCTGGCGTGGCAGCCGAACAGCACGCAGTCGGCGGACGGCGGAGCCTCGGCGAGCAGGGCCAGCCAGCCGATGCCGTAGTCGTGCCGCGCGACACGCACCCGTTCCGGCGGCAGAGCGGCCCGCGTCACCCCGCGCGCCCCGTCGCAGCCGGCCACGAAGTCGCAGTGCACGGTGCGCTGTTCACCCGTCTCCTGGCAGGTGTACGACACCGACGGCCGGTCGGTGTCGATGTCGTGCACCCGCACGTCCCGGACCCCGAAGCGGATCTGCCCGCCGCGTACGTCGGCGTACTCGCGCACCAGGTCCGTCACCAGCAACGGCTGCGGATAGACGAAATGGTGACTTCCCGTCAACTCGCCGTAGGGGAACCGGTACCGCTCGCCGTCGAAGCGGAACTCGCACGCGGAGTGCAGCTCCGCGCGGTCCAGCAGGTTCCGGGCGAGGCCTCGCTTCTCCAGGCCCCGCACGGCCCACTCCTCGATGACTCCGGCCCGGGGCCGCTGTTCTATGAACTCCCGGGTCTCGGTCTCCAGCACCAGGCAGTCCACGGCCGCGGCCCGCAGGATGTTGCCGACGGTCAGCCCGGCGGGACCGGCGCCCACGACAACGACTGGGAAGCGTTGCGGGGCGCCGGAGTTGAGAGGCGGGGAGGCTTGGGTCATGCGCTCATTATGGAGGCGCCGGCCGGGTAGGGCCGGTGTCAGTGGACGGGCACCTCGGTGACGGCCACCTCCCCGATGCCCCGCTCGATCTCCTCCGGCCGGGACGCCGACGCCCGGGCCCAGTAGTAGATCGCCAAGGAGAACACCGCGATGACCACGATGTCCCACCACAGCCCGATGTGCCCCTGGCCGCCGAAGCCGCCCTGCCAGGAGATGACGCCCATGCCCAGCAGGTAGACCGGCAGCCACTGGGCGGCCCTCCAGTCGAGCCGGGGCGCGTCGGGCAGGCCCTTGCGGGTTGCGTACCAGGCGTATCCGCCCAGCAGGACGTAGCCGAGGACGATGGCCACGCCCAGTCGCCACAGCGTGTCCCAGGTCGACCAGTAGATGATGAGGTTGGCCACGACGAACGACAGCGGGGAGATGACGTTCCCGCCGGGCAGGCGGTAGGGCCGTTCGCGGTGCGGCAGCCGGTCGGCGAAGACGCCGTACGCCAGCGGGGCACCCGCGTACATCAGCACGCTCGCCGAGGTGATGAAGCCGACCAGCTGCTGCCAGCTCGGGAACGGCAGGAAGCAGACCACGCCGGTCACGAAGGAGACGATCAGGCCGAACCACGGAACGCCGCGCGCGTCGGTGCGGGTGAAGATCTTCGGCGCGTAGCCGTTGCGGGCCAGGCCGTAGGAGACGCGGGAGGTGGCGGTGGTGTAGATCAGGCCGGTGCCGCCGGGGGAGACGACCGCGTCCAGATACAGCACCACGCTCAGCCAGCCGAGCCCCAGCAGGGTGGCCAGCCCCGCCCAAGGGCCGCTGATACCGGGGTAGTCGAGCTTGGTCCAGCCGTGCGCGAAGGAGGCCAGCGGCAGGGCCGCGATGAAGACGATCTGGAGCAGGACGTAGATCCCGGCTCCGATGGCGACCGAGCCGAGCGTCGCACGGGGCAGGTCACGGGCCGGGTCGCGGCTCTCGCCCGCCAGCTGGATCGCCTGCTCGAAGCCCAGCAGGGCGAAGATGATGCCGCTGGAACTGACGGCGCTCAGCACGCCATGGGCGCCGAACGGGGCGAAGCCGTGCTCGGTGAAGTTGCCCGGGTGGAAGTTGCCGGCCGCGATGATGAAGATCGCGGCCAGCGGCACGGCCACCTTCCACCAGGTGGCGGCGCTGTTGGTGTGGGCCAGGAGCCGCACGCCGAGGAAGTTGATCACGACGAACACGGCCATGAGGATCACGGCGACGACGAACCCGCTGGTCGTGAGCGTCCCGTCCTTGGCGTGCTGGAAACCCTGCGCCCAGTGCCAGTGCCCGGCGTAGCCGATCATGGCCTCGACCTCGATCGGTGCCACGGTCGCCGCCTGGAGCCAGGAGAACCAGCCGAAGGACATGCCGGCCAGTCCGCCGAACGCGTAGTGCGGATAACGTGCCGTGCCGCCCGCGACCGGGAACATGCCGCCGAGTTCCGCGTGCACCAGGGCCAGCAGTACGATCCCGACCGCGCCGATCAGCCACGACAGAATCGCCGCGGGGCCGGCCGCCACGACCGCCTTCTCGGCTCCGTACAGCCACCCGGAGCCGATGATGGAACCGACCGACGCCCACATGAGCCCGATCAGTCCGACGTCCCGGCGCAATCCGCCCGGGCCCCCTTTACCCCCGCTGCTGCCTGGTCGACGCTCACCATGAATCAAGGGGCCTCTCATAAAAGAACTCGGTGAGTTCTGCGAGCAAGAGGCCTCAGATTAGGAATCGATTATCCAGCGGTAGAAGACGAGTTGCGCAGCCTTGACCCGGCGCGGGTATTTCCTGGAAAGCGCTTCAGGAGTTCTGTACGCGGTGATGAGGAAGCCGTGGGATCTCGATCGCCGGGCAGCGGTCCATCACCATCTCCAGGCCCGCGGCGCGGGTCCGGTCGTACGCCGCCTCGTCGATGACGCCGAGCTGGAACCACACGGCCTGCGCGCCCTTCGCGACCGCCTCGTCCGCCACCGCTCCGGCGAGATCGCTGTTCACGAACACGTCCACGACGTCCACGTCGAAGGGGATGTCCGCCAGACTGGCGTACCCCTGCTCGCCGTGCACCGTCTCCGCCTTCGGATGCACGGGCACGACGCGCTTGCCGAAGCGCTGGAGCACGGCGGCGACGCCGTACGCCGCGCGCTGCCGGTTCGAGGACAGGCCCACCACGGCCCAGGTGTCGCCGAGCTCGGTGAGGATCCTGCGGACCGTTGCCTCGTCGCCGTACACCTGCGGCCTCCTCGGATGTCGCGGAAAACTGCTGTGGGACTGCTGTCGCACTGCTCTCCGTGTAACGGCGCAGGGCGCGCGGTGATTCCCCCGCGCCCTCCGTGATAGCTTGCCGAGGCCAGTCGAACCCATGTACGTGGGTCAGGGAATCCGGTGCGAATCCGGAACTGACGCGCAGCGGTGAGGGGGACGGGCGGGGCCTCGGCCACTGGACGGCACGTGTGACGTCCGGGAAGGCGCTCCGCACCGGACGAACCCGAGTCCGAAGACCTGCTGGCGGCCCCCGCGGCCGTGCGCGGCGGGGGAGCACCGTACGACCGGGCTCCGCGATCGAGCCCTCGACGACTGAGGACTGGTTTCCGTGCCCCTCGCCCGACCCGCCCGTGCCGCCGCCCTGCTCGCGGCCGGCTCCCTGCTCCTGACCGGCTGCGGCGACTCGAAGGCCACCACCGCCAAGGCCGCCGTGACCCTCGACAACTGCGGCCACGAGGTGCGCGTCGAGACCCCGCCGAAGCACGCCGTCTCCCTCAACCAGGGCACCACCGAGATCCTGCTCTCCCTCGGCCTCGCCGACCGTCTCGCGGGCACCGCCACCTGGACCGACCCCGTGATGAAGGGGCTGGCGAAGGCCAACGCGAAGGTGCCGCGCATCGCCGACAACAACCCGTCCTTCGAACGGGTCCTGGACGCCGACCCCGACTTCGTCGCGGCGTCCTTCGTCTCCACCCTCGGCAAGGGCGGCGTCGCCACCCGGGAGCAGTTCGAGAAGCTCGGCGTCCCCACGTACGTCTCCCCGTCGGACTGCGCCGGCAAGGACAACTCCGGCGACGGGGACGGCGCGCGCGACAAGGCGCTGGGCATCGACACCATCTACGGCGAAGTGCGCGACCTGGCCACCGTGTTCGGGGTGCAGGAACGGGGAGACAGGCTCGTGGCCTCCCTCCAGCGGCGCATGGCGAAGGCCACGCGGGGCATCCACGCCTCCGACGTCACTCTCCTGTACTGGTTCGCCAACTCCGAGTCGCCCTACATGGCGGGATGTTGCGGGGCGCCCGGCATCATCACCCGGGCCCTCGGCGCCAAGAACGTCTTCGACGACACGCACGAGGAGTGGCCGCAGATCAACTGGGAGACGGTCGCCGACCGCGACCCCGACGTCCTCGTCATCGGCGACCTCACCCGCAAGTCGCAGACCGCCGAGTCGGCCGCGAAGAAGATCGCCTTCCTGGAGTCCAACCCGGTCACCAAGAAGATGGACGCGGTCAGGCACAAGCGGTACGTGCTGCTCAGCGGGCAGGCCATGAACCCGACCATCCGCACGGTCGAGGGCGTGGAACAGGTCGCCGCCGGACTGCGCGAGTTCGGGCTCGTGAAGTGACCGTCCGCGGGCCCGCGCTCGGTGTCGCAGGCGCCTTGCTGCTGGTCGTCTCCCTGGCCCTGGCGATCACCGTCGGCCCGGCCGACATCCGGATCGCGGACGTCTGGTCCGTCGTCGCGGCCCACCTCGGGCTCGGCAGCTCGGACCTGACGCCGATCCGCGACGGGATCGTCTGGCAGCTGCGGCTGCCGCGCACCCTGCTCGCGGCCGTGTGCGGGGCCGGGCTCGCCGTCTGCGGGGCGGTGATGCAGTCGCTGCTGCGCAACCCGCTCGCCGACCCGTTCGTGCTCGGGGTGTCCTCCGGCGCCTCCACCGGCGCGGTCGTGGTCGTCGTCCTGGGCGTGGGCGGCGGTGCCGTCTCGGTGTCCGCGGGCGCGTTCCTCGGCGCCCTGGTGTCCTTCGCGCTGGTGCTGCTGCTCAGCCACACCCTGGGCGGCACCACCGACCGGGTCGTCCTCGCGGGCGTCGCCGCCATGCAGCTCTTCTCCGCGCTCACCTCCTTCGTCGTGATGACCGCCGCCGACGCCGAGACGACCCGGGGCGTGCTGTTCTGGCTCCTCGGCTCGCTCGGCGGCGCGGGCTGGACCGACGTGTGGCTGTGCCTGGCCGTCCTGGCCCTGACGCTGGTGGTGTGCCTGTCGTACGCCCGTACCCTCGACGCCTTCGCCTTCGGGCAGGACGCGGCGGCCGCGCTCGGGGTGTCCGTGGCCCGTACTCGCCTCGTGCTGCTGTGTGTCACGGCCCTGCTCACGGCCGCGCTGGTCAGCTCGGCGGGGGCGATCGGCTTCGTCGGGCTGGTCCTGCCGCACGCCGCGCGGGCCCTGACCGGTCCCGGGCACGCCCGGCTGCTGCCGGTCACAGCCCTCGCCGGAGCGGTGTTCCTGGTGTGGGTGGACACCCTCGCCCGTACGGTGCTGGACCCCCAGGATGTGCCGGTGGGAGTCGTGACGTCGCTGATCGGGGTGCCGGCGTTCGTGGTGGTGCTGTACCGGACACGGAGGGTGCGGTGAGCAGGGCGGCGGCAGCAGCGGTGTCCGGCGCCGGGCTGCGGGCCGACCGGGTCGGTCGCCGTGCCGACGGACGCCTCATCCTCGACGGTGTCGTCCTCGCGCCGGAGACCGGCTCCACCGTCGGCGTCCTCGGTCCCAACGGCTCCGGCAAGTCCACGCTGCTGCGGCTGCTGGCGGGGCTGCTCACGCCGACCGCCGGAGTCGTCACCCTCGACGGCACGCCGCTGGGCGACCTGCCCCGCCGCACCGTCGCCCGCCGCCTCGCCGTGGTCGAGCAGCAGGCCGACACGCAGGTCGAGTTGACGGTGGTGGACGTCGTACGGCTGGGCCGCGTGCCGCACCGCCGGGCCTGGACGCCCGGTTCGGCGGACGACGAACGGGCCGTGCGCGAGGCCCTGGAGCGCACCGGCCTCGCCGACCGGGCCGACCAGCCCTGGCACACCCTCTCGGGTGGCGAACGCCAGCGGGTGCAGATCGCCCGCGCGCTCGCCCAGGAACCCCGCGAACTCCTCCTGGACGAGCCCACCAACCATCTCGACATCCACCACCAGCTCGACCTGCTCGCCCTGGTCACCGGCCTGCCGGTCACCACCGTCGTCGCCCTGCACGACCTCAACCTCGCGGCGATGTACTGCGACGAGGTCGTCGTGCTGAGCGCGGGGCGGGTCGTGGCGGGTGGCGCTCCGGGCGACGTCCTGACGGAGGAACTCATCGCCGAGGTCTACGGGGTGCGGGCCGCCGTCAGCCGTGAAGGCCCCGAGCAGCGGCCGCATGTGCGGTTCCTGGGGACGCTGGGCTGAGCGGCCCCGCGGCAGGCGGGGTGGGCGGGCGATTCACGCCATGGTGGTCTGTCCCGATGGACGCGTCGTCGGCCGGGCGGTTTCCGGTGTGGTGGTGTCTGGCCCGACGGGCGTGGCGTTGGTGGGCGGTTTCCGGCGTGGTGGTCTCACGGACCGGCGCGCCGTTCGTGGGGCGATCCCCGCCTCGATGACCTGGTCCGTCCGGCACGCCATTGGTGGGGTGTTCTCGCCACGGTGGCCGGAAAAAGCCGCACATGCCTGCGTGTGCCCGCCCACCCGGCCTACGCTCGCCTCGTGCTGCGCATCATCGACGCCCGGACCGGCGAGCCGGTCGACGCCGCTCCGGCCCGCCGGGGCCTGACCCGTGTCGAAGTGCACGCGCCCGGCTCCGACCTGACGAACCTGCGGGTGCTGCTCGTGGCGGACCTGCTCGTGCGGGCGCTGGAGCTCGGCGGCACACCGGTGTGGGCCCTGCTGACCGGCGGGCACCGCCAGGCCGAGCTGCGCGCGGACGCCACGGCCCTCGGGATCCGCCCCTTCGAGGACAGCCCCGACGTCGGCGCCGGGCTGGGCGAGGCCCAGATCGTCCATGTCACCGTCGAGGGCGGGACAGCGCCTGACGGGGTGCGGATCGCCGTCGCTCCCGTGGAGACGCCGGGATCGGCCACGTCGGTCGGCGAGACGGCGGGGTCGGGCCTGCCGGTCGGTGAAGCGGCGAAGTCCGGTCCACCGGGCGGCCGCCCGGCCGAGCCGGACCCGCAGGCCCGTGAGTCGACGAAGTCGACCCCGCCGAGTGGTCGGTCGGGGGAGCCGGGGTTGTCGGGTGGTGAGTCGGCGGGGTCGGGCTTGTCGGGCGGTTGGTCGGGCGATTCGGGTTTGTCGGGTGGTGAGTCGGCGGGGTCGGGCTTGTCGGGCGAGCCGGGCTTGCCGGGTGGTTGGTCGGGCGAGCCGGGGTTGTCGGGCGGTCGGTCGGGCGAGCCGGGCTTGCCGGGCGGTGAGTCGGCGGGGTCGGGCCTGCCGGCCGGTGAGCCGGCAGCGTCGAACCCGCCGGGCGGCCAGTCGGTGGGATCCGGTCCGCTGGGCGGTGTCGACCCCGCCGTCCTGCGCCTCGCCCTGCTCGCCCGGCACCACAGCGCCCCCGTCCGGCTGGAGGCGGACGTCCTCGGGGAGGCCCAGGCCACCCTCGCCCGGTGGCGCGGTGCCGTTGCCCGTTGGGCCCGGCGGCCCTCCCGGCCCGTGCCCGACGACGTGCGCCGGCGGTTGCGCGACGCCTGGGACGACGACCTGGACGTGCCCCGGGTGCTGGACGTGCTGCGGGGCGTGGAGAACGAGCCGGATCTGCCGGACGGCGCCCGGTTCGAGACCTACGCCTACGCCGACCGGCTCCTCGGCCTCGAACTCACCCGCGATCTGGGAGCCCCGTCATGATGGAGCGCGCCGGAGCGGGCCCGCTGCGCCGCCTGGTCGTGCTGCGGCACGCCAAGTCCGCCTGGCCTCTGGACGTCGCCGACCACGAGCGCCCGCTGGCCCCGCGTGGCCGCCGCGACGCCCCCGCGGCCGGACAGACCCTGGCCGAGGCCGACTGCCTGCCCGACCTCGCGCTGTGCTCCACCGCCGTACGCGCCCGCCGGACCTGGGAACTGGCCGCCGCCGAGTGGGGCACGCCCCCGCCGGTCCGGTTCGACCGGCGCCTGTACGCCGCGAGCCCCGCCGGTCTGCTGGCCGTCGTGCACGAGGTGTCCGCCGAGGTGGAGACACTGCTGCTGATCGGGCACAACCCGGGCTTGGAGGAACTCGTCCTGGCGCTCGCCGGTGACGGCCTCGACGACACGCTGGAGCGGGTCCGCACCAAGTTCCCGACCTCGGCCGTCGCCGTACTGTCCTGGCACGGCACGACCTGGCGGGCCCTCACCCCCGGCGCGGCGCTGCTCACGTCCATGACCGTGCCCCGGGGCGCGAAGAAGTAGCCCCGGCCGCTCCGGTCCGTCCCCGGGCCCCCGCATAGGGTGGCCGGATGCAGGACGAATACCGCACGGTCGCCCGCGCCGGCGTGCACGAGACCGAGGTCAACCGCTCCCGCTTCCTGTGCGCCCTCGCCCCGGCGGCCACCGAGCAGGAGGCGCAGGACTTCATCGCCACGGTCCGCAAGGAGCACGCCGACGCCTCCCACAACTGCTGGGCCTACGTCATCGGCGCCGACGCCTCCGTCCAGAAGGCGAGCGACGACGGCGAACCCGGCGGCACCGCCGGCGTCCCCATGCTCCAGATGCTGCTGCGCCGCGACATGCGGTACGTCGTCGCCGTCGTCACGCGCTACTTCGGCGGGGTCAAGCTCGGCGCGGGCGGACTCATCCGGGCGTACGGCGGAGCGGTCGGCGAGGCCCTGGACACCCTCGGCACGCGCACCCGCCGCCGGTTCCGGCTGGCCACGGTCACCGTCGACCACCAGCGGGCCGGCAAGCTGGAGAACGACCTGCGGACCACCGGGCGCGAGGTGCGGGACGTCCGCTACGGGGAGGCGGTCACGATCGAGATCGCCCTCCCGGACGCCGAGGTGGAGGCCTTCCGGGCGTGGCTCGCCGACGCGACCGCCGGAACCGCCGGTTTCGAACCGGGCGGGGAGGCGTACGGCGACGTCTGACGCGCGATCGGTCTCTCGCCCGGCGCCCGGGAGCCGGCCCGGCGGGCGCCGGACCGGCTGTCGCGGACGGTGGCTATCGGACGGTGTCACCTTCCACGCTCGCGGGGACGCGGCCCAGCCGGACGGCGAGCAGTGCCGTGCCGACGGCGAGTGCCGCGAGGACGTAGGCGGTGAGGTCGAAGGCGTCCGCGAAGTCGGCCAGGCCGGTGTCCGGACCCGGTGCCTGGGGATTGGTACCCAGGAAGCCGCGGTACAGGGCCCCGATGACGGCTACCCCGAAGGCCATGCCCGCCTGCGTGACGGTGTTCAGCACGCCCGATCCGGCGCCCGCGTCGTCCGGGTGGACCCGGGACAGGACGGTGTCCACCAGGGGCGCGACGACCAGGCCCTGCCCGAATCCGGAGACCCCCATCACCGCCGCGAGCCCGATCGCCTGGCTCGTGCTCTCCAGGCCGGTGACGGCGGGCACGGCCGCGAGACCGGCCGCCATGACGAGGCCGCCCGCCACCGACACCCCGATGCCGAACCGGGCGGCGAGCCTGCGGCAGGCCGCGGAAGCGGCGATGAAGCCGAGGCCGAGCGGCACGAAGACCATGCTCGCGGCCAACGGGGTCAGGCGGAGGCCCGACTGGAGGTGGTAGGTGAGGACCAGGAACAGCCCGGCGTTGCCGGAGAAGAACAGCAGCACGGTGCCCATGCTGAGCGGGAAGCCCTTGGCCCGCAGCAGCCTGCTCGGCAGCAGCGGGTCGTTGCCCCGGGACTCGGTCCGGCGCTCCCACCGCAGGAAGGCCAGGGTGCCGGCCGCGCTGAGCGCGAAGCAGACGTACGTCCACCAGGGCCAGCCGTGCTCACCGCCGAGGATCAGCGGGATGAGCACGAGCGGCAGCAGCACGGCGGTGAAGACGACGCCGGCGATGTCGAGCCGCGGCAGATCGGCGCTGCGGCTCTCGGTGACGGCGGGCACGGCCGCGCACAGGATCGCCGCGCCGATCGGCACGTTGATCAGGAAGATCATGCGCCAGCCCAGGCCGGCCACGTCGAGGTCGAGCAGCAGGCCGCCGCCGACGAGGCCGGCGATGACGCCCGCGCCGATGGAGGCACCGTAGGCGCCGACGGCCCGGGCCCGGTCGCGCTCGTGCACGAACACGGCCCGGATGAGGGAGAGCACCTGCGGTGTCATCACCGCGGCCGACAGGCCCTGGAGGACCCGGGCCGCGATCAGGGTGGCCGGGCTGGGCGCGAGCGCGCACAGCAGGGACGTCAGGGTGAAGGCGGCCACGCCGTACTGGAAGGTGCGTTTGCGGCCGATCCGGTCGCCGAGCCGGCCGCCGGTTACCATGCCCGCTGCGTAGGCGATCACGTACCCGTCGATCACGAACTGGAGTTGGCCGAACCCGGCGTTCAGGTCCGCCTGGATACCCGGAGCCGCGACGTTCACGATGAACATGTCGATCTGGCTCATGAACATCGCGAGCAGGACCACGGTGAGTCCCGCCCAGTCCCGCCCGGATGCCCGGGGAGGGCCGGTCGCGGTGGCGGCCACGGCCTCGGTTCCTGCCTTCGGACTCGCTTTCCGTGTCTCTGTGCGCATATCACCACTCGGTTCCGGACGTGCGCCGCAGCGCTTGTTTAGTGCTAAATTCAGATCTAAATGTAGCAGGTCAGTGTGAAGGGTGAGCTCATGACGGCATCAGAGGAAAGCGATCGCCGGCCGGCGGGGGAGGACCCGGCGGACGCCATCGCGGCTGCCTGGAGCCGTGAGCGGCCCCAGACCCCGGTGGGCTCCATCGGCGTGGTCACGAGAATCTGGCAGCTCGCCAAGCACTTCGGCGACGACCGCCGGCGGGTCCTCGCCGAGGCGGGCGTCGACCCGGCCACCCTGGACCTGCTCAGCGTGCTGCGCCGCAGCGGGCCCCCTACACGCTGAGCACCCGGGACCTCGCCGGGCACTCCCTGGTGACCGCGGGCGCCATCTCCCAGCGGGTCGCGCGCGCCGAGCGTGACAACCTGGTCACGCGCCGCCCGCCCCGGCCGCAGTCGCGCCGTGCTGGTCGAACTGACCCCGGCCGGACACGCGTTGGTGGAACGCACGGTCGACCGGGTGCTCGCCCGCGAGGCACAGCTGCTGGAACGCCTGGGCCCGGAGCGGCGCGAGGCACTCGCCGAGTTGCTGCGCGAGCTGCTCGACGACGTGCAGGACGAGCTGAACGTGAGGGGTGTCTCTCATGTGGGGCACGAGGGCCTCGACCACACGGGGCAGGGCTGAGCCGGACCGTCGTCGGCAGGCGAGCCGGACCGTCGTCGGCACGGCTCTCCCGGGGGGCCTCGGGGGAGCCGTGCCGCGTCCGGTGCGCCTCAGTATCCGTATGCGCTGGGCGCGTTCTGGCCGCTGTCCACCGGGATGTTCGCGCCGTTGACGGCCCGCGCCCCGTCCGAGAGCAGGAAGGCGATCACCTCGGCGACGTCCCGCGGATCGACCAGGCGGCCGCCGGGGAACTCCTTCTCGAACTCGCGGTAGGCCCGGGGGTCCTCGTCCCGGAGCCTGGCCCAGCCCTTGCCCTCGATCAGCATGGAGCCGGGCGAGACACAGTTGACCCGGACACCTCGCGGCCCCAGCTCGCGGGCCAGGGACGCGGCCATGTGGATCTGCGCGGCCTTGGCCGCCGCGTACTGCGCGGGCGGGGCGGGCTTCCAGCCGGAGACGGAGGAGACCAGGACGGCGCTGCCCCCTGTACCGGCCAGGTGATCGGCGGCCTCGCGCAGCGCGATCGCCGGATGGGTGACGTTGAGCCGGCATGTCAGGTCCCAGTCGGACGCTTCCGTGCCGCGCAGATCCGCGCCGCGCGCGCCGCCCGCGACGGTCACCAGGCCGTCCACCCGGCCGAACCGGGCGGCCGACTCCCGTACGAACGCCGCGAGGGCCGACTCGTCGAGCACGTCCAGGCGCGTGGTGTGGAGGGTGCGCCCGTACCGGGCGCGCACCTCCTCGGCCACCGCCTCCAGCGAGGCGGCGTCACGGCCGCACACGGCCAGATCGCAGCCCTGCGCGGCGAGCCGGAGCGTGGTCTCCCGGCCCAGCCCGCGGCTGCCGCCGGTCACGATCACCACCGGTCCGCCCGACTCCGGTCCGCCCGACTCCGGTCCGCCCGACTCCGGCGCGCAGGACTCCCGCACGCCGGTCCTGCCGGCTGTGCCGCTCCTGCTGACGGTGCCGGCGGTGCCGGCCGTGCCAGCACCGCCCGCCGTGCCGTTCGTCCCCGCCGTGGTGCGGCGGTCACGTGGCCGGTGGGTGCCTGTTCCGGCGGCCGTGCCAGGTGTGTCTCCCGTGCCGCTGATGCCCGAGTCGGCCGGGTCGCCGGTGTCTCCCGTTCCGCCCGCGTGATCCGTGTCGTTCAAGCCGTGCTGCTCCTCTCCTCGTTCGTCCGGCTCCCTTCTCGTTGCCCGCTGCGGACGCCGTGTTCAGCCCGTCCTCGCGGGGTCGCGCACGATGTACGCCGAGAGGATCTCGTCGATGCGGTCCAGCACGGCCTGCTCCAGCCGTACGCCGGAGGCCGCGGCGTTCTCCTTGACCTGCTCGGGACGGCTCGCGCCGATGATGGCCGCCGAGACGGACTGGTTCTGGAGGACCCACGCGATCGCGAGCTGGCTCATCGTCAGGCCGAGGTCCGAGGCGACCGGGCCCAGCTCCTGGAAGGCCCGCAGGGGCTCCCTCGTCCTTCATCCAGTGGCCGACCAGCATGTCGACGAAGCCCTTGCCGGCCTCCGTGCCCGCCCGGGAGTCCGAGGGCGCCGCGGTGCCCGGCAGGTACTTGCCGCTCAGAATGCCCTGGGCCAGGGGCGACCAGACGACCTGCCCCAGTCCCTCCCGCTCGCAGGCGGGCACGACCTGCGACTCGATGACCCGCCACAGCATCGAGTACTGCGGCTGGCTGGCGACCAGCGGGACGCGCAGCTCCCGGGCGAGACCGGCCGCGCGGCTGATCTGCTCGGGGGTCCACTCGCTCACGCCGACGTAGAGGACCTTGCCGGAGCGGACCAGGTCCGCGAAGGCGAGCATGGTCTCCTCCAGCGGAACGGCCGGATCGTAGCGGTGCGCGTAGTAGAGGTCGACGTAGTCCGTGCCGAGCCGCCGCAGCGACCCCTCGCAGCCCTCGATGACGTGCTTGCGGGACAGGCCGCGGTCGTTGGGGCCGGGGCCCACCGGGTGGCAGACCTTGGTGGAGAGCACGAGGCCCTCGCGCCGCTGACCGGCGAGCGCCTTGCCGAGTACGGTCTCGGCGCGGGTCTCGGAATACACGTCGGCCGTGTCGAACGTCGTGATGCCCGCGTCGAGCGCGGCCCGCACGCAGGCGTGCGCCGCCTCCTCGTCGATCTGGGCACCGTGGGTGATCCAGTTGCCGTAGGCGATCTCGCTGATCACGAGGCCGCTCTGGCCGAGCCGGCGGAACTCCATGTGCTGTGTCCTCTTCTCTGGTTCTCTGGGGGTTCTTGTCCGGGGTTTCTCTCGGAGGTTCTCGGCTGCCGCGGCGCGTCCCGGCGGTGCGCGGGCGGGCACGGCGGGCCGGCCGGCGCGCCGCCTCACAGCAGCGCCGCCGTGCGGGCCACCACCTGGCGGGCCTGGCGCGGGCTCAGCCGCGGGTCGCAGGCCGACTCGTAGTGGGGCAGCGGCGTGGGCGAGGCCAGTTCCGCCGCCGTGTCGACGCACTCGGTGACGGGGCGATGGGCCGTCTCCAGCATCAGACCGGCCGGCCGCAGCCCGTGTGCGTGCAGCGCCGACACGAAACCCTCGATCTCCGCCATGACGTCGTCGACCGCGCGGCTCTTCTGACCGGCTCCGTTGGTCCGGGTGTTGCCGTGCATCGGATCGCAGATCCAGGCGACACCGGCGGCCTCGTCGCCGAGTGCCCTCAGTACCGAGGTCAGTCGCGGCACGATGTGCTCCCGGCCCATGCGCACGATCAGGGAGAGCCGGCCGGGTCGGCGCCGGTCGCCGAGCATCCGCACCAGCGTGCCGACCTCCTCGGGCGACGCCTTGGGGCCGATCTTGACGCCGACCGGGTTGCTGACCGACGCGGCGAACTGCACGTGCTGGTGGTCCGGCTGACGCGTCCGGTCGCCGATCCACAGGAAGTGGCCGGAGGAGCCGTAGCGTCCCCCGTCCGCGCCGGAACGCACCAGGGCCTGCTCGTACTCCAGGAGCAGCGCCTCGTGTCCCGCGTACGTGCGCTGGGGCGCCGTCCGCCCGGCCAGGCCCAGATCCCGTTCGAGCAGGGTGCTCAGGGTGTTGCCGGCGTTCCGGTAGGCCAGCAGCAGCCGGGACGGCAGTGCGGTGCGGGCCGCCGAGGTGGGCGTCGGGGGCGTTGACCGCGTCGCCGCGGTAGACGGGCAGCACCGTGCCGTCGGAC
>KE354387.1 GCA_000415505.1 Streptomyces afghaniensis 772
AGGCGGTGGCATCCACCAGGGGAGGTTTCGCCTCCAGGGAGAGCAGGACGTCCTTGAGTTCGTCGAGCGAGGCCCACTCGGGCTGCTGAAGAGCCCGGGCCGGCAGCAGCAGGCGCGTGGCGGTCATGGTCTTCCTCCATCGGGCGGGGCGGCGTCCGGCTCAGGGGGCCGGGCCGAAGTAGCGGGTGGTTGTACGGGGGTGGAGGGGAAGGGCGAGCCCGGTGCCCCGGGGCCTTGCCTCGCGGCCGCAGGCGTTACCCGGCGGCGCTGTGGCGGGTGTCCGTGATGCTGACGTCGGGGTCGGGGCCGGCGGCATGGTCCGCCGGCGGGCCGAAGCCGTGGGTGACCCCGTAGACGCGCCGGGAGCCGTCGAGGCCGGGCGGCGTGGGCGTTGGCGGATGTGCGGGCGGGGCCGCTTCAGCTGGGCCGGAAGCCGAGCGGGCCGACCGCCTCCTCCAGCAGTGCGGCCAGCCGGATCAGCAGCGGTTCGTGGTCGCGGCGGGCGATCAGCTGGACGCACAGCGGCGCGCCGCGCTCGTCCCGGGCGACCGGCATGGTGAGCGCGGGCAGCCCGGCGAAGCTGGCGAGCGGGGTGTAGGCCACGCGCAGGTCGTAGTCGGGGTCCCCCGGGGCGGGGATGGTCGACACCCGGGCGTCGGCGGTGGCGAGGTCCGGGGGCGCGGCCGGGTCCAGGGGCAGCAGCCAGGCGTCGACGCCCGCGGCGTCGAAGTCGCCCTCGACCGTGGCGCGGGTGTGCGCCAGCCGCTCCAGGATCCAGGCGTAGCGGTCGTCCTGGACCTTCGCACCCACCTCCAGCGCGCCGCGGGTGGTCTCGTGCAGGTCGGCCGGCACCCAGGGCCGCCACACCTGGTAGGCGTCCCAGGCCTGCCGCGCGCACAGCTCCCAGGCAGGGCCGCGCAGCGCCCACAGGTCGTCGAGCCGGACCGCGTCGAGCCGCTGGCCGCTCGCCTCCAGCCGCGCGCACGCCGTCTCCAGCGCCCGGCGCATGACGGGGCCGCAGGTCCCCTCGGGTCCGTCGACGTTCGCGACGACGCCGATGCGGTACGGGCCCTCGGCGGCCGGGCGCTGGGCGCCGAGCCGGTCGAGTCCGAGCAGCGGCCACAGGTACGCCAGGTCCGCCGCGCTGCGGGTGGCCCAGCCGAGGGCGTCCATCGGCGGGGAGAGCGGGAAGACGCCCTCCAGCAGTGAGGTGCGCTGCGTCATCCGCAGGCCCACCGTGCCGCACTGCCCGGCAGGCCAGCGCACCGAGCCCAGCACGTCCGTGCCGAGGCCGATGTCGCAGATGTTCGCGGCCACCGACACGGCCGTGCCGGTGCTGGAGCCGCCGGGGTCGATCTGCGGAACGTAGGGGTTCACGCACTCCGACCCCACCCCGATGTTGAGTTCGGTGGTGACCACCTTGGCGGTCACGGCCGCGCGTGCGGACGGCAGGGCGGCGATCGCCGGGTTCGAGACCCGGGCGTGGTGGCGGTGGCCGCGCAGCCCCAGCCGGGTGGGGAAACCGGCCACGTCCACGGTGTCCTTCACCCCCACGCGCACCGGAGCGGCGGCCGCGTCGAGCGGGGCGCGGTGGACGCACGCCCGGTAGCGGGCGTCCGCCAGGTCCGACCAGGCAGCCTCCTCGGTGCGCCACTCCTCGGCGGTCAGCGTGCCCCGGGCGCGGGCCGTCACCCGCTCCGGCAGCGGCAGCGCCATCGGTGCGCCGGGCTGCGGAGCCGGGGGCTCGGAGGTCCAGCGCGCCTGCCGCGCGTAGGCTGGTGGATGGCGGTCCGTGCGGGCGGGGGGCGGTCAGACATGCTCGGCCTCCTGGGCGGGGCGTGCGGCGGTGAGCTCGGCGGTGCGGACCTTGCCGGTGGAGCTGCGGGGGATGTGGGGAACGCGGTGCACGGCGCGCGGCGCGGGCAGCCCCGAGGGGAGCCGGCCGAGGCTGCGGCGCACGGCCGCCGGGTCGACCGGTCCCGGCGCGGCGTAGAACACCTCGTAGTGCTCGCCCCGTACGGGGTCGCTGACGGGCGCGCAGACGACGTCCAGGCCGGGGCAGCGGGCGCGGACCAGGTCCTCCACGCGGGCCAGGTCGCAGCGCACGCCGTTCACCTTGACCAGCCGGGACGCCCGCCCCAGGTGGTGGAAGGCGCGCGGGCCCGCCGGTGCGACGAGGTCGGGCAACTCCCAGTCGGCCGGGGGTGCCTCGGTGCCGGCCCGGCGGGCCAGCCGTGGACTTGCGACGCGCAGGCGCCGGGCCGCTGCGTCACCGTCGGCGACGGAGCCGGGCAGCGTCTCCACGTCGGGCAGCAGGCGCCAGGGGAGGCCGGACGTCCGCTCGCCGGCGACGGGGCGGTGGGCGACGGCCCCGGTCTCGGTGGAGCCGAGGAGTTCGTGCGCCCGGAAGCCGGTGTCCGTGAGGCGTCCGGCGACATGGTGGGCGGCCGGTGTGGCGGGGCCGGTGCTGTGCAGGGCCGTCACCCGGCCGTGCCGCGCCAGTGCCGGGACGTGCCGGGCGAGCAGCTGCCAGGTGGAGGGCAGGCAGACCAGCAGCGTGGGGACGCCGTCGTCGAGCGGCGGCACGGTGAGCGGCTCGTCCCACAGGCCGGTCACCGGGATGTCCGCGAGCCGGGGCAGCTCACGCCCGTACAGCCGGCCGTAGAGGTGGCCGGGGGGCGCGTAGGACACGATGCGGCCGAACCGGGCGGAGCCCAGCACCGTCTCGTGCACGAGTGTCACCTCGGCCTGTAACTGGTCCTCGGTGCGCAGCCAGGTCACCGGCGGACCGGTGCTGCCGGAGGTGGCGAAGGCGATGTCCGGCACGGTCAGCTCCCCAGCCCGAGGGCCGCCGTGTCCTCCAGCCGCTCGTGGGTGAAGCGCACCATCCGCTCCACGCTGGAGAACCAGAAGCGGACGTCGTCGGCGACGAAGTCCACCTCGATGCCGAACTCGCTCTCCACGGCGGAAATGCACTCCATGGCGGTGAGGCTGTCGTAGCGCTCGCCGAGCGCCTGCTGGAGGTCCGCGTCGGAGGGGACGTCGGTGAAGGCGTCGCCGATACGGGTGGCCAGGACGGAGCGCGTGCGGTCGTGGATCTCTTCGGGGGAGGGGACGGTCGTGGTCATGGTCGTACTCCTTGCCGGTGGTGCGGGGTGGGTCGGCGCCCGGGGTGGTCAGACGGCGGCGGCCGGTGCGGGCTGCACGGTGGTGCCGTCGGCCCGGCGCAGCCCTTCGCCGGCGCCGAGGTAGACGTCGGAGGGGGAGGTGGGGCGGAACTCCAGGTAGCAGAAGGGAGTTCGGGCGTCGGCGCCGAGCGCCTCGGTGATGCACCGGGCGAGCCCGTCGCGGAAGGCGTCGTCGCGGTCGGGGCCAACACAGACCGTCACGGACGCGTGGCGCGGACCGCTGCCGTCCGTCTCGTACGGCAGGGCCTCGACCGGCATCCCGCCGGAGAAGACGGTGCCGTCCTCGGTGGGTTCGAAGCGCACGACGACATGACCGGCCTGGACGCCCTCGGCGGTGAGCCAGCGGGTGAGGCGCAGCGCCACGGCGCGACGGCGGGGGACGGGGAGTTCGGGGGTACGGATGGTGATCGTGGGCACGAGGCCTCCGGTTCGGCGGTTCGGCGGTTCGGCGGTTCGGCGTTCAGGACAGGGCGAGGGCCGGCAGCGCGCCGGGGCCCGCGGTCAGGCGCCGGGCGAGCAGGCTGCCGAGACAGTCGGCGAGCGGTCCGCCGACTGCCGGGTGCCAGCGGGCTCCACGCGGTGCCGTCGGCGCCGCGCACCCGGTCGACGAACGCGGCGAGGTGCCCGGTGTCGAGGGCGAGCCCGGCCCGGTCGGCCGCCAGGACCGCCTCGTAGGTGGACAGCAGGTCGGGCACCCGGTTGCCCTCGCCCGCATAGCCGCCGCCGCGTACGCGATGGCGGTCGAGCAG
>KE354388.1 GCA_000415505.1 Streptomyces afghaniensis 772
GCCCGGGCGGCAAGAGCCAGACGCTGCCCCTCTTCATGTACGAACAGGCCTTCCAGAACAGCCTGATCGGCTACGGCACGGCGGTGGCCCTGCTGCTCCTCCTGGTCGGCTCCCTCTTCTCCCTCGTCTACCTGCGCCTGCTCCGGACGGAGGTCTGACCCGCATGGCCGTCACCCTCGCCTCCCGCCGCACGGCCCGCCGCCTGGCCGCCGACGCGGGCCTCCTGGTGGTCGCCGCCGCGTTCGTCCTCCCCCTGGCCTGGGTCGTGCTGTCCTCCCTGGACCCCCACGCCGACCTCCGGGTCAAGACACCCGACGGCCTCACCCTCGACAACTTCGACGCGATCCTCACCCCCGAGATCACCTTCACCCCCCTCCTCAACAGCCTGATCCTGTGCGGCAGCGCGACGCTCCTGACGGTGGTCTGCGCGGCCCTGGCGGCCTACCCGCTCTCCCGGTTCCGCTCCCGCTTCAACCGTCCGTTCCTGCTGACGATCCTCTTCGCGACGAGTCTGCCGATCACGGCGATCATGGTCCCGGTCTACGCGCTCTTCGTCCGGGTGGACCTGATCGACACCATGCAGGGCACGATCTTCTTCTTCGCCGCGTCCCAACTGCCGTACGCCATCTGGCTGATGAAGAACTTCATGGATGGCGTGCCGAAGGAACTGGAAGAGGCGGCCTGGACCGACGGGGCGTCGTCCCTCCAGTCCCTGATCCGCATCGTGCTGCCCCTGATGGGCCCGGGCGTGGCCGTCGTGACGGTCTTCTCCTTCGTCATGATGTGGGGCAACTTCTTCGTCCCCTTCATGCTCCTGCTGACACCCGACCAGATGCCGGCCTCCGTCAGCATCAACGACTTCTTCGGGAACCGGGGCATGGTGGCGTACGGGCAGCTGGCGGCGTTCTCGGTCGTCTACTCGACACCGGTGATCCTTCTGTACGTCCTGATCGCCCGACGCCTGGGAGGGGGCTTCGCCCTGGGAGGGGCGGTGAAGGGCTGACCGGCGCGGTTGCCGGGGCTGGGGCGTAGCGCAACCCGGCGGAGCGGGGTGCCGCTGCGCCCACCCGTGCCGCCCCAGCGGCACGACTGCCCGCAGCGAGGGCGACCACGACGCGCCCGCACCCGCGTACGCACGGAAGGGGCCGTGTCGGGGGTGTCCGCCCGCAGCGGTTGGCGCGTCAACGGACAGTCAGTCGGCGTCCGACCCCATCGCGCCGTTCCGAGGACGGACACCCCCCGGCGCGGCCCCGACCCACAACCGGCGAGCAGGCGCAACGCGCACCCCACCGAAGCAGCCCCAGGCCGCCGCAGGCACCCCGCCCAACCGCCGGAGCCTCACCGCACCAGACACGGCCGCTTCGCGTCGAACTCCCAGCCCGGCACCAGATACCGCATCCCCACCGCATCGTCCCGAGCCCCCACCCCCTTCTCCCGGTACAGCTCGTGCGCCGCCAGCAGCCGGTCCATGTCGAGCTCGACACCCAGCCCCGGCGCGTCCGGCACGGCGATCTCCCCGCCCACGATGCGGGGCGGCGAGACGGTCAGCCGCTCCAGCCCCTCCTGCCAGATCCAGTGCGTGTCCAGCGCGTTGTACTCCCCCGGCGCCGCCGCCCCGCAGTGCGTCACCATCGCCAGGGAGATGTCGAAGTGGTTGTTGGAGTGACACCCCCAGGTCAGCCCCATCGCGTTGCACAACTGCGCCACCCGCACCGACCCCTGCATGGTCCAGAAGTGCGGGTCGGCCAGCGGGATGGAGACCGACTGGAGAGCCAGGGCATGGGCCATCTGGCGCCAGTCCGTCGCGATCATGTTCGTCGCCGTCGGCAACCCCGTGGCCCGGCGGAACTCCGCGAGGATCTCCCGCCCGGAGTAACCGCCCTCCGCCCCGCAGGGATCCTCGGCGTACGCGAGCGTGCCCAGCAACGGCCGGCACAGCTCGACCGCCTCCCGCAGCGACCACGCCCCGTTCGGGTCCAGCGTGATCCGCGCCTCGGGAAAGCGCGACTTGAGCGCGCGCACGGCCGCGACCTCCTCGGCCCCCGCCAGCACACCCCCCTTGAGCTTGAAGTCCCGGAACCCGTAGTGCTCGTAGGCCGCCTCCGCCTGCCGCACGATCGCCTCCGGCGACAGCGCCTCCTCGTGCCGCACCCGGTACCACTCCACCAACGAGTCGGGCTCCCGGACGTACTCCAGATCGGTCCGGTCCGGGTCACCGACGTAGAAGAGATACCCCAGCACCCGCACGGAGTCCCGCTGCTGCCCGTCACCCAGCAGCGCCGCCACGGGCACGTCCAGCTGCTGCCCGAGCAGATCGAGCAGCGCCGACTCGACCGCGGTCACCGTGTGGACGGTGGTCCGCAGGTCGAAGGTCTGCGCACCCCGCCCCCCGGCGTCCCGGTCGGCGAACCGCTCGCCGATCTCGCGCAGCACCCGCTTGTAGTCCCCCACCTTCGCCCCGACGACCAGCGACTCGGCGTCCCGCAGGGTCCGCGTGATCTTCTCCCCGCCGGGCACCTCCCCCAACCCGGTACGCCCCTCGGAGTCGGTGAGTACGACGATGTTGCGGGTGAAGTACGGGCCGTGCGCGCCGGAGAGGTTCAGCTCCATGCTGTCCCGGCCCGCGACGGGGTAGACGGCGAACGCCGTGACGGTCGGCTGCTTCCTGCTGCTCATCAGTTGCCCTTCCTCAGAAGTACGGTTCACAGACCGACATACGGTTCACAGACTCAGGACGTCGAGGCCCCACTCGACGACGAGCACTCCGCCCAGCCCGAGCACGGCGAGCACGGTCGTATAGGACGTACGGACCTTGATGGCCTCGATGACGGAGAGGTTGAAGTACTCCTTGAACAGCCAGAACCCGGGGTCGTTGACGTGGGAGAAGGCGATGGAGCCGCAGGCGACGGCCAGCACCATGACCTCCGGGTGCACCCCGCTGCCCGCCAGCAGCGGCAGCGCCACGCCGGAGGCCGTGACGACCGCGACCGTGGCCGAGCCGAGCGCGATGCGGAGGATGACGGCGACGAGCCAGGCAAGGACGATCGGCGAGATGGACCAGCCGTCCGTGACCTCCTTGATGTAGTCGGAGATCCCGCCTTCGACGAGGACGTTCTTGAAGGCCCCGCCCGCGCCGATCACCAGCAGGATCATCGCCATCGCCTGGGCCGCCGAGCCACAGGAGACGCCGACGTCGCTCAGGCTGCGCCCGATCCGCGGTCCGAACACCCAGACCGCCAGGCACAGGGTCAGCAGCAGGGCGATCGGCGCCGACCCGACGAAGGCGACGACGTGCAGGAACGGGCTGTCGCCCGAGGCGGCCATGTCGGTCACGGCGGCGGCCACGATCAGCACGACGGGGAACAGCGCCACGAACAGCGACCAGCCGAGGCCCGGCATCTCCTCGTCGGTGAACTCGCGCTCGCTGACCAGGCCCTTGGGAATGGCCGGCGTCAGCCGCGCGACGAACGGGAGGCGAGGCCAGGTCAGGGCGATGAGCGCGCCGGCGGGCACGGCGACGAACAGGCCGTAGAACAGCGTCAGTCCGACGGAGGCGTGGAAGGTCGCGGCGACGGCGGTGGGGCCGGGGTGCGGCGGCAGGAAGCTGTGCATGGTGGACAGGGCGATGGACATCGGCAGGCCGACCCACAGCAGCTTCGCCCCGGTGACCCTGACCAGGGTGAACGCGATGGGCACGATGATGACGAACGCGACCTCGTAGAACATGGTCACGCCGATCAGCATGGACGTGACCACCATGGCGACCTGGACCCAGCGCGGCCCGAAGGCGTCGAGGAGCTTGCCGGCTATGCGCTGTGCGGCGCCCGCGTCCCCCATCACCCGGCCGACCATGGCGCCGAGTCCGATGGTCAGCATGGTGTCGCCGATCTGGTCCCCGATGCCCTCGGAGAGGACGTCCGGGATGGTCGCCACGGGAATCCCCTGGACCAGTGCGACCCCGACCGCCACGAGCAGCAGGGCCGCGAAGCCGTTCAGTCTCAGCCTGGTCATGAGGAGGAGCAGAACCAGAACGCTGATTCCGACTACGAGCAGAGGCAAGGCAGTTCCCCTTTGAACCGGTGTCCCATCCCTATATGCAGACGGCGTCCACGTATGCAGATGGAGGCTAAGTGGATGAACGTGCCGGGTCAATGGCCGGGCGATCACGGATTTCCTGCGGACCTACGATGAGCGCATGCAGGAGAGCAGAGGGGTCCGCGGCGTGAAGTCGGCGGCCCGGACCGTCGCGCTGCTGGAACTGCTCGCCGAGCGGGGCGAACAGCCCTCGCGCCTCGACCAGCTCGCGGAGGACCTGGGGGTGCCGCGCAGCAGCATGTACCAGCTGCTCCAGACGCTCGTCGACGCCGGGTGGGTCCGCACGGACGCCACCGGCTCCCTCTACGGCATCGGGATCCGCGCGCTGCTCACCGGCACCGGCTATCTGGACGGGGACCGGCACGTCCGGGCGGTCCGCCCGTACCTCGACGAGGCGTCGGACGCGCTCGGCGAGACGATCCACCTGGCCCGGCTCGACGGCCGGGACGTCGTCTACCTCGCCACCCGTGAGTCCCACGAGTACCTGCGGACCATCAGCCGGGTCGGCCGCCGGGTCCCGGCCCACGCCGGCGCGCTCGGCAAGGCACTGCTCGCGGAGCGCGCCGACGAAGAACTGCCGTTCACGCGGTGGCCGTTGACCGCGCTCACGGAGAACACCCGCACCGACCGGGCAGCCCTCCTCGCCGACCTGGCCGGGGTGCGCGAGCGCGGCTACTCCATCGACCGCGAGGAGACGGTGCACGGCATCGCCGGCTTCGGCTTCGCCCTGCGCTACGGCACACCGGTCGTCGACGCCATCAGCTGCTCGGTCCCGGTGGCCCGGCTGACCCCGGAGCACGAGGCCCGCATCGTCTCCGTGATGCGGGACATCCGGGCGAGGATCGAATCCCGGCTACCACCGGCACCGGGCACACCCGACTGGCGTTAGTGAGGGCCCGCCCGAAGGCCCTCCGAAGCCGTCCGCCAGTCGCCCGTCAGCCGGCCGCCCCGTCCGGCAGGACCCCGGCCCGGAACGGCTCCACGCCCTCCAGCCTCCGCACCCGCGTCGGCTCGATCAGCAGCATCACCCGGCGCTCCCCGGGCAGCAGCCACGGATAGCGGTCCTCCCCGAGGTACTTCCGCGCGAGCCGGTCCATCGCCCGCTCCGCCTCCTCGCCCTCCACGAACCGGACGACCTTCCCCCGGATCTCCGCCCGGTCGTACGGGTTCGCGGGGTCGTGGTGGGACAGCGAAACGTACGGATTGCGCCGCAGATTCTCTTCCTTCACCCGCCCGATCGACGTGTTGACCATGACGCACTCCCCTTCGATGTCCGCCCACATGGGCGACACCTGGGGCGCTCCGTCCGCACCCACCGTCGCGAGATGCCAGAAGTTCGTCGCGAGAAGACGCTCACGAATATGCCCGTTGAGCTTGCCGTTCACCTGAGTGCCCGCCTTTCCGGGCCCACGCTCACCAGGCCCGGCGCCATCCTCGCCGCACCCGCGCCCCGGCCGACAGACGATCTTCAGCCCCGATCGAACCCGCCGGTAGCCGTAGCTTCCTACAATCCGTGATCCTGGCCGAACAGACCGTAGTCACCGCAGCCCCGCGCCCCTAGCTTGTGGCCCGTGCGCCGACCTTCAGCCCGCCCGAGCCAGCCCGCACCCCACTCCCTGCCCGCCACCCCGACACCCCCGCCCTTCAACGCCCCCGCCGCCCGCCGGCTGCGCGCGGCCCTCGGCATGACACCCGAGCGCGTCGCCCACGACATGCGCGTCTCCTACGGGCACCCCCGCATCACCCCGGACCACGTCATGGCCTGGGAACGCGGGGCGGCGGCCCCTTCCGCCTCGGAACTCACCGCACTCGCAGGGGTGTTGTGGTGCTCGCCCGGCGAACTCATCGGCAGACCCCGCACCCTGCGCGAGCACCGCATCGCCCGCGGCCTCGCCCCCGAGGACGTGGCCCGTGCCGTAGGACACGAACTCCACGCCTATCTGCGGATGGAGGAGACCGACACCTGGCGCGGCACCGACCGCCAGTCCGCCGCCCTCGCCGAGCTGCTCGGCCTCCGCCTGCCCGACTTCGTCACCGTCACGGGCGGCAACGCCAAGCTCGGCGACCTGCTGCGCAACGCCGTCACCACCCGCTGGCAGGCCTACGTACGCCCGGTGGCCAAGCTCGTGCCGTTGGACCGGCCGTTCCTGGAGGGCGCCCTCCAGGCACTGCACCAGGACTACCAGGGACACATGGCCGCCACCCTGAGCTGGGGCGGCGGCGGCAGCGACGCCGGCGACGCGGCCCGCGACTTCCTCGACCGGATCGTCGAGCACTTCTGGACGAGGATCCAGCAGAGCCCGGCCTAGGCCCGGGCCCAGGCCGCTCTAGAAGACCGACTCGGCCTCGTCCATCCGGTCCTTCGGCACGGTCTTCAGCTCGGTCACGGCCTCCGCGAGCGGCACCATCACGATGTCCGTCCCGCGCAGCGCGGTCATCCTGCCGAACTGCCCCTGGTGCGCGGCCTCCACCGCGTGCCAGCCGAACCGCGTGGCGAGCACCCGGTCGTACGCGGTCGGTGAGCCGCCGCGCTGGACGTGGCCGAGAATGACCGGCTTGGCCTCCTTGCCGAGCCGTCGCTCCAGCTCATGGGCGAGCGCCGTGCCGATGCCCTGGAAGCGCTCGTGGCCGAACTTGTCTATGGCGCCCTTGCCGTAGTCCATGGTGCCGTCGGCGGGGTGGGCGCCCTCGGCGACGCAGACGACGGCGAACTTCTTGCCGCGGGCGAAGCGCTCCTCGACCATCTTCACGAGATCGGCCGGGTCGAACGGCCGCTCCGGCAGACAGATCCCGTGCGCGCCGGCCGCCATGCCGGACTCCAGCGCGATCCAGCCCGCGTGGCGCCCCATGACCTCCACCACCATCACCCGCTGGTGGGACTCGGCGGTGGTCTTCAGACGGTCCATCGCCTCGGTGGCGACCCCGACCGCCGTGTCGAAGCCGAAGGTGCGGTCGGTCGACGAGATGTCGTTGTCGATCGTCTTCGGGACGCCGACCACCGGCAGACCGGCGTCGGACAGCATGCGGGCCGCCGTCAGCGTGCCCTCGCCGCCGATCGGGATCAGCGCGTCGATGCCGAACTCGTGGATCATGTCGGACGCGTTCTCGCACGCCTCGCGGAGCCGGTCGCGCTCCAGCCGGGACGACCCCAGGATCGTGCCGCCGCGGGCCAGGATGCCGCTGACCGCGTTCAGGTCGAGGGTGCGGTAGCGGCCGTCCAGCAGGCCCGAGTAACCGTCCTCGAAGCCGATGACCTCGTCGCCGTAGTTGTCGACCGCCCGGTGCACGACCGACCGGATCACGGCGTTCAGGCCGGGGCAGTCGCCGCCTGCGGTGAGAACTCCGATACGCATCGTGCTGTGTCTCCTGCTCGCTGTTGATACCGGTGAGCCTCTGCCGATTGTTTCACGCTCCACAGCCCGGCGTCGCACCCCGAGGCTGACGGGCGCCTTATCTATCGACGGAGGTATTGTCAAGAGGGTTCTGCTCACCTCGGTGGGCGATTTTTGTGCCCGTGGCTGGATAGCCATTGGCTTGATACACATCCCCCACTCGAGACGAAACGGAGAGCGCGCGTGACCCGCAGCGTGTACGTGACCGGCATCGACCGCGGCGACGGACGCCAGGTCGTCGAACTGGGGGTCATGGAGCTCCTCACCCGGCAGGTCGACCGGGTCGGCGTCTTCCGCCCCCTCGTCCATGACGGGCCCGACCGCCTCTTCGAGCTGCTGCGCGCCCGCTACCGGCTCGCCCAGGACCCGGCGACCGTCTACGGCATGGACTACCACGAGGCGTCCGCCCTCCAGGCCGAGGCCGGCACGGACGAGCTGGTGTCCACGCTCGTCGACCGCTTCCACCTGGTCGCCCGCGACTACGACGTGGTCCTGGTCCTCGGCACCGACTACGCCGGCACCCAGCTCCCGGACGAGCTGTCGCTCAACGCCCGGCTGGCCAACGAGTTCGGCGCGTCCGTGATCCCGGTCGTGGGCGGCCGCAAGCAGACCGTCGACTCGGTGCTCGCCGAGACGCGCAACGCCTACCGGGCCTACGACACGCTGGGCTGCGACGTACTGGCCATGGTCGCCAACCGGGTGGCCCGCGAGGACCGCGACGAGATCGCCGCCCAGCTCGACTCCCGGCTGCCCGTGCCGTGTTACGTCCTGCCCGACGAGCCGGCGCTGTCCGCCCCGACCGTCTCGCAGATCGGCCACACCCTCGGCGCCAAGGTGGTCCTCGGCGACGACTCGGGGCTGGCCCGGGACGTGCTCGGCTTCGTCTTCGGCGGGGCGATGCTGCCGAACTTCCTGGGCGCCCTGACCCCCGGCTGCCTCGTCGTCACCCCGGGCGACCGGGCCGACCTGGTCGTCGGCTCCCTCGCCGCGCACAGCGCCGGCACCCCGCCGATAGCGGGCGTGCTCCTCACGCTGGACGAGGTGCCCGGCGACGACATCCTCACGCTCGCCGACCGTCTCGCACCCGGCACCCCGGTGCTGTCGGTGGCCGGCACCAGCTTCCCCACCGCCGAGCAGCTGTTCTCCCTGGAGGGCAAGCTCAACGCGGCCACCCCGCGCAAGGCGGAGCGGGCGCTCGGCCTGTTCGAGCGGTACGCCGACACCGGCGACCTGGCCCGCCGGGTCTCCGCGCCGAGCAGCGACCGGGTCACGCCGATGATGTTCGAGCACAAGCTGCTGGAGCAGGCCCGCTCCGACCTGCGCCGGGTCGTCCTCCCCGAGGGCACCGAGGAGCGTGTGCTGCACGCGGCCGAGGTGCTGCTGCGCCGGGGCGTGTGCGAGCTGACCCTGCTCGGCCCGGTCGACCAGATCCGCAAGAAGGCGGCCGACCTCGGCATCGACCTCGGCGAGACCCAGCTGATCGACCCGGCCACCTCCGACCTGCGCGACGCCTTCGCCGAGAAGTACGCCGCCCTGCGCGCCCACCGGGGCGTCACCGTGGAGCTGGCGTACGACGTCGTCTCGGACGTGAACTACTTCGGCACGCTGATGGTGCAGGAGGGCCTCGCCGACGGCATGGTGTCCGGCTCGGTGCACTCCACGGCCGCGACCATCCGCCCGGCGTTCGAGATCATCAAGACCAAGCCGGACGCCGACATCGTCTCGTCGGTGTTCTTCATGTGCCTGGCCGACAAGGTCCTCGTCTACGGCGACTGCGCGGTCAACCCGGACCCGAACGCCCAGCAGCTCGCCGACATCGCCATCCAGTCGGCCACCACGGCCGGGCAGTTCGGCGTGGAGCCGCGGATCGCGATGCTGTCGTACTCCACGGGCACGTCCGGCTCCGGCGCCGACGTGGACAAGGTGCGCGAGGCCACCGAGCTGGTCCGCACCCGCCGGCCCGACCTGAGGATCGAGGGCCCGATCCAGTACGACGCCGCCGTGGAGCCGTCGGTCGCGGCGACCAAGCTGCCCGGCTCCGAGGTCGCCGGACAGGCGAGCGTGCTGATCTTCCCCGACCTGAACACCGGGAACAACACCTACAAGGCCGTGCAGCGCTCGGCCGGCGCGATCGCCGTCGGCCCGGTGCTGCAGGGTCTGCGCAAGCCGGTCAACGACCTGTCCCGGGGCGCCCTCGTCCAGGACATCGTCAACACGGTCGCCATCACGGCGATCCAGGCCCAGTCCCCCGCCCCGTCCCCGAGCGAGAAGGCGACCGCCCAGTGAGCCCCACCCGCGTCCTCGTCCTCAACTCCGGCTCCTCGTCGGTGAAGTACCAGTTGCTCGACATGCGCGACAGCAGCCGGCTGGCGGTGGGTCTGGTCGAGCGCATCGGCGAGCAGACCTCCCGGCTGAAGCACACCCCGGCCGGCGGAGAGAGCCGGGAGCGCGGCGGGGCGATCGCCGACCACGACGCCGCCCTGAAGGCCGTCGCCGAGGAGCTCGCCAAGGACGGCCTCGGGCTGGACTCGTCCGAACTGGCCGCGATCGGGCACCGGGTGGTGCACGGGGGCAGGTCCTTCACCGAGCCGACCGTGATCGACGACGCCGTGCTCGCCGAGATCGAGCGGCTCATCCCGGTCGCCCCGCTGCACAACCCGGCCAACCTCACCGGCATCCGCACGGCCCGGGCGCTGCGGCCCGACCTGCCGCAGGTCGCGGTCTTCGACACCGCGTTCCACACGACGATGCCGGAGTCGGCCGCCCGCTACGCGATCGACGTGAAGACGGCCGACGAGCACCGCATCCGGCGCTACGGCTTCCACGGCACCTCCCACGCCTACGTCTCCCGGGCCACCGCCGAGCTGCTCGGCAAGGACCCCGCCGAGACGAACGTCATCGTGCTGCACCTGGGCAACGGGGCGTCGGCCTCGGCCGTCAGGGGTGGTCGGTGCGTGGACACCTCCATGGGGCTGACGCCTTTGGAGGGGCTCGTGATGGGTACGCGCTCGGGAGACATGGACCCGGCCGTCATCTTCCATTTGATGCGCGTTGGTGGAATGTCCGCCGACGAGATCGACACTCTTCTCAACAAGAAGAGCGGTCTGATCGGTCTGTGCGGTGACAACGACATGCGGGAGATCCGCCGCCGCGTCGACGAGGGCGACGAGCGGGCGGAGCTGGCGTTCGACATCTACATTCACCGCCTGAAGAAGTACATCGGCGCCTATTACGCCGTTCTCGGGCGGGTGGACGCGGTGGCCTTCACCGCCGGTGTCGGCGAGAACGCGGCGCCCGTGCGGGCGGCCGCCCTGGCGGGCCTGGAGGAGCTGGGCCTGGCGGTGGACGGCGAGCGCAACGCCGTGCGCGGCGACGAGGCGCGGCTGATCTCGCCCGAGGGCGCCCGGGTCGCGGTGGCGGTGGTGCCTACTGACGAGGAATTGGAGATCGCGACACAGACCTACGCGCTGGTAATTGGTTCGGGGAATCACACCTGAGCGGCATCCCGCCCTTTTGTATTTTCCGCCAGACGGAATATTCCGTTGCGAAACAAACCGATAGGATCGCCCCCATGCGCCGTTCGAAAATCGTCTGTACTCTCGGCCCCGCGGTCGACTCCCACGAGCAGCTTGTCGCGCTGATCGAGGCCGGCATGAACGTGGCCCGCTTCAACTTCAGCCACGGCTCGCACGCCGAGCACCAGGGCCGGTACGACCGGGTCCGTGCCGCCGCCAAGGAGACCGGCCGGGCCATCGGGGTCCTCGCCGACCTCCAGGGCCCCAAGATCCGTCTGGAGACCTTCGCCGAGGGTCCCGTGGAACTGGTCCGCGGTGACGAGTTCACCATCACCACCGAGGACGTCCCCGGCGACAAGACGATCTGCGGGACGACCTACAAGGGCCTGCCCGGCGACGTGACCAAGGGCGACCAGGTCCTCATCAACGACGGCAACGTCGAGCTGAAGGTCACCGAGGTCGAGGGCCACCGGGTGAGGACGATCGTCATCGAGGGCGGCGTCATCTCCGACCACAAGGGCATCAACCTGCCCGGCGCGGCCGTCAACGTGCCGGCCCTGTCCGAGAAGGACATCGAGGACCTCCGCTTCGCGCTCCGCATGGGCTGCGACCTGGTCGCACTGTCGTTCGTCCGGGACGCCAAGGACGTCGCGGACGTGCACCGCATCATGGACGAGGAGGGCCGCCGCGTCCCGGTCATCGCCAAGGTGGAGAAGCCGCAGGCGGTGCAGAACATGGAGGACGTCGTGATGGCGTTCGACGGCGTGATGGTCGCCCGCGGTGACCTCGCCGTCGAGTACCCGCTCGAGAAGGTCCCCATGGTGCAGAAGCGCCTGATCGAGCTGTGCCGGCGCAACGCCAAGCCGGTGATCGTGGCGACCCAGATGATGGAGTCGATGATCACCAACTCCCGTCCGACCCGCGCCGAGGCCTCCGACGTGGCCAACGCGATCCTGGACGGCGCCGACGCGGTCATGCTGTCCGCCGAGTCGAGCGTGGGCGCGTACCCGATCGAGACCGTCAAGACGATGTCGAAGATCGTCACCGCGGCCGAGCAGGAGCTGATGTCCAAGGGGCTCCAGCCGCTCGTCCCGGGCAAGAAGCCGCGTACGCAGGGCGGTTCGGTGGCCCGTGCGGCCTGCGAGATCGCCGACTTCCTCGGCGGCCGGGGCCTGGTGGCCTTCACCCAGTCCGGTGACACCGCCCGCAGGCTGTGCCGCTACCGCGCCGTCCAGCCCATCATCGCGTTCACCACGGACGAGTCCACCCGCAACCAGCTCGCGCTCAGCTGGGGCGTGGAGCCGCACGTCGTGCCGTTCGTGAACAGCACCGACGAGATGGTCGACCTGGTGGACCAGGAGATGGTGAAGCTGAACCGCTTCAACGAGGGCGACATCGTGGTCATCACGGCCGGCTCGCCCCCCGGCGTCCCCGGCACCACCAACATGGTGCGCGTCCACCACCTGGGCGGCGCCAAGAGCTGACCCGGAAAGGGCCTGAGGGCCCGTGTACGGCGCCGAGGGCGCCCCCTGGGAACAGGGGGCGCCCTCGGCTTGTGCGGCTCCCGAACGGGCCTTGAGAGGCGTTCAGTCGGTGACGAAGTTGTGCAGCCCGGGCACGTGCAGGGTCCCGCCGAACTGGCCGGCCTGCTGGACCTTCACGTTGGTGAAGTAGATCAGCGGGATGTTCAGCGGCGGCGGGTGCTCCGGGTCGAACGTGATCGGGATCAGTCCGAGCAGGTTGCCGGAGATGCTCTCCGTGTACATCACCGTGTCGCCGTCGCGGATCGTGGACGTCGAGCCCTTGGCCGCCTGCACGTGGTAGGTCTTGCCGGACTGCTTGTCCTTGACCGTCTGGTGGAGGTCGCCGATGTCGGTGCCGCCGGAGATGACGTACTTCAGGACCTTCTTGACGGTGCCGTTGGCGGTGCGCACCTCGACGACGCCCTTGTAGTCGGCGCCCTTCAGCGTCAGCGAGCTGGCGTTGAGGAACCACGGATCGTCGGGCAGCGGCACCTTGTTGTCGACGCCGCCCTCGGCGTCGGTGGCGGCCGGGCAGTCCTCGGCGTCCGTGGAGGAGCTCGGGGACGGGCTGGGCGAGGCGGTGGCCTCCCCGGCCGCCTTCCCGGCCTGCTCCGCCGCCTTCCCGGCTCGCTCGGCCGCCTTGTCGACGGCCTTGCCGGTGTCCTCGGCCGTCTCGGACGCCTTGTCGGTGGTGTCCTTGACGGTGTCCTCGGCGGTGCCGGCGGCCTTCTCGGCCGTGTCCTTCACCGTGTCGGCGGCGTCGTCGCCCGTGGTCCCGGTGTCCTCGGACGCGGAGGCGGACGGGGTGGGGCTCGGGCTCGGGCTCGCGCCGGCCTTGTCCCCGCCGTTGAAGATGCCGCCGATGGCGTCGCCGATGTCCTCCAGCAGGTTGCCGCCGCTCTCGGACGGCGAGGGGGACGGAGTGGCGGCCGAGTCGCCGCCGCTGGGCGCGCTCGGGGACGGGGCCGGCTCGGGCTCGCCCTTGTCGTCGGAACCTGAATCCGACGAAGAGGAATCGTCCTGGTCCGCGCCCGTACCGCCCTCGGTGGCCGAGGGGGAGGGGGTGGGATCCGTCTCGCCCTTGCCGGCGTCCTCGTCCTTCGCCCCGTCGCTCGCCGAGGGGGACGGCGTGGGCGAGGCGGAGTCGTCGCCCTTGGGGTCCTTGGCGTCCTCCAGGGCCGCCACGCAGTCCTTGTACTCGTCGGCCGTCAGGCTCTTCGACGACGGCGTCGCCGGGTTGTTGCTGTCGGCGATGGCGAGCGTGGATGTGAAGCCCATGCCCATGAGGACCGCCGTCGGCATCGCCGCCATGGCTATCGCCTTGCCGGCGGGCCTGTTGAACCTGGTGAACAGCGGCTTCTTGGGTGCCGCGTGGCGCGGCCCGGTTCTCACACGGGACGCCTCCACATCAGCCCCGTGGGTCACCTCGTCAGCCGGCACTGTGCCTCCCGTTCGCCCCGTTGGCCGGGTTCGTTCCTGACAGATCGTTCGGCTCGCCCACCCCGTCCACGGGCCGCAGCACCGTGGTGTCGTGGTCCGTGCCGCCGGGAGCCCCGCCCGTGCCCGTCGTCGCGTGGCCGGCGAGCTGCCCCGCCGGCGGCGGGCCCGGCGCCCAGGCCACGGCCATCGCCCCGCCCACGAGGGCGAGGAGGAAGCCGATGAGGAAGCCGCCGAGGTTGGACACGGGGATGGACACCAGCGCCAGCAGGATCGCCGCGACACCCGCGAAGACGCGGACGTGCTTCTGGAACCAGAGGCTGACGCCCAGCACGACGAGCAGCACGCCGATGATCAGGGAACCGGCACCCGCGGTGGTCGCCATCGCCAGCGTCAGGTGACCGATCTGGAGGTTCGCGTACGGGAAGTAGGCGATGGGCAGTCCGCTGAGCAGGACGAACAGCCCGGCCCAGAACGGCCGCGTACCCCGCCAGGCGCGGAACTGCTGCCTCCGGAGAGTGAACTGGCCGTCTGCGGCAGGAGTCTCGGCGCTCATGGAAAAACAGCTCCCTGGTACGGCGTTGCTGTGGTGGTGATGTGGGCCGTCCGTGAAGGCCCGGCCGGAAGGTGGACGGGCGGGGGCGCCACCGGCTCCCCCGCCCGTCAGCGAGTGCTTAGTAGCACTCCTTGACACCCGTCGACAGCGACATCTTCAGGCCGCTGAGCTTGAAGGTTCCGGCAGTGGTCGCCCACGCCGTCTGCTTCACGTCGGTCAGGGTCGCCTTGTCCGCCTGCTGGGCGAAGCCGTACGGGTTGGACGTCTCGCCCTTCCGCATGGCCGGACCCTTGTTGGCGTCCTTGGCCGCCACACCGATGTCGATGTTCTCGAACGTCGCATCGGCGCTGAGGTCGGCGACGTCGATGTAGAGGTTCTGGGCCTCCACCGGCTTCGCACCCTGACCCGCACGCAGGATCAGGCTGACGTTCCCGAGCACCGGAATGTTCGGGGTGACGACCGACTGGCACAGGTTCTTGATCGTCGCCTGCTTGAACGACGAGACGGCGACCGGGTGGACGGCCTTCTTGCCGTCCATCGTGTATCCCTCGTCGAGGGCGCCGTACTGCGAGAAGCCCGTACCGACGAGCTGGTCGGTCGTGACCTTGAACGACTGCCCGGAGACACTGAACGACGCGGCGAGAGCGCCCTGCGCGAGGGCGACACCTATCGCAGCCGTGGCGGCGACGCTGGGCACCATCACCACAGCGAACCGCTTCCATCTGGTCCCGCCACGCACCTGGGACTCCATATTTCCTCCTTCTCGGACGTACATCTCCTGACCTGGCTCGCCCCGAATCGCGGCTCAGCCGTGCAGGGATGGGAGAAGTGCTACGTCCTCGGGAAGGAGAGCGCCTGCACTCGGCGGCGCAACTAGCGCCCGAATCACCGGCGATCACCCCCGAGCGACAACCACTGGTCGCGCCTGACACGCATCACGCACAACCCTGCTGGACAGGCTTCGCCGGGTGGGCGAAGACCCCCCTGTCCAAGAGCCGGCGCCACTGCCGCCGGCTCTGCTCGGTGGGGACCCAGGACGTCCCGCGACCCAACCGGCTGCCGGGGTACGGGAATGGACCGAGCGTGGCCGATCGTGGTGCATTCTCGCCGCCCGCACAAGGGGGTTCGTTACTGGCTAGTAACGGCGGGATAACCGAACAACGACCCCCCGGTCTCGGACGACGACACAGGGTGGTGCCGAACGGCGGTACAAAGCTGTTGATCGCTGGACAGAAACCGACAGATCAACGCCCATGACTTACTCGTAGTAACAGCGGCCGCGATTACCAAGTTTTGGTAAAGCGCGGCCGCGGTGACGCCCTGTCGGCAAATTCTTCACATGGGCACCACAGGCCCGTGCGTTTAACGACTGGTCAGAACAGGGCCCGAGCCAGGGCCCTACGGGCCGCGATCACGCGCGGATCCTCGGGTCCGACCACCTCGAACAGCTCCAGCAGCCGCATCCGCACGGTGTCCCGGTCGTCACCCACCGTACGCGCCACGGTCTCGATGAGCCGGCCGAAGGCGTCCTCCACATGGCCGCCCACCAGATCCAGGTCGGCGGCGGCGATCTGCGCCTGCACGTCGGCCGGCTTCTCGGCCGCCTCCCTGCGCACCTGCTGCGGGTCCACGCCCTGCACCCGCTGGAGCAACTCGGCCTGGGCGAGACCCAGTTTGGCCTCCTCGTTGCCCGGGTCCTCGTTCAGTACGTTCTTGTAGGCCTGGACGGCACCGCTCAGGTCACCCGAGTCGAGCGCCTGCACGGCGGCCTCGAGGAGCCCGTCGTACGGGCCGGCCGGCCGCTCGGGAGCCGGCTGGGCGCCGCCGCCCGGCTCGGCCTCGGGGTCGACGGCGAGGCCGGTCAGGCCGAAGCGCTGTTCCGCGACCTGCACCAGCTGGTCCAGCGTCTGCCGGATCTGCGCCTCGCCCGCGGCCCCCTGGAAGAGCGGCAGCGCCTGCCCCGCGACGACCGCGAAGACCGCCGGGATCCCCTGGATGCCGAACTGCTGCATCAGCATCTGGTTGGCGTCGACGTCGATCTTGGCGAGCAGGAAGCGGCCGTTGTACTCGACGGCCAGCCGCTCCAGGACCGGGCTCAGCTGCTTGCAGGGCTGACACCACTCGGCCCAGAAGTCGATGACGACGGGCACCTCGGCGGACCGCTGGAGGACGTCCCTCTCGAACCCCGCCTCGTCGACGTCGATGACGAGATCGGCCGGGGAGATCGCCCCCGCGCCGCCTTCCCGGGCGGCTTGCGCACGCGCCTGCTCCGCCTTCGCCTTGGCCTCCTGGGCCGCCTTCACCGCGGCGAGGTCGACGACTCCGCTCATGGACATGTTCCGTGGCTGCATGCGCCTATCCTCCCCCGTACTGCGCGCGCGTGTGAAAAACGGTGTGAAAGCCGGGCCGGTCGGGAGCCCTTCGGCGCCGGGTCCCCACCCCACGCCAGGTCACTCGAGCCCGTGTACGTCCCTCACGGGCTTTCGCTACGAGTCGTAGCGTAATGCCACACCGAACCGTCGGAACACCACCCCCCGGTGATCTCCCTCACGGCCGCACGGGAACCGCCGGTTTATGGTCATGACATGCACAGCCGCAGCCCAGCCAGCCGCACCGGGCGCCCGCGCAGCGCCACGGCGGACGCCGCGATCCTGGCCGCGACGCGGGCGGCGCTGGTCGAACTGGGCTGGTCCAAGCTCACCTTGGGAGACGTGGCGACACGCGCCGGGGTTGCGAAGACGACGCTGTACCGCCGCTGGTCCGGCAAGAACGAACTGGTCGTCGACGCTGTCGCGGAGCTCTTCGACGAACTGGAGCTCCCCGACAGCGGCTCACTGGCCGCGGACATCGAGGGCGTCGTCCTCCAGTTCGCCGCCATCCTGGCCCGCCCGGAGGCGAAGAGCGGCCTGATGGCGGTGGTCGCGGAGGCCACCCGCGACGACGCCCTGCGCGAACGCATCCGCGAGTCGGTCGTCGACCGCCAGAAACGCCTGGTCCTGGAGGGCAGATCCCGGGCCCAGGCGAGGGGCGAACTCCCGCCCGAGCCGGACCCCGTCACCGCGTCCCGCACAGCGGACCTGATCTTCGACATGGTGGCGGGAGCGGTGGTCCACCGCACGCTGGTGAGCGGGGAGCCGGTGGACGAGGAGTGGGTCCGCGGCTTCACCCTGGTGCTGCTCAGGGGCCTGGCGGCAGAAGCCGCGCACCCGGCCGCCGGCTGAGCCGTGTTCCCTGGGTCAGCCGGCCGGCCCGCTCAGGAGGAACCGCCGCCGAGGGTGATGTTGCCGTGGATGTCCCGGCCCTGGATCACCGTGCCCTGGGTGCCGCCGGAGATCTCGTTGTGAACGTCCCCGGAGCGTGAGCCGACCTCCGCGTCCGCCCGCCGCCGCCAGATCTCCAGCGCCGCCGCGAAGTCGGGGTCCTGCCGGGCGCGTTCGTTGAGCAGCGCGGCGAGCTGCCCGGCCCGCTCCTCGGTGCGCGGTGGCTCGGCGGGCACCGCCGGCTCCCCTTCGCCGGCCCGGGGTCCCCTTCGGGCGACCAGGTCGCGCAGGGACGCCCAGATCTGTTCGCCGGCCGCACCGGCCGTCCCCGAGGCGAGCGCCACGAGCAGTCCTGCCGTGATGGGTTCCACGGAGGTCCTCCAGTCGTCAGCGGATCATGCACTGATGGTTGACTGCGGACACTGAACCACGCTGGCGCGGAGCTCAGAAACCGGCAGGCTCCGTGTACACCCCCCACTCGTCCCGCAGCACCCCGCAGATCTCGCCGAGCGTCGCCTCGGCGCGTACCGCCTCCAGCATCGGCTCGATCATGTTCGCGTCCGACCGCGCCGCGGCGATCATGCCGTCGAGCGCCGCCCGGACCCGCGCGTCGTCCCGCCCGGCCTTCCGCTCCGCGAGCACCCGGACCTGCTCCCGCTCCATCTCGTGGCTGACCCGCAGGATCTCCAGATCGCCGGTCACCGACCCGGTGTGGACGTTCACCCCGACGACCTTCTTGTCACCCTTCTCCAGGGCCTGCTGGTACCGGAACGCCGACTCCGCGATCTCCCCGGTGAACCAGCCGTCCTCGATGCCCCGCAGGATCCCGGAGGTGATCGGCCCGATCGGGTGCTGCCCGTCGGGGTGCGCCCGCAGTCCCCGCTCCCTTATCTGCTCGAAGATCTTCTCGGCGTCGGCCTCGATCCGGTCCGTGAGCTGCTCGACGTACCAGGAGCCGCCCAGCGGGTCGGCCACGTTGGCCACCCCGGTCTCCTCCATCAGCACCTGCTGGGTCCGCAGCGCGATCTCCGCCGCCTGCTCGCTGGGCAGCGCGAGGGTCTCGTCGAGGGCGTTGGTGTGCAGCGAGTTCGTCCCGCCGAGCACGGCCGCCAGCGCCTCCACAGCCGTCCGTACGACGTTGTTGTACGGCTGCTGCGCGGTGAGGGAGACACCCGCCGTCTGGGTGTGGAAGCGCAGCCACTGCGCCTTCTCCGACTGCGCCCCGTACACGTCCCGCATCCAGCGGGCCCAGATCCGCCGCGCGGCCCGGAACTTCGCGATCTCCTCGAAGAAGTCGACGTGCGCGTCGAAGAAGAAGGACAGGCCGGGCGCGAAGACGTCGACGTCAAGACCGCGCGACAGGCCCAGCTCCACGTACCCGAAGCCGTCCGCCAGCGTGTAGGCCAGCTCCTGCGCGGCCGTCGCCCCGGCCTCCCGGATGTGGTAGCCGGAGACCGACAGCGGCTTGTAGGCGGGGATGCTTGCCGCGCAGTGCTCCATGAGGTCGCCGATCAGCCGCAGGTGCGGTTCCGGCTGGAAGAGCCACTCCTTCTGGGCGATGTACTCCTTGAAGATGTCCGTCTGGAGCGTGCCGTTCAGGACGGAGGTGTCGACGCCCTGCCGTTCGGCGGCGACCAGGTACATGCAGAAGACGGGCACGGCCGGTCCGCTGATGGTCATGGACGTCGTCACGTCACCCAGCGGGATGTCCTTGAACAGGACCTCCATGTCGGCCGCCGAGTCGATCGCGACACCGCAGTGCCCGACCTCGCCCAGCGAGCGCGGGTCGTCGGAGTCGCGGCCCATGAGCGTCGGCATGTCGAAGGCGACCGAGAGCCCGCCCCCGCCGTTGCGGAGGATCATCTTGTAGCGCTCGTTGGTCTGCTCGGCGTTGCCGAACCCGGCGAACTGCCGGATGGTCCACGTACGCCCTCGGTAGCCGGTCGCGTACAGGCCGCGGGTGAAGGGGTACTCCCCGGGCCAGCCGATCCGCTCGAACCCGTCGTACCTGTCGCCGGGCCGGGGCCCGTACACCGGCTCCACGGGATCGCCGGAGAGCGTGCTGAAGTCGGCCTCGCGCTTGCGCGCGGAGTCGTACCGGGCCTGCCAGCGACGGCGGCCTTCCTCTATGGCGTCAGCGTCCATACCATCGAATTTACTAGGACGTCCAAGTAAATGTCGATGGCAGACCGCCGTACGTTCGTCCGTACGGCGGTGCGGTTACGCCTTGGCGGTCGCGGGCGAGTCCTCCGCGACCCTGGCCTCGAGCTCGTGGCTGATCTTGCGCTCCACGAAGAACGCGGCCGTCGGGATGGTCCCCGCGAGCAGCACCCAGATCTGCTTGCCCACCGGCCACTTCGCCTTGGAGCCCAGGTCGAAGGCGAAGATCAGGTACACGACGTAGAGCCAGCCGTGCGCGATGCTGACGACGCGCGTGAAGTCGGCCGCGCCGTTCAGGTCGAGCACATACTTGCCGATCATGCCGAAGGTCAGCAGGACCAGCAGTACGCCGGTGACGTAGGCCATCACGCGATAGCGGGTCAGCACGCTCTTTTTCATGCCGTCGAGCGTAACCACCCGTTCCGGGAGATCTTGGCCCGGGTCACCCCTCCTCGAAGTCCCCCGCGGCGATCCGCAGCGGCCGCAGCATCGCGAAGATCTCGGCGCACTCCTCCGCGTCGTACACCCCGAGCCCGAAATCCATCGCCATCAGGTCGCGGGTGGCCGCCTCGACCACCTCACGGCCCTTGTCGGTGATGCTGGCGAGGGTGCCGCGTCCGTCGTTGGGGTTGGGCCGCTTGCCGACGAGACCCGACTTCACGAGCCGGTCCACGGTGTTCGTCACGGAGGTGGGATGCACCATGAGCCGCTCGCCGATCTTGGACATCGGCAGCTCGCCCGACTTGGAGAAGGTGAGCAGCACCAGCGCCTCGTAGCGCGCGAACGTCAGCCCGTACGGCTTGACCACCGCGTCGACCTCGGCGAGGAGGATCTGCTGGGCGCGCATGATCGAGGTGATCGCGGCCATGGACGGCACGTTTCCCCAGCGCTGCTTCCAGCGTTCGTCGGCGCGCGCGATCGGATCGAAGGAGAGACTGAGCGGCTTCGGCACGAACCCGACCTTACCGGCCGGTCACATGATGGTCAGCCCTGTCTCGGCCTTCGGTCACCCGTGCTCTCGGGCATGATCTCGAAGACCCCGGTCCACCGGTCGTCGTGCAGACAGGCGTTCATCGGACCGACCAGAGTGGCGTGCTCAGGGTCGGTGCGCCAGCGTTTGATGGCCTCGAGGCTCTCCCACTCGCTGGTGAGCAGCCATCGACCGGGATCATCGAGGGAGCGGCAGAGCTGTTCGCGCAGATGCCCGGGGGACCGCACGGCGCCGTCGCGTACGCCTTGGTAGGCGTCCACGAAATCCGCTTCCCTTCCCTCCCGGACGTGCAGCAGGCGCACCACTCGCACCCGCGCCGGTGCCGGAGCCTGCCCCGTCACGACGGGTCGAGGACGACGGGGAGTTCCGCGAGCCCGCGGAAGGCGGGGAACGGCACGGTCAGCCAGCGCACGTTCTCCGGCTCCCCGACCAGGGCCATGTCGGGGTGGCGCCCGAAGAGCGTGGTGAGGGCGATCTGCATCTCCAGACGTGCCAGCGGCGCGCCGATGCAGTAGTGCGGGCCGAGGCCGAATGCGAGGTGTGTCGCCTGGACGTTCGGGCGCTCGACGTCCATGCGGTCCGGGTCGGGGAACATCTCCGGGTCCCGGTTGGCCGCCGTGAGCGAGATCTGCACGAGCGCACCCTTGGGGATGAGTGTGTCGCGCATCTTGATGTCTTCCGTCGCGTAGCGGAACGTCGAGTTCTCCACGGAGGTCTCGAACCGGAAGATCTCTTCGACGGCTGCGGCCGTCGCCTCCGGGTCGCGGAAGGCCAGGCGCTTCTGCTCCGGTCGGCCGAGCAGGTGGTAGACGGCGTTGCCGATCTGGTACGCGGTCGACTTGTGGCCCGCGAAGAGCAGCACCCACGCGGTGGAGACGAGTTCGTGGTCGGTGAGCGCGCCGTCCTCGTCCTGCGCCGTGACGAGTGCGCTGAGCAGAGCTCCGTCCGGCTCCTTCCGCTTCCGCGCGATCAGGTCCACCAGATAGTCGCGCAGGTTGCCCTCGGCCAGTTCCAGCGCCTTCCTCGCCTCCGGCCCGAAGCCGGTCTGAGCGACGGTGGCGGACCATTCCTGGGCTTGCCTGCGTTCGTTCTCCGGGACGCCGAGGAGCTCGCAGATCACGTGCAGCGGCAGCGGGAAGCAGAACTCCGGGAGCAGGTTCAGGGGTTCGGACGCCGGGCAGCGGTCCAGCAGTTCGTCGGCGATCTTCTGGACCTTGGGCCGTAGCGATTCCACCCTCTTGGGGGTGAAGGTGGTGCCGACGATCCTGCGGAGCCTCGTGTGCTTGGGAGGGTCCGAGAAGAGCATGTTGTCGTCCAGGGCGATCGACGAGTCGCCGAAGATCCGGTGGTAGGCGTCGATGGCGCCGTACATGTCCTTGCTCAGCCGAGGATCGGCCAGGGCCGCACGGGCGTCGTCGTACCGGGTGATGAGATACGTGTCGACCCCGTGCGGGGGCTTCAGCGGGCATACGGGGGCTGTCGCCCTGAGCGCGGCGTAGACGGGATGCGGGTCGGCGCGAAACTCCCGGCTGCATGCCGAGGCCGCGGCGGCGGCCTCTTCGGGCGACATTTCCTCGGATGCGAACGCTTGCGTCATGGCTGGTCCCGGGGGTCGAGAATTCCGTCGGTCGGTCACACGATTTCCCGGCCGCCGCTGCGCCGCAAACGCTGCGCGGCCATATGAGTCCGAGCGCCGCAGGATGTCCGCGGAATTGCTCCGGTTACCCGGCCGGCGTACCCCGGGGCGCCCCGGATCGCGCGCGTAAGTCCTGCTTGGTAAACATCATGGACGGGCCAGTCCACCGTTCCCGGGCTGGGCAGTCGCCGGAGGACGAGGAAACCAGTGAGCGGACGCGGAGTGGAATCTGTACCAGTTCTCATCGTAGGCGGATCCCTGGTGGGTCTTTCCACCTCCGTGTTCCTGGGGCGTCTCGGAATCGAGCACATGCTCGTGGAGCGGCATGCCGAGACATCGACGCACCCACGCGGCCGCGGGAACAACGTGCGCACCATGGAGATCTTCCGGGCCGCCGGACTGGAGCAGAGCGTGCGGGAGGCCGCCTTCGCTCTCGCCGGGAACGACGGCGTGCTCCAGGTGGACACCCTCGCAGGGAACCAGCGCCGCTGGATCGTCCAGGACATCGCCGCAGGCATGGACGTCTCCCGGGTCAGCTCCTCGAACTGGTGCCTGTGCAGCCAGAACGATCTGGAGCCGGTCCTGCTGAACCGCGCCCGCCAGGGCGGGGACATCCGCTTCGGATCGGAGCTGCTTTCCTTCACGCAGGACGAAGAGGGAGTGCTGGCACAGGTCATGCGCCGGGACACCGGTGAGACCTGCACCGTGAAAGCTGATTTCCTGGTGGCCGCCGACGGCCCGAGAAGCCCCGTTCGCAAACAGCTGGGAATCGGCCAGTCCGGGCCCGGTGCCCTGTTTCACAACGTCAGTGTCACGTTCCGCAGCAAGACCCTCAAGGAATACGTCGGGCCGAAGCGCTTCATCGTCTGTTACACCACGGATCCGCAGGGGGAAGGCGCCCTGCTGCCCGTGGACAACGAAGAGCGGTGGGTCATTCATATCCCTTGGTCTCCAGATCGGGGCGAAACCCTGGAGGACTTCGGAAACGAGCGCTGCGCGGCACATATTCGCGCGGCTGTCGGTGTTCCGGACATTGATGTCGAGATCACGGGGAAGGCGCCCTGGCACGCTTCCAAGCGAGTCGCGGACAGCTACGGGCAGGGCCGGGTCTTTCTGGCCGGTGACTCGGCTCACGAAATGCCGCCCAACGGGGCGTTCGGCTCCAACACCGGGATCCAGGACGCCCACAACCTCGCCTGGAAACTCGCCGCGGTACTGCGTGGCTGGGCCGGCCTGCCACTGCTCGACACCTACGAGTGTGAACGACGGCCTGTCGCTGTCACGACGAGCGCACGGGCCTCCCAGCAGGCCACCGAGGAGCAGCACCCCGCATTCCGCCCGGCAGCGGGACGCAACAACGACGCGGCGGACCTCATGACGGTCGCGCTCTGCTACCGGTACGCCTCGAACGCAGTGGTGGGCGCCTCCCCTCGGCGGCCGGTCGTCCCGGACACCTTCCTGATCGACGGAGCGCCGGGGAGCCGCGCACCCCACATGTGGGTCAGGAGGGCAGGCGCCAGGATCTCCACTCTCGATCTGTACGAGCGTTCCTTCGTCGTGCTCGCCGGGGCCGAAGGCCACCGGTGGCGCCGCGCGGCGGAGCAGGCCGGCGAGAACCTGGGCGTTCCGGTCGAGGTGTATCTCGTGGGAGACGGCCCTGATCACGACCTCGTTCCCGAGCCGGATGCCGACTGGGCGGCGCTGCACGGCACCGCCGACGACGGTGCCGTCCTCGTACGCCCGGACGGTTTCGTCGCCTGGCGCGCGCCCACCCACCTGCCGTCCCCCGATCGGGTGCTGACGGACGTGCTGCGGACCGTGCTCTGCCGCACCTGAGCACCCACCGAAACGACCACACCGAGGACATGCCGATGACATTCGAAGACGGCCCCGTAGCGGGCCGAGTGGACGTCCACCACCATTTCACCGCGCCTGCCTGGCTGGACTGGGCGGAAGAACGCGGTGTCGTCAACCGCGAGCGGCTGCCCTGGTGGACACGCTGGGACCTGGACGCGGCTCTGGAGGTCATGGACAAGACGGGCATCAGCACCGCCGTCATGACCGTCGCGATGCTCGGACGGTTCCGTGAGCGCGCGGAGCGCCAGGAGAGCGCACGGATCGCCCTGCGGGCGGCGGCCGATGTCGTCGAGGACCGTCCCGCGCGCTTCGCCTTCTTCACTCCCGTGTTCCTGGACGACCTGGAACTCTCGCAGTGGAGCCTCCGCTACGGGCTCGACGAGCTCGGGGCCGTCGGAGTGAGCACGAGAACGAGCATGGACGGTGTCTACCTCGGTGACGCCTCCCACGACCGCCTCCTGCAGGAGCTGAACGACCGGTCCGCCGTCATCAGCACGCATCCCATGGAGGTGCCGGCCGGAAAGGACGGCGGTGCCGGACTGCCGGGCATGCCGCCCTTCGTGTGCGACTTCCTCATGGACACCACACGCGCGGCCATCAACCTGATCCGCAACGGCACCCTGGACCGCTATCCGAATCTCAGCTTCGTCCTCCCCCACGGGGGAGGCTTCCTGCCGTACATGGCCACGCGGCTCGAACTCTTCGGCGGGCACCTCACTCCCGGCATCGAGCCGGGCAGGGTCCGTGACTACCTGCACCGGTTCTACTTCGACACGGCGGGCCCCATGTCTCCCTCCGCCACGCCCACGCTGCTGGCCACGGTGGATCCCAGCCGGGTCCTCTTCGGCACGGACTGGCCGCCCACCCCCGCGCAGGTCGTCGCCGACGTCGCGGTACCCGCCCTGGACTCCGATCCCTTCGTCTCGCCGGAACAGCTCAGGGGCATCAACCGGGAGAACGCCCTGCGCCTGCTGCCGGCACTGGCCCGCTCGTCCTGAGCTCCTGGCCGCACGGACGAGAGAAGGCCGCCGCCCTCACGGGGCGGCGGCCTTCTCATCTCTCCTCGGCGTCACCGGGCGGCCGGGGCCGTGTCTCTCTCCCAGTGGTAGAAGCACTGCGCCATCGCGTCCTTCGGACCGCGCCAGGTCTGCGGGTCGTACGGGCTGACGTACGCCTCGAGCTTGCTGCTGATGTCGCGGAACTCGGGGTGCCCGGCCACGCGCGCGATGGCGGGGCCCGGGTCCTGCTCGGCCTCGATGAAGTGCATGTACACATCGCCGAACTGGAAGAGGGAACGCTGGGTCACCCCGACGAGGCGGGGCAGGTCGCCGCGGTCGGAAGCCGCGAAGACCTCGGCGATGTCCGGAGCGGCGTGCGGGGCCATCCGGGCGACGATCAGGGCGTGGTGCATGAGGTCTCCTTACGCGGCGGCGCCGTTCAGGCGGGCGTGACGGGGGAGGTCCGCCGCTCGTCGGCGGCCTGCTCGATGCGGTCGCGGATGAGGGCCATCTGGACGGGCGAGTTGCGGTTGATGATGTCCGTCATCCCGGCGTCGTCGACCGGCGCGTCCGGCCTCATGGCGAAGTCCTGGGTCCAGCGCATCCGGGTGCCGTCGGGGGTCTCCTCGTACTCCCACCGGATGTTCATGTACTCGAACGGGCCGGGTTCGACCCGGCGTGCCGTGACGGTGAGTTTGTCGCGGTCGGTGGTCCGTTCCGACACCCAGCTCCACACCTTGCCGTTCTCGTCGGGGTGCATGGTCAGGCGGAAGGTCACCGTGTCGCCCTGCCGGGACAGCACGTCGGCGGCCGCGTACTCGCTGAACAGCTGCGGCCATCTCTCGATGTCGTTGGTCATGTCCCAGACGAGGTCGAGGGGTGCGGCGATGGTGATCTCGTTCTCGGTGTGTCCTGCCATGTCAGGCTCCTGCCGTGAGCGTGCTGTTGACGAGGTCGAGGAAGTCGCGGGGGGTCTTGCACTTCTCCGCGTCGGTGGGGAGCGCCCGGGCGTGCCGGTTCTCCAGCTCGCCCACGATGCCGAGGAGACCCAGCGAGTCCAGCCCGAACTCGGCGAAGGGGGTGTCCACCCGGGCTTCGAGGTCGTGCGGGTCGACGGTGACACCGGCGGCCTTCTTCATCAGTGCGGCCAGCTCTTCCAGGGTCACTTCACTGCTCATGCGCGTTCTCCTTGTCGAACGGGTGCGTACGGGTGCGGTGGGCTTCACCGGGCGGCCGGTCCCGGGTCGCGGCGCAGTACCAGCGCCGCGTTGGAGCCCATGAGTCCACGGCTGAGGACCAGGGCCGTGCTCAGCTCGGCCGGGCGCGCCGCCGTCGTCACCAGGTCGATGTCGTGGCAGATGTCGAAGACGTTGGGCGTGGGCGGGATCAGCCCTTGCTCCATGGCCATCACCGCGGCCGCGACGTCCAGCAGGGGCGCCCCGCAGTAGGACCGCCCGATGCCGGTCTTGGGAGCCGTGACGGGCACGCGGATGCCGTGCGGGCCCAGGGCGTCGGCGAGGGCGAGGGCCTCGGCGCGGTCCGCCTCCGGGACACCCATCGCGTCGGCGAAGACGACGTCGATCTCCTCCGGTGCGCAGCCGGCCTCGTCGAGGGCACCGCGGATGGCACGGGCGAGTCCCTCCCGTGAGCGGTCCCAGCGCGAGGCGCCGGTGAACGTGGCCGCGTGGCCCGCCACGGTGGCGCGGACGTCCGCGCCGCGTCGGCGTGCGCGGTCCAGGTCCTCGACGATCAGCACGGCACCGCCCTCGGCCGGGACGAAGCCGCAGGCCGCGGAGGTGAAGGGGCGATAGGCCCGCGCCGGATCCTCGACCGTGCTGAGTTCCGGGTATCCGAGCTGGCAGACCATCGAGTACGGAGCGAGCGGCGCTTCGGCCGCCCCGGCCACGACCACGTCGGTCCCCCGCCCCACGGTGCGGGCGGCGTGCGCGACGGCGTCCAGCCCGCCGGCCTCGTCGCTCGCCACCACGCCGCAGGGGCCCTTGAAGCCGCTGCGGATCGATATCTGGCCCGTGCTGGCCGCGTAGAACCAGGCGATGGACTGGTAGGGACCGACGAAGCGGGACCCCTGTCCCCACAGCTTCTGCAGCTCCCGCTGGCCGAATTCACCACCACCGGATCCGGCAGCGGTGACCACACCGACGGAGTACGGGGAGTCGGCGGCCGCGTCGCTCAGCCCCGCGTCCTTCAGGGCGGCACCGGCGGCGGCCATCGCGAAGTGACTGAAGCGGTCGGTCTGGACGAGGAAGGTCTCCTCGATGAGTGCCGCCGGGTCGAATCCCCGGACCTCGCCGGCGACACGGAGCGGAAGGTGCCCGCATCCCTCCCGGGTGATCCGGTCGAGTACGGACAGGCCCTCCTCGACGGACTTCCAGTAGGTCTCCGTCTGCAGTCCGTTGGGCGCGACCACACCCATCCCCGTGATGGCGGTGCGGCGGTTGGGCTGAGCACTCATCGTTTCCTCCCGGCCTGCCCTGTCAGGAGCACTGCGGACTGGAACCCGCCGAAGCCGCTGCCCACGGACAGCACGTTGGCGAGCTTGCGCGGGCGGGCGGTGCGCGGAACGTAGTCCAGGTCGCACTCGGGGTCCGGGGTCTCGTAGTTCGCCGTCGGCGGGACCACCTGGTGGGCCAGGGCCAGCACGCAGGCGACGACCTCGATCGCGCCGATCGCACCGAGCGAGTGGCCCACCATGGACTTGATCGAACTCATGGGCGTGTCATAGGCGTGGGCGCCCAGCGACCGTTTGACCGCGGCGGTCTCGTGACGGTCGTTCTGGCGGGTGCCCGACCCGTGCGCGTTGACGTAGTCGATGAGTGAGGGGTCGAGCCGGGCCTGTCCGAGCGCGCTGTCGATGGCCCGGGCCATCTCCAGGCCCTCGCTGGTCAGTCCGGTCATGTGGTACGCGTTGCCGAAGGTGGCGTAGCCGCGGATCTCGCAGTAGACGTGCGCGCCGCGGGCACGGGCGTGTTCGAGCTCCTCCAGGACGAGCACGGCGGAGCCCTCTCCCATGACGAATCCGTCGCGGTGGGCGTCGAAGGGCCGGGAGGCGTGCGCCGGGTCGTCGTTGTTCGGCGAGGTCGCCCTGATGGCGTCGAAGCAGGCCATGGTGATCGGGGAGATCGGGGAGTCGGACGCTCCGGCGATGCAGATGTCCGCGCGGCCGTCCTCGATCGTGTGGAAGCCGTAGCCCACCGCGTCGAGTCCGGAGGTGCAGCCGGTCGACACGGTCTGCACCGGCCCCTGGGCTCCGAAGTACTCGGCGACGTCGGACGCCAGGGTGCTGGGCGAGAAGGCCCGGTGCAGCTGCGGGCCGGCGGCGCTGTGGTCGACGTCCCAGCGTTGCCCTCGCTCGCTGACCAGGACGTAGTCGTGCTCCAGGCGGGTCGTGCCGCCCACGGCGCTGCCGAGCGAGACGGCCACGCGCCACGGGTCCTCGGCGCCGAATTCGATGCCGCAGTCGGTCACCGCCTCCGCGGCGGCGACGAGGGCGAACTGTATGTACCGGTCGGCGCGTTCGACCAGGCCGGGATCGAGCCCGTGCGCGACCGGGTCGAAGTCGCACTCGGCCGCGATGCGTGAGCGCAACCCCTCGGGATCGAACAGTGTGATGCCGCGCGTCGCGGTACGGCCGCTGGAGAGGAGGTCCCAGAAGGCCGGCACCCCGATACCGCCCGGGGCGACGACACCGATGCCGGTGACCGCCACCCGCCGGGTCACGAGGGCACCCCGCGTCGCTCCGGCTGCACTCCGTCCCCCTGCACGGCCGGGTACGTTTCGCCGCTCGCGCTCTCCTGAACGGCCTCCGTGTCGACGTGGCCCATGCTCGGCTTCGGCGCCAGCGGACCCAGGTGGAAGACCATCCGGGCTTCGGCGTCACCGATGTTGCGGAAGCGGTGCCGCATGCCGATGGGGATCATGAGGCCCTGGTCGGCGCGGATCGGGCGCGTCACGTCGTCCAGGTCGACTTCCAGCTCGCCCTGGACGACGTAGACGAACTCCTCCGAGTACGGGTGGTAGTGCTCGCTGATGCGTTCACCCGGCTGCATGATGGCCAGGCCCATGAACCCGCTCGTGGATCCCACCGTGAGGGGCGTGAGCAGGGTGCGCAGGTCGCCGCCACGCTTGCGGTTGGGCTCGGTCTCACTGAGGTCCACGATGCGCGGGCGCGTCTTGTGCATGGTCCGTCTCCAGGTAGGTCTGTGGGGTGTTGTCGATGAGCGGGTGTCGTTCACGGACTGTCAGGACTCGGCAGCCCTGCGATCGGTGATCAGCGTCATGTCGGAGTGCGCCAGGAGGCGGGTGGCGTCCCGCTCGTCGGAGAGCGGCCCTTCGACGCCGAGTGCGGCGCCGTCGAGCAGGCGGGCCAGCACGGCGGCCTTCCTCGGGCCGTGCATGCCGAGCGCCCTGACCGGATCGGTCTCGGGATCCCGCGTGTCGATGAGACGGACGACCAGGTCGTCCCGGTGGAAGACGGTGCTGCGGTGCACGGGGCCGGCGGGGTCGGCCGCAGCCGTCTCGTCCTGCTGGGCGAGCAGCCGTGCCAGCACCATCCCGCAGCCCTCACGGGCCGGGTAGTACAGGGCGTGGCGACGCAGACCGGCCGGCTCCGGTCCGCCGCGTGCCACATGGTGGACGGCCGGCATGGCCGCGCGGATGAAGAAGGCCCGTGCCGACGCGGGGTCGGTCAGGTCCCGGCTCTGTTCCAGGTGCGGATTGAGGGCTTCCTCGACGGCCCGCACCTCCGGCTGACGCGAGACGTGGCGCAGCGCCGTCTGCAGATCGCCCTCCACCTCGACGGTGCGTACGACTCGGTTGCCGTGCATGAACAGCGTCGTCCGGCGCAGTCGTGTGGAGTCGTCGGCGCGGGCCTGGGGCGGCGCGTATCCGGCGAGGATGTCCGCGACCTTCGACTCGGAGCCGGGCTTGACGGTGAACGTCAGCGCATGGCGCGTCACTCCGTCGCCCACCCGCACCGGCGCCCGGACCCCGTCGGCGGTTCCGGCGGTGGGCGGGAGGGCACGCCCGGTCTCCCGGACGACGTTGTAACGCAGCGACCGGATGTCCCGGACGCAGTCCTGCATGGGCCTGACGGTCTCGAGGTGCTCCTCACTGTTCACCCAGGCGAGATACGGCGGCGCGGTCGCCCATTCGCTGGTGATGAGCCACTGGGACGGGTTCTCCACGGACTGGCACAGCTGGTCACCGAGGTGACCGGGAACCGACGCGACCCGGTTGCGCATGTGCTCGTACGCGTCGAGGAACCGTTGCTGGGCGCCTTCGTGGAGATCGACGAGCAGGATGACGCGCAGCCTGGAGCCGTCGAACGCCGACTGGGACGTATACGTCGAAGTGTTCACCGGCAGGCCCTTCCTTCACTGGGCAGACGGCGGCCGCCGTGTCCAGCAGGGGGACGGCGGTCGGCCCTGAGCCCTCATCGTGGGTCGGTGCGTCGGACTCCGCGAGCCGCACGGGTCATCAGAGGGAACTGCCCGGTGCGCGGGGCGCGTTTGTGCCTCGCCATGACACGACGAAGCCCCGGCCCATGAAGAGCCGGGGCTGTGGTCCTTGCGGTCTACTCGGCGAGGTGCCGCTCCACCGTCTCCACCTTGGAGGTGAGCCCGTCCGTCACTCCGGGGCGGATGTCCGCCTTGAGGACGAGAGACACCCGAGGCGCCCGCCGCTCGACGGCGGCGACGGCGCGCCTGATGACGTCCATGACCTCGTCCCATTCACCTTCGATCGAGGTGAACATCGCGTCGGTCCGGTTGGGCAGGCCCGACTCGCGCACCACGCGGACGGCGTCGGCGACGTACTCCCCCACGTCCTCGCCGACGCCCAGCGGCGTCACGGAGAAGGCGACGATCATGCCTTCACCGCTCCTTCCTGGCGCGCCCGGGACGCGATGACCGCGTCCTCGGCCTCACGCCGCAGCTTGCGCTCCGCGAAGAACCCACCGGTCGGCAGCACCGAGAGGACGAAGTACAGCGCGGCGGTCTTCACCGACCACTTCGTCCGGTTCCAGGCGTCGGCCCAGAAGATCACGTACAGGATGAACAGGACACCGTGCACCATGCCCATCACCGGCACGGCGTTGAAGTCCGTGGTCCGCTTCAGCACCGAGCAGACCAGCAGGAGGAGGAAGGAGATCGCCTCGGGGGCCGAGACCAGGCGGAGGCGGCGGATGGCGGTGGCGGTCTTGAGGTCCACGGGTCACCTTCGGTGGGAGAGACGCGGCGGTCTGACGATCTGAACGGTCGGTACGGCTGACGGTTTGTGAACGCACGCACAAGCGTCCCGCCCATTGTGACAAACCGCCGCGGGCTCCCACCCCTAGGGGTGCGGTCAGGGTCGTTCTCCACCCACAGGCCCTGTCCGTGGCGCCCGGCCTGCGGCTACCTTCACGTACGTGGCGATGTTCCGACTTCAGAGCAGCAAGGTGCTCGCCGTCGACATGACCGGAGACGCCGTGAAGGCGAAGAACGGCTCGATGGTCGCGTACGACGGCGAGATGGCCTTCAAGAAGCTCAGCGGCGGCGGCGAGGGCATACGGGGCATGGTGACCCGGCGGCTGACCGGCGAGCAGATGACCTTGATGGAGGTGAAGGGGCGGGGGACCTGCTGGTTCGCCGACCGCGCCTCCGAGATCAACCTGGTCGGCCTCCAGGGCGACAAGCTCTACGTGGAGTCGAGCAACCTGCTCGCGACCGACGGCGGGCTGCGCACGGGGACGGAGTTCACCGGCCTGCGTGGCGCCTCGCAGGGCAACGGGCTGTTCACGACGACCGTCGAGGGCCACGGCCAGGCGGCGATCATGTCGGACGGCCCGGCGGTGGTGCTGCGGGTGAGTCCGCAGTATCCGCTGACCGTCGACCCGGGGGCGTATGTGGCGCACCAGGGGAATCTGCGGCAGTCCTTCCAGTCCGGTGTGACGTTCCGCACGCTGCTCGGGGAGGGCGGCGGCGAGGCCTTCCAGATGCGGTTCGAGGGGGACGGTCTGGTGTACGTGCAGCCGAGCGAGCGGAACACGATCGCGGGAGACGTGTGACATGGCCTTCCGGGAGATCAACGCGAAGATGGTCGAGGCGACGGTGACGCCCGGTCAGCGGCTGTTCAGCCAGCGCGGTGCGATGCTCGCCTACCGGGGCGAGGTGTCCTTCACGCCCAACACGGCCGGCGGCCAGGGCGGGATCATGTCGATGATCGGCCGCCGGGTCGCCGACGAGGACACGCCCCTGATGACCGTCGAGGGCAGCGGCACCGTCCTCTTCGGGCACGGCGGGCATCACATCCAGGTGATCCAGCTGTCCGGCGACACGCTGTACGTCGAGGCGGACCGCCTCCTGGCCTTCGAGGGCACGCTCCAGCAGGGCACGATGTTCCTGGGCTCGCAGGGCGGCGTCATGGGCATGGTGCGCGGGCAGGTCAGCGGCCAGGGGCTGTTCACGACCACGCTCAAGGGGCACGGGGCCGTCGCGGTCATGGCCCACGGCGGGGTGATCGAGATCCCGATCACGCCCCAGCGGCCGGTGCACGTGGACCCGCAGGCCTACGTCGCCCACCACGGAGAGGTCCGCAACAAGCTGTCCACGGCCCTGGGCTGGCGGGACATGGTGGGCCGCGGCTCGGGCGAGGCGTTCCAGCTGGAGCTGAGCGGCAGCGGTGCGGTGTACGTCCAGGCGTCGGAGGAGAAGCTGTGAGCACGTACGGAACCCCGGGCGCCGGCCCCGCGGTCTTCGACCCGGCGACACTGCCGCCGGACGACAACGTCAATCCCTACACCTTCTGCGTGGAGCTCAAGGGGAGCCAGTGGTTCCTCCAGAAGGGGAAGATGATCGCCTACTACGGCTCGATCGATTTCAACGGCGTCGGACACGGCCGGCTGGACCGTCTCGTCCGTACGTCCTTCCATTCGCCACTGCACGCGAGCGAGTGGGTCGTGGCGGAGGGCTCGGGCAAGATGCTCCTCGCCGACCGGGCCTTCGACGTGAACTCCTACGACCTCGAGAACGGCAACCTGACCATTCGCTCGGGCAATCTCCTCGCTTTTCAGCCAACTCTGTCGCTGAAGCAATCAATCGTGCCGGGTTTCCTGACACTGATCGGAACCGGAAAGTTCGTGGCGGCGTCGAACGGCCCCGTGGTGTTCATGGAACCCCCCATCCGGGTCGACCCCCAGGCCCTGGTCGGATGGGCCGACTGCCCCTCCCCCTGCCACCACTACGACCATGGGTACATGACCGGCGTAATGGGCGGTCTACGTGCACTGACGGGCCTCGGCGGAGCCTCCGGCGAGGAGCACCAGTTCGAGTTCGTCGGCGCCGGCACGGTCCTGCTCCAGTCGTCCGAGACGCTGATGGCCGAGCAGGCCACGGGGGCTGTTCCGCACCAGGCCGGCGTCCCCGGCGGCGGGGCGCACAGCCCCGGGGCAGGGCCGTCCGGCGTACCGCGTCTTCCCGGACAGCTGGGGGACCTCCAGCGTCGCTTCGGGCTGTGAGCGGTAGTCTGCGGAGTGTGACGTCGAACGCCTGCGCACCAATGTTCGGCGGGTGCGCTCCGTCACACGAAAACCCTCACTAGTTCGCCTTTCAACATTTTAGGTAGACTTCATTCATGGAGACCGAGACGGCCACCCGCTGGCTGACCGATGCGGAGCAGTGCGCCTGGCGCACCCACCTGGAGGTCAACAGGCTGTTGACGTACCAGCTCGAAAAGGACCTGCAGCCGTTCGGCCTGACAATGAACGACTACGAGATCCTGGTGAATCTCTCCGAGTCGGAGGACCAGAGGATGCGGATGAGCGACCTCGCCTCCGCCACCCTCCAGTCCAAGAGCCGCCTCTCGCACCAGATCACCCGCATGGAGAACGCGAACCTGGTCCGGCGGGAGAACTGCGAGTCCGACCGCCGGGGGCTCTACGCGGTCCTCACCGAGCACGGCATGGCGACGATGCAGAAGGTCGCGCCCCACCATGTGGCGTCCGTGCGGAGGCACTTCATCGACCTGCTGTCCCCCGAGGCCCTGACGGAACTCGACAAGGCCCTCAAGCCCATCGCGGAGCACCTGCGCGCCCAGCGCGGACGCCCGTAACCCCCGGCTGGCAAATCCCGGCTAGGCGAGCGGCAGGCGGAGTTCGAACAGGGCTCCGCCTGCGGGCGCCTGACCGGCCGTGAGCGTGCCGCCGTGCCGTACGGCGACGTCCCGGGCGATGGCGAGGCCCAGCCCGGCACCGCCGTCGTCACGGCTGCGGGCGGCGTCCAGCCGGACGAACCGCTCGAAGATGCGCTCCCGGTCGGCCTCGGGCACGCCGTCCCCGTCGTCCGCCACCCCGAGCACGGCCAGGTCACCCTCCCGGCGCACGCTCACGGTGACGGCCGACCGGGCATGCCGCTGGGCGTTGTCGAGCAGATTGGCGAGCACCCGCCCCAACTGCCCACGCGATCCGGCCACGTTCACCGACTCGGCGTCCACCGTCACGCCCGTCCGCCCCTCGGCCTCCTCCCGGGCCAGCCCGGCGAGGTCGACCTTCGCGTCACCCGGCCGCTCCCCCGCGTCCAGCCGGGCGAGCAGCAGCAGGTCGGCGGCGAGCCGCTGGAGCCGCACGGTGTCCTCCACGGCCCCGTCGAGGTCCAGCAGTTCGGGATGTGCGGCGGCCACCTCCAACTGGGTCCGCAGCGAGGCGATCGGGCTGCGCAGCTCGTGGGAGGCGTCGGCGACGAAGCGCCGCTGCCGCTCCACGGAGGTCTCCAGGGCCGCGAGCGTCTCGTTCGTCGTCCGGGCGAGCCGGGCGACCTCGTCGTGCGTCTGCGGCTCCGGCACACGCCGCGCGAGATCCTCGGAGGCGGTGATCGCGGCCATCTCGCTGCGGATGCCCTCCACCGGCCGCAGCGCCCGCCGGGTGACCAGCCAGGTCACCCCCGCGACGACGCCGAGCAGCAGCGGGAACCCGATCAGCATCACCGTCGTCGCGCTCTGCACGGCCCCGTGCTCCGCGGCCAGCGGGGCACCGGCGTAGACCTTCAGACGTCCCCGGTCATGGGTCTCGACCTCGACGGCGGCGAACCGGTAGTCCTCCGTCTCACCGTCGATCGTCGCGGACCCGTTCCGGAAGGTGCTCTCTCCGGCGATCTCCCCGGGTTCGAGGGACTCCTCGTGGTCGTCGGAGTCGTCGTCATCGTCCCCGCGCGGCGCCACCGACGGCGCCGGCTTCACCCGGTCGGAGTCGGTACCGCTGATCTCCTGCAGATCCTCGCTGACCGCAACCACCCGCTTCTTCTCGGCGAGCACCTGGACCGGCCCGTCGTCGCCGTCCAGCCCGGACAGCTTGTCGTACGGCGTCCCGGCGGCGAGCTCGGCGGCCACCGCCCGCGCGGAGCGCTCCGCCCGGGTGCCGGCCTCGCCCATCAGGTTGGACTTCAGGGACAGCAGGACGGCGGCCCCGGCGGCGACGAGCGCCACCGCGACGACGAGCGTCGCACCGAGCGTGGCCCGCGCCCGGACGGACCCGAACAGCCGCCTCACGGCGACGTCTCCAGCCGGTACCCGGCACCGCGCACGGTCCGGATCAGCCCCGCCCGCAGCTTCCGCCGCAGGGTGCTGACGTACACCTCGACGATGTTGGGGTCGCCCTCGTACGCGAAGTCCCACACGTGTTCGAGGATGTCGGACTTGGACACGACCTCCCCGGCCCGCAGCACGAGGTGCTCCAGCACGGAGAACTCCTTGGCGGTCAGGGCGACCTCGTCCTCCCCCAGGAACACCCGCCGGGCCGCGGTGTCCACCTTCAGGTCCCCGTGCACATGCACGGGCGAGGCCCCGGAACCCACCCCGCGCCGCCGCAGCAGCGCCTTGACCCGGGCGACCAGCACGACGTACGAGAAGGGCTTGGTCAGGTAGTCGTCCGCGCCGGTGTCGAGCCCCTCGGCCTCGTCGTACTCGCCGTCCTTGGCGGTGAGCATCAGGATCGGCACCTCGTGCCCGGCGGCGCGCAGGGCGGCGCAGACCCGGTAGCCGTTGAGGCCGGGCAGCATGATGTCGAGGATCACCAGGTCGTACGTGCCCTCCGAGGCCTGGTGCAGCCCCTCCCGTCCGTCGTGGACGACGTCCACGGCGTACCCCTCGGCCGTCAGGCCCCTGGCGAGCGACAGGGCCAGCCGCTTCTCGTCCTCCACGATCAACAGGCGCATGGGTAAAGAGTGGCAAAGCCGAGCTGAAGATCTCTTCAGGGGTCTTCAGGTTCCTCTCAGCCTCGGTCAGCCAGATTGGAACACGTCGAAAACGAAACGACTCGGGAGGAATCCGCATGAAGCGCAACATCGTGATCGCCGCTGTGACCGCTGCCGCTCTGATCGGAGGCGGTACGGCCACGGCTCTCGCGACCACGGAGGACGGGGGCTCGGCGCGGCAGGCGGCCAACACCCGGCTGTCGGACGACGACGTCCGCGACGACCAGGACGGTCCCGACGCGCAGGACGACGGCGACGACGCCGCGCGGGCTGCTTCCGCCGACGTGACGGCGCCCGAGGCCATCGCGTCCGCGCTGAAGCACACGTCCGGTACGGCCGTCTCCGCCGAGCTGGACGACGAGGACGACAGCGGCAAGGTGATCTGGAAGGTCGACGTCCTCTCCGGCGACAACACCTGGCACAGCGTGAGCGTGGACCCGTCGAACGGCAAGGTGCTCGGCTCGCACACCGACGACGAGGACGACACGGCGCAGGTGCGGGCGGCGCTGAAGGGCGCTTCCGTGACGGCCGAGGAGGCCGCGAAGGCCGCCGGCGGCAAGGGCACGGTGACGTCCGTGGACCTGGACGAGGACGGCAAGAACAAGTCCTGGGAGGCCGAGACGCACAAGTCCGGCGGCGCCGAGCAGGACTGGAAGATCGACCTCAACACGGCCAAGATCACGGCGGACCACGACCAGGACCAGGACGACGACCAGGACTGACCCGGTACTGCCCCCTTCCACCGCCCCGGCGTCGCTGCTGACGCCGGGGCTCGCGCAACCCGGCGGAGCGGGGTGCCGCTGCGCCCACCCGTGCCGCCTGGGGGCACCTCCCAGGCCCTTAAGGCACTGGGGGAGGCACGACTGCCCGCAGCTCGGGCGAGACGCGCCCGCACCCGCCGACGCACGGAAGGGGACGTGTCGGGGGGGTGTCCGCCCGCAGCGGTTGGCGCGTCAACGGACAGTCAGTCGGCGTCCGACCCCATCGCGCCGTTCCGAGGACGGACACCCCCCGGCGCGGCCCCGACCCACCACCGGCGAGCAGGCGCAACGCGCACCCCACCGAAGCAGCCCCAGGCCGCCGCAGGCACACCGCCCACCGACGATCAGCCCTCCGTCAACCCGGCAACCAGCTCATCAGCCGCCCGATACGGATCCAGCTCCCCGGACACGATCCGCTCCGCGAGCGCGCCCAGGCGCCGGTCGCCGTGCAGATCTCCGATCCGCTCCCGCAGCGCCGTCACCGCGATCGTCTCGACCTCCCGCGCCGCACGGGCCGTGCGCCGCTCCGCGAGCACCCCCCGCTCCTCCATCCAGGCCCGATGCTTCTCCAGGGCCTCGACGACCTCGTCCATGCCCTCCCCGCGCGAGGCGACCGTCTTCACGATCGGCGGGCGCCAGTCCCCGGGCCCCCGGGCCTCCCCCAGCCCCAGCATGTGGTTCAGCTCGCGAGCCGTCGCATCCGCCCCGTCCCGGTCGGCCTTGTTCACGACGTACACGTCACCGATCTCCAGGATCCCGGCCTTGGCCGCCTGGATCCCGTCGCCCATCCCCGGCGCGAGCAGCACGACGGACGTGTCCGCCTGCGAGGCGATCTCCACCTCGGACTGCCCCACACCCACCGTCTCGACGAGGATCACGTCACATCCCGCCGCGTCCAGCACCCGGATGGCCTGGGGCGCGGCCCACGCGAGCCCGCCCAGGTGCCCGCGCGTCGCCATCGAGCGGATGTACACGCCCGGGTCCGACGCGTGCTCGGACATCCGCACCCGGTCCCCGAGCAGCGCACCGCCCGAGAACGGGGACGACGGGTCGACGGCGAGCACGCCGACCCGCTTGCCCTGCTTGCGGTACGCGGTCACCAGCGCCGACGTCGACGTGGACTTGCCGACCCCCGGAGACCCGGTCAGCCCGACCACATACGCCTTGCCCGCCAGCGGCGCCAGCGCCGCCATGACCTCCCTGAGCTGCGGGGACGCCCCCTCCACCAGGGAGATCAGCCGGGCCACGGCCCGCGGCCGGCCCTCCCTGGCCTGGGCGACCAGCGTGGAGACGTCCTGCATCACAGCTCCGTTCAGATACTTCAGCTGAGGAAGGCCCGAAAACCGGTTGCTCAGGCCTTCGGTACCCGCACGATCAGCGCGTCACCCTGACCACCGCCACCGCACAGCGCCGCCGCGCCCACGCCACCACCACGCCGCTTCAGCTCCAGCGCGAGGTGCAGCACGAGCCGCGCACCGGACATCCCGATCGGGTGACCCAGGGCAATGGCGCCGCCGTTGACATTCACCTTTTCGGTGGACACCCCGAGGTCCTTCATCGACTGCACGGCAACCGCCGCGAACGCCTCGTTGATCTCGATGAGGTCGAGGTCCTCGACGCCCAGTCCCTCCTTCTCCAGCGCGTGCTGGATCGCGTTGGACGGCTGGGACTGGAGCGAGTTGTCCGGCCCGGCCACGTTCCCGTGCGCCCCGATCTCGGCGATCCACTCCAGGCCGAGCTCCTGCGCCTTGGCCTTGCTCATCACCACGACGGCGGCGGCACCGTCGGAGATCTGCGAGGCGGAACCGGCCGTGATCGTGCCGTCCTTGGAGAACGCCGGACGCAGCTTGCCCAGGGACTCAGCGGTCGTGTCGCCCCGGATCCCCTCGTCCTTGCTGAAGAGCACCGGGTCGCCCTTGCGCTGCGGGATCTCGACGGGCGTGATCTCGGCCTCGAACAGCCCGTTCTTCTGCGCGGCGGCGGCCCGCTGGTGGGACAGCGCGGCGATCTCGTCCTGCTCGGCCCGCCCGATGCCGAGACGCGTGTTGTGCTTCTCCGTCGACTCGCCCATGGCGACGCCGTCGAAGGAGTCGGTCAGCCCGTCGTAGGCCATGGCGTCGAGCATCTGGACGGCGCCGTACTTGAAGCCCTCGCGGGACTTGGGCAGCAGATGCGGAGCGTTGGTCATGGACTCCTGGCCGCCCGCGACGACCACGTCGAACTCACCCGCACGGATCAGCTGGTCGGCGAGCGCGATGGCGTCCAGACCGGACAGACACACCTTGTTGATGGTCAGCGCCGGCACGTTCATCGGGATGCCGGCCTTGACCGCGGCCTGGCGCGCCGGGATCTGCCCCGCCCCGGCCTGGAGCACCTGCCCCATGATCACGTACTGCACCTGGTCGCCGCCGATCCCCGCACGGTCGAGGGCGGCCTTGATCGCGAAGCCGCCGAGGTCGGCTCCGGAGAAGGACTTCAGCGAGCCGAGCAACCGCCCCATGGGCGTACGCGCCCCCGAGACGATCACCGAGCTGGTCGTAGCAGAAGACATGAGCTGCGATCCCCTTACCGGCTGCACAGCCGAGGAGTGAACGAGGGTTTACTTCGAATGTACTGACCGGTAGTCCGCCCCGTCATCGGGCTGTCGGTGTGATCGCGCGCACGTTGCGTAACCACCTCCGGAGCGCTCCACTGAATCCATGCTGACGCGAATCGACCACATCGGGATCGCCTGTTTCGACCTCGACAAGACCGTCGAGTTCTACCGTGCCACCTACGGCTTCGAGGTGTTCCACTCCGAGGTCAACGAGGAGCAGGGCGTGCGCGAGGCCATGCTCAAGATCAACGATACGTCCGACGGCGGCGCCTCGTACCTGCAGCTGCTGGAGCCGACCCGCGAGGACTCCACCGTCGCGAAGTGGCTGGCGAAGAACGGGGAGGGCGTCCACCACATCGCTTTCGGTACGGCGGACGTGGACGCCGAGGCGGCCGACATCAAGGACAAGGGCGTACGCGTGCTGTACGAAGAGCCGCGACGCGGTTCCATGGGGTCACGGATCACCTTCCTGCACCCCAAGGACTGCCATGGCGTCCTGACAGAACTGGTCACTTCGGCGCCCGTTGAGTCACCTGAGCACTGATGCTCGTACATAGGGGCCGGTAGGGTTGGGGGCGGTCGCCGCTCAGTCCAGGGTGACCGCGGTCCCGCCGTGCGACGGCAGGACCACCGGGGTCCGGGTTTCGGGGGACGAGCGTCGGGGCAGCAGCCCGTGCTCCGCCGATGATCTGACACCATTCCCCGGGGGCCCCGTTCGGCGTATGGACGGAGCTCGTTTGGAGAGAGTTGCGACCAGGGGACGGATGGGACCGCGCAGTGCGGGGCTACGAGAGCCAGGAGCGAGAGCCGGCGGCTGACGTCGACCACCTCTCTCGGTTCGAAGCCGAGATGAAGCGGCTGAAGACCGAGCGGGAAAAGGCGATCCAGCACGCCGAGGACCTCGGCTACCAGGTCGAGGTGCTGCGCGCCAAGCTGCACGAGGCGCGGCGCACCATCATGTCCCGGCCCTCCTTCGAGGGGGGCGACATCGGCTGGCAGGCCGAGCAGTTGCTGCGCAACGCGCAGATGCAGGCCGACCAGATCCGGGCGGACGCCGACCGCGAGCTGAGCGAGGCCCGGGCCCAGACCCAGCGGATCCTCCAGGAGCACGCCGAGCAGGCGGCCCGGCTCCAGGCGGAGCTGCACCAGGAGGCGGTGACCCGCCGCCAGCAGCTGGACCAGGAGCTGGCCGAGCGCCGCCAGACCGTCGAGTCGCACGTCAACGAGAACGTGGCGTGGGCGGAGCAGCTGCGGGCCCGTACCGAGCAGCAGGCCCGCCGGCTGCTGGACGAGTCCCGCTCCGAGGCCGAGCAGGCCCTGGCCACCGCCCGTGCGGAGGCCGAGCGGCTGACGACCGAGGCCCGGCAGCGGCTCACCAGCGCCGCCGAGGAGGCCCGGGCCGAGGCCGAGCAGATCCTGCGGCGTGCCCGCACGGACGCCGAGCGGCTGCTCAACGCCGCCTCCACCCAGGCCCAGGAGGCCACCGACCACGCCGAGCAGCTGCGGACGTCCACCGCCACGGAGTCGGAGTCCGCACGCCGCCAGGCCCAGGAACTGAGCAAGGCCGCCGAGCAGCGGATGGCGGAGGCCGAGGAGGCGCTGCGCAAGGCGCAGGCCGAGTCGGAGAAGCTGGTCGCGGAGGCCAAGGAGGCCGCCGCCAAGGCCCTGGCGAGCGCGGAGTCCGCGAACGAGACGCGGACGCGCACCGCCAAGGAGCAGGTCGCCCGGCTGGTCGAGGAGGCCACGAAGGAGGCCGAGAACACCAAGTCCGAGGCCGAGCAGCTCGTCGCGGACGCCCGCGCCGAGGCGGAGAAGATCGTCGCGGAGGCCTCCGAGAAGGCCCGTACGCTCACCGCCGAGGAGACGGCGACCCAGCTGTCCAAGGCGGCCAAGACCGCCGAGGACGTGCTCAACAAGGCGTCGGAGGACGCCAAGAAGACCACCAAGGCCGCGGCCGAGGAGGCCGAGCGGATCCGCAGGGAGGCCGAGGCCGAGGCGGACCGGCTGCGCGCCGAGGCGCATGACATCGCCGAGCAGCTCAAGGGCGCGGCGAAGGACGACACCAAGGAGTACCGCGCCAAGACGGTCGAGCTGCAGGAGGAGGCCCGCCGGCTGCGCGGCGAGGCCGAGCAGCTGCGGTCGGACGCGGTCGAAGAGGGCGAGAAGATCCGCGCCGAGGCCCGCAAGGAGGCCGTGGCGCAGATCGAGGAGGCGGCGAGGTCCGCCGAGGAGCTGCTCGCCAAGGCGAAGGCGGACGCGGACGAGCTGCGTACGACGGCCCAGACGGACAGCGAGAAGGTCCGCACGGAGGCCATCGAGCGGGCGACGACGCTGCGCCGGCAGGCCGAGGAGACCCTTCAGCGCACCCGGCAGGAGGCCGAGCGGCACCGCGAGGAGGTCGTCGAGCAGGCCGAGGCCCTCAAGGCGGACGCCGAGCGTGCTGCGCGGGAGCTGCACGAGGAGACCGAGCGCGCCATAGAGGCCCGCCGCGCCGAGGCCGCCGAGGAGCTGACGCGGCTCCAGACGGAGGCGGAGGAGCGGCTGACGGCGGCCGAGCAGGCGCTGTCCGACGCCCGTGAGGAGGCCGCGCGGATCCGTCGCGAGGCCGCCGAGGAGAACGAGCGGCTGCGTGCCGAGGCCGCCGAGCGGATCCGTACGCTCCAGCAGCAGGCCGAGGCGGAGGCCGAACGGCTGCGCGACGAGGCAGCGTCCGACGCGTCGGCCGCGCGTGCCGAGGGCGAGGCCGTCGCCGTGCGTCTGCGGTCGGAGGCCGCGAGCGAGGCCGAGCGGCTGAAGTCGGAGGCGCAGGAGAGCGCCGACCGGGTGCGCGCGGAGGCGCAGGCCGCCGCCGAGCGGCTGGCCACGGAGGCGTCCGAGACGCTGGCCGCCGCCCAGGAGGAGGCCAACCGGCGCCGCCGCGAGGCCGAGGAACTCCTCGGCAGTGCCCGGCAGGAGGCCGACCAGGAGCGCGAGCGGGCCCGCGAGCAGAGCGAGGAGCTGCTGGCCTCGGCGCGCAAGCGCGTGGAGGAGGCGCAGACCGAGGCCGTACGGCTGGTCGAGGAGGCGGACCGGCGGGCCACGGAGATGGTGTCGGCGGCCGAGCAGCACGCGCAGCAGGTCCGGGACTCCGTCGCGGGGCTGCACGAGCAGGCGCAGGAGGAGATCGCCGGGCTGCGCAGCGCCGCCGAGCACGTGGCCGACCGTACGCGGCGGGAGGCGCAGGAGGAGGCGGACCGGGTCCGCTCCGACGCCTACGCCGAGCGGGAGCGGGCGAGCGAGGACGCCGGCCGGCTGCGGCGCGAGGCGCACGAGGAGACCGAGGCCGCCAAGGCGCTCGCCGAGCGGACGATGTCCGAGGCGATCGCGGAGGCGGAGCGGATCCGTGCGGACGTCGCCGAGCACGCCCAGCGGGTGCGCACGGAGGCGTCGGACGCCATCGCGGAGGCCGAGCAGAGCGCTTCGCGCACCCGGGCGGACGCCCGCGAGGACGCCAACCGCATCCGCTCGGACGCGGCGACGCAGGCGGACACCCTCATCACCGAGGCCCGGAGCGAGGCGGAGCGGCTCACGACCGAGACGCTCCAGGAGACCGACCGGCTGCGGATGGAGACGGTCACCGAGGCCGAGCGGGTCCGTACGGAAGCCGTCTCCGAGGCGGAGCGCCTGCGTTCCGAGGCGGCCGCCGAGGCCGAGCGCGTGCGGGCCGAGTCGGTCGCCAAGGCCGACCAGCTGGTCGGGGAGGCCACGGACGAGGCGGAGCGGCTGCGGGCCGAGGCCGCCGAGACGGTCGGTTCGGCTCAGCAGCACGCCGAGCGGGTCCGCGGCGAGGCCGAGCGCGTCAAGGCCGACGCCGAGGCGGAGGCGGAACGGCTCGTCAACTCCGCGCGCGAGGAGGCCGACCGGACGCTGGACGAGGCCCGCAAGGACGCCAACAAGCGGCGCTCCGAGGCGGCCGAGCAGGTCGACAAGCTCATCACGGAGACCACGGCGGAGGCCGACAAGCTGCTCACCGAGGCGCAGCAGCAGGCGCACAAGACCACCGCGGAGGCCGAGTCGCAGGCCGACACGATGGTGGGCGCCGCCCGCAAGGAGGCCGACCGGCTCGTGTCCGAGGCGACGGTCGAGGGCAACTCGCTGGTGGAGAAGGCCCGTACGGACGCGGACGAGCTGCTGGTCGGCGCGCGCCGGGACGCCACGCAGATCCGGGAGCGGGCCGAGGAGCTGCGCGACCGCATCACGGCGGAGATCGAGGAGCTGCACGAGCGGGCCCGCCGGGAGTCGGCGGAGGCGATGAAGTCGGCGGGCGACCGCTGCGACGCGCTCGTCAAGGCCGCGGAGGAGCAGCTCGCGAAGGCGCAGGCCAAGGCCAAGGAGATCGTGTCGGAGGCCAACTCCGAGGCGGGCAAGGTCCGTATCGCCGCGGTGAAGAAGGCCGAGGGGCTGCTCAAGGAGGCCGAGCAGAAGAAGTCCACGCTGGTCCGGGAGGCCGAGGAGCTCAAGGCCGAGGCGATCCGCGAGGCCAAGCGCACGGTCGAGGAGGGCAAGCGCGAGCTGGAGGTCCTGGTCCGCCGCCGCGAGGACATCAACGCCGAGATCTCCCGTGTCCAGGACGTCCTTGAGGCGTTGGAATCCTTCGAGGCCCCGTCCCCGGCCAAGGACAACGGAGTCAAGGCAGGCGCAACAGTCGGCGCACCCCGTTCGGGTGGCAAGTCCTCGGATAGCTAGCGAACCGGGGCGAAACCGGTGTGTGCTGGAGCCTTTGACCACGTCTTTGGCAAGCAGTCCTGGGATCAGCCACTCAAAAGGGGTCTCATTTTGCAGACCAAACGCGCATCCGCTCGATGACACACCGTTTCGGCCCCTAGGATTCCACCTATCACCTCACCGGTCTCATTCGACAGGAACCCCATGAGCGACACTTCCCCCTACGGCTTCGAGCTTGTGCGGCGTGGATACGACCGCGCTCAGGTGGACGAACGTATCTCCAAGCTCGTCTCCGACCGTGACAGCGCTCTCGCCCGCATCACCGCTCTGGAAAAGCGCATCGAAGAGCTCCACCTCGAGACGCAGAACGCCCAGGCCCAGATCAGCGACGCCGAGCCGTCGTACGCGGGTCTCGGTGCGCGCGTGGAGAAGATCCTCCGCCTCGCCGAGGAAGAGGCGAAGGACCTGCGCGAGGAGGCCCGGCGCGCTGCCGAGCAGCACCGTGAGCTCGCCGAGTCGGCGGCCCAGCAGGTGCGCAACGACGCCGAGTCGTACTCGGCGGAGCGCAAGGCCAAGGCCGAAGACGAGGGCCTGCGGATCGTCGAGAAGGCCAAGAGTGACGCCGCCCAGCTGCGTGCCGAGGCGCAGAAGGACGCGCAGTCCAAGCGCGAGGAGGCGGACGCCCTCTTCGAGGAGACTCGTGCCAAGGCCGCGCAGGCCGCCGCCGACTTCGAGACGAACCTCGCCAAGCGCCGCGAGCAGTCCGAGCGCGACCTGGCGTCCCGTCAGGCCAAGGCCGAGAAGCGCCTGGCCGAGATCGAGCACCGTGCCGAGCAGCTCCGCCTGGAGGCGGAGAAGCTGCGCACGGACGCCGAGCGCCGCGCCCGCCAGACGGTGGAGACGGCCCAGCGCCAGGCCGAGGACATCGTGGCCGACGCCAACGCCAAGGCCGACCGCATCCGTTCGGAATCCGAGCGCGAGCTCGCGGCCCTCACCAACCGCCGCGACAGCATCAACGCCCAGCTGACGAACGTCCGCGAGATGCTGGCGACGCTCACGGGCGCCGCGGTGGCCGCCGCCGGCACGCCGGCCGAGGACGAGCCGATCTCCCGCGGGGTCCCGGCCCAGCAGTCCCGGTAACGACCCGGCATACGGAGTCTGAATCTCCGCAAAGCCCTCTGCCGCTCGGGTGGCAGAGGGCTTTGTCCCGTTCTAGCGTGGCGGCATGATTGAGCTCGAGGGGCTGACCAAGCGTTACGGCGAGAAGGTGGCGGTCAACAACCTGTCCTTCACCGTCAGACCGGGCATCGTCACCGGCTTCCTCGGGCCCAACGGCGCGGGCAAGTCCACGACCATGCGGATGATCCTGGGTCTCGACCACCCGACCGCCGGCGACGTCCGTATCGACGGCAAGCACTACCAGCAGCTCAAGGACCCGCTGACGTACATCGGCGCCCTGCTGGAGGCCAAGGCCTGGCACGGCGGGCGCAGCGCCTACAACCATCTGCTGTGCCTCGCGCAGAGCAACGGCATTCCGCGCAGCCGGGTGCGGGAGGTGCTGGAGACGGTCGGGCTGACGGCGGTCGCGAAGAAGAAGACCAAGGGCTTCTCGATGGGCATGGGGCAGCGGCTCGGCATCGCGGCCGCGCTGCTCGGCGATCCGCGGATCCTGATGTTCGACGAGCCGGTCAACGGTCTCGACCCCGAGGGCATCCACTGGATCCGCACCCTGATGAAGTCCCTGGCGGCGCAGGGCCGGACCGTGTTCGTCTCCTCCCATCTGATGAGCGAGATGGCGCTGACCGCCGACCACCTCGTCGTCATCGGGCAGGGCCGGCTGCTCGCGGACACCTCCATGGCCGACTTCATCGCGCGCAACTCACGGTCGTACGTCCGGGTGCGCAGCCCGCAGCGGGAGCGGCTGCTCGACGTGCTGCACCAGGCCGGGGTCGTGGCCGTCGAGAGCGGTGACGGCGTGCTGGAGGTGGACGGCGGCAAGGCCGAGCACGTCGGCGAGCTGGCGGCGCAGCACGGGATCACGCTGCACGAGCTGAGCCCGCAACAGGCGTCGCTGGAAGAGGCCTTCATGCAGCTGACCGCGGAGTCGGTGGAGTATCACGCACACAGCGAGACGAGCCCCCGGCCCTCAGGGCAGCAGTGGGGCGACGGCTGGAAGAGGGGCTGAGCATGGCGACGACCCAGGTCGTACGGTCGGAGTGGACGAAGATCCGGTCGGTGGCGTCCACCGTGTGGACACTGTCGCTGGTGGTGGTCGTGACGGTCGCCCTCGGCATGCTGATCTCGGCCCTGTCCAAGAACGAGTTCGACTCCATGGGCGCGCAGGAGCGGGCGGAGTTCGACCCGACGTTCATCAGTTTCGCGGGGATGAGCCTCGGGCAGCTCGCGATGATCGTGTTCGGTGTGCTGGTGGTGTCGAACGAGTACAGCACCGGCATGATCCGCACCTCGCTGGCCGCCGTGCCGCAGCGTGGCTCCTTCCTGTTCAGCAAGATCGCGGTGGCCGGCGGTCTCGCTCTCCTGGTCGGTCTGGTCACCAGCTTCGCCGCCTTCTTCCTGGGGCAGGCGATGCTCGGCGAGCACCGGGCGGAGATCGGCGACCAGGGAGTGCTGCGGGCGGTGATCGGCGGCGGCCTCTACATGGCCCTCATCGCGATGTTCTCCATGGGCGTCGCCGCGATGCTGCGCTCGCCGATGCTGTCGCTGGGCATCCTGATGCCGTTCTTCTTCCTGATCTCCAACATCCTGGGCAATGTCGACGCGACGAAGAAGGTCGGCAGGTTTCTGCCGACCAGGCCGGCAGCAAGATCATGCAGGTGGTCACGCCCATCGACGACGACACCCCGTACGGGCCGTGGGGCGGACTGGGGATCATGGGCCTGTGGGTGCTCGCGGCGCTGATCGGCGGGTACGTGCTGCTGAAGAAGCGCGATGCCTAGAAAGGCGCGCCCCGGGGGGCTGCCGGGGCGCGCCGTGCTTCTCCCTTTACTTTCATTTGGGCGGAACCGTCAGCGCCTCGATATCCTCCTAACCCTTACGGGGGCGTGTGCCCCGCTGTCCTGAACCTTGCGATGGGTGCGGAGCATGATCGAAGCAGTCGGCCTGACGAAGCGCTACGGCGACAAGACCGCTGTGTACAACCTTTCCTTCCAGGTGCGGCCGGGGGCCGTCACGGGCTTCCTCGGACCGAACGGCTCGGGCAAGTCGACGACGATGCGGATGATCCTCGGCCTGGACAACCCGACGGCCGGGCACGTGACGATCGGCGGTTACCCGTATCGCAAGCTGCCCAACGCCCCCCGTCAGGTCGGTGCCCTGCTGGACGCCAAGGCCGTGCACGGCGGCCGGGCCGCCCGCAACCACCTGCTGTGCCTGGCCCAGCTGTCGGGCATCCCGGCCAAACGGGTGGACGAGGTGCTCGGGGTCGTGGGCCTCCAGGACGTGGCCAGGAAGCGGTCCAAGGGCTTCTCCCTCGGCATGGGACAGCGGCTGGGCATCGCCGCCGCGCTGCTCGGCGACCCGCAGGTGCTGCTGTTCGACGAGCCGGTCAACGGCCTCGACCCCGAGGGCATCCTCTGGGTGCGCAACCTGATGAAGGCACTCGCCGCGGAGGGCCGTACGGTCTTCGTCTCCTCCCATCTGATGAGCGAGATGGCGCTGACCGCCGACCATCTCATCGTCATCGGGCGCGGGCAGCTCCTGGCGGACATGAGTGTCACGGCCTTCATCTCCGCGAACTCCGCGGACTTCGCACGCGTCCGGACGCCGGACACCGAGCCGCAGCAGCGCGAGAAGCTGTCGGCCGCGCTCACCGAGTCGGGCGGGCACGTGCTGCCCGAGCAGGACGGCGCACTGCGCGTGACCGGGCTGCCGCTCCCCCGCATCAGCGACATCGCGCACGACCACGACGTACGGCTGTGGGAGCTGTCGCCGCACCAGGCCTCGCTGGAGGAGGCGTACATGCGGATGACGCAGGGCGCCGTCGACTACCGCTCGACCATCGACCAGAAGGAAGGCCTCCAGCAGCCGCTGCCGCCCGGGGCACAGCCCCCGATGCCGGTGCCCGGCCAGGGCCAGCCCGACTGGTACGCCCCGCCGCCGCCCCAGCAGGGCGGACACCCGTTCGCCATGCCGCCGCAGGGG
>KE354389.1 GCA_000415505.1 Streptomyces afghaniensis 772
CTCAGATGCCGCCGGCCGCGCCCACCTGGGAGGCGGCGTCCGGTTCTGCGTACCCCGGTTACACGTCGCCGATCCCGGTCGTGCGGACGCACCTAGGGCATGCCATCGCCTCCGAGTGGACGAAGATCAGGTCGGTGCGCTCCACGATGTGGACGCTCGGCGTGTTCGTCCTGCTCGTCATCGGCATCGGCACGCTGACCGGCGTGGTGGTGGCGAACTCCGACCCGGCGCTGTCCGGCGAGAGCCCGCTCGGCCTGGGCTTCTTCGGCCTGCTGCTCGGCAGCATGTGCATCATCACGCTGGGCGTGCTGACCACGGCCTCCGAGTACGGCACGGGCATGGTCCGCACCACGATGGTCGCGTGCCCGAGCCGGGGCCGGGTGCTCGCGGCCAAGGGCATCGTGTTCTTCCTGGTCGCGTTCGTGGTGACGCTGGTGTCCGCGTCCCTCGTCGCCTTCCTGCACGTGGCCATGCTGGAGGGCCACGGCGTCAAGTCCCCCTCCGGCGGGGAGTGGCTGAAGGCCACGGTCGGCATGTCGGCCTACATCGCGCTGCTGGGCCTGCTCTCGCTCGCCGTCGGCTCGATCATCCGGCACTCGGCGGGCGCCATCACCATCATGATCGGCGCCGTGCTCGCCCCGCTGGTGATCGCGCTGTTCATGTTCTCGGAGTCGCTGTCGGCCGTCCGCGACGCCCTGCTCGAGTACTCGATCCCGAACCAGCTCAGCGTCTTCTACTCCGCATCCCTCAGCCAGTCCGGCCCGTCCGGCTGGGATCCGCTGTGGATCATCCTCGGCGCGACGGCCGTCGCCTTCGCCGCCGCCTTCGCGCTGCTGGAGAAGCGGGACGTCTGAGACCCGTCAGAACCTCGGCGCGTTACGGGACCGCCGCACCCCGGGGGTGCGGCGGTCCCGCGCGTTCCAGCAGGCCTTGTGCCAGTGCCGGCGGTCATCGACGCCCGTGTGCTCGGACCAGGCGACCACGTGCGGCACCCCGTCCGGGATCAACTGGTCGCAGCCGGGGCAGCGGTACGACTTGCCCTGCGCGCTCGCGCCGGCCACGTGCCGCACGCTCCAGTTCTCACCCTGCCAGTTCTCCGAGGACTGCCAGCCGCCGTAGCGGCCGGGGCGGTCGTCCTCGGCGCTCCGGCCGGACGAAGCGGCGCCCTTGGGTCGGTTGCGACGCGGGGACACGGGACACCTCTCGGGGCTATACAGGACACGGGGTGTGTCCAGCCTACGCGGCGCGGACGGGGGTACACGTACGCCACCAATCGTCGCAAGTCCCTCGCCGGGCGAGGCGGGCCCCGCCGGGGTCCCTTCCCGGGCTCCCGCGGAACGGCCCATTCTGCAGACAATCCGCAAATTACCCCGACCGGCCGTGTCCTCGGCACGTGTCAGACGGTTATGCCCTGTGGGGGAGCTCCGTGTCGGAGCCAAGGAAGCAGGAAAGCAATGCGCGTTGGAAGTTTCGTGTTGGCGGCCCAGTTCCCCGGTCAGGGCGAGGGAGAGGCGCTGCACCGCGCGGTCCGCTCGGCCGAGGTCGCCGAGGAGGCCGGGCTCGACACGGTCTGGCTGGCCGAGCATCACTTCGTGCCGTACGGCACGTGCCCGTCGGCCGTCACCCTGGCCGCCTTACTGCTCGGCCGCACCCGCCGTATCCGGGTCGGTACGGCGGTCAGCGTGCTGCCCACCGCCCACCCCGTGGCCCTCGGCGAACAGGCCGCGCTGCTGCACCACACGAGCGGCGGCCGTTTCACGCTCGGCGTCGGGCGCGGCGGCCCCTGGGTCGACCTGGAGGTGTTCGGCGCGGGCCTGGAGGCGTACGAGAAGGGGTTCCCGGAGTCCCTGGACGTCCTGGTGCGCTGGCTGCGCGACGCGTCGGTGGCGGCCGACGGGGAGCGCTTCCGCTTCCGTGAAGTCCCGGTCGTGCCCCGGCCGTCGGAGGCCCTGACCGAGGTCGAGGGACCGGAGCTGGTCGTCGCGTGCACGTCTCCGGCGAGCGTGCGGCTTGCGGCGGAGCGCGGTCTTTCGATGCTGCTCGGGATGCACGTGGGGGACGAGGAGAAGGCCGAGATGGTCGCCCTGTGGCAGCAGCACGCGCGGGCGTGCGGCCGGCCTGCCGAGGAGATCCTGGGCGCGGCCCATGTGTCGGCGGGCGTCTGCCAGATCGCGGACCAGCGGGTCGACGCGGCGGAGACGCTGCTGAAGGCGATGCCGGGCTGGCTGAAGCAGGGCCTGGAGGCGCATGTCACGGTCGACGGGCGCACGCGCCGGATGCGCGACCCGCTGGCGTACACCGAACTGCTCTGCGGACTGCACCCGGTGGGCACCCCGCGGCTGTGCGCCGACCGGCTGGCGGCGACCAGCGAGCGGACCGGCATCTCCCGCTTCGCCCTGCTCGTCGAGGGCTCCGGGGACCTGGCGGCGACGGAGGAGAACGTCCGGCGGCTGGGGGCCGAGGTGCTCCCCCAACTCGTCTGAAGGCGGGATGGGTTCCTGGGGCTTGCCGCTCCGGTACAGAACTGCACCTCCCGCGTACGGAGCGGCAAGCGAGCTGCGCCGCGTCAGCAGTCCCGGAACTCGGGTGACTGGTTGAGCACCTGGCTGCGGACCGACGTGAAGCGGCCCAGCGTCTCGTCGACCGAGGAGTCAAGCGGGAACACGGCCACCCGGTGGCAGTTCTGGAAGGCCAGTCGCACACCGAAGTGCCGTTGCAGCGCGCCGCGTATCGCGTCACTCGCAAGCGCACGCAGCAACTGACCGCGTGCCTGCTCGTCCGGCGGAGGCGTCTGGTTGTCGGCGAACGCACCGCCGTCCACCTTCAGCTGGGCCACCAGGGAGCTGATCATCTCCCACGCATAGGGCAGGGAGGTCCGGACGCAGTCGACGAATTCCACTTCGTCGACCTCGCCTCGCTCGGCCTGTTCGAGTAGGGCCGGTGAGACGTCGAGCGACATGAGTTCTCCTCTCGCACCCCCGCCCGGCGGGCAGGGGTTGCCGGACAGATAAGGGAGTTCGCGATACCGGACACGCTGCGTACACACATCGCGACCTCCCGCTCATACCGTAAGCAACCGACGGTGACGGCACCAGGAGAATGCGCAGATGAGGCACTCCGAATGACCACACCCTGCACACAATCGGCCAATACCGAACACGTGTTTTCCAGGGCGAATCGCGTCGACACCCGCCAGTCGAGTAGCGTTGCCGACCATGCGTCTCGTCATTGCCCGCTGCTCCGTGGACTACGCCGGGCGGCTCACCGCCCACCTTCCCTCGGCCCCGCGCCTGATCCTGGTGAAGGCGGACGGCAGCGTCTCGATCCACGCCGACGACCGGGCCTACAAGCCCCTGAACTGGATGTCGCCGCCCTGCACGCTGAAGGAGGGCACCGGCGAGGACGAGGGCGTCTGGACCGTCGTCAACAAGGCGGGCGAGAAGCTCATCATCACGATGGAGGAAGTCCTCCACGACTCCTCGCACGAACTGGGCGTCGATCCCGGCCTGATCAAGGACGGCGTGGAAGCGCACCTCCAGGAGCTGCTCGCCGACCGCATCGAGACACTCGGCGACGGCTACACGCTGATCCGCCGCGAGTACCCGACGGCCATCGGGCCGGTCGACATCCTGTGCCGGGACGCCGACGGCAAGACCGTCGCGGTGGAGATCAAGCGGCGCGGTGAGATCGACGGCGTGGAGCAGCTGACGCGTTATCTGGAGCTGCTGAACCGCGATCCCCATCTCGCCCCGGTCCGCGGCATCTTCGCCGCGCAGGAGATCAAGCCCCAGGCCCGCGTCCTCGCGACCGACCGCGGCATCGGCTGCCAGGTCCTCGACTACGACGCGCTGCGGGGCATCGAGGACGACAAGCTGCGGCTGTTCTGACACACCCCACGTACACGACGACAAGGGCCGGGTCCGAGGAACGGACCCGGCCCTGCTGTGTGTGCGGCCGTCAGATGACCGGGTCCGGGCTGCTCTGCGGCGCGCTCGCGGTGGTGCTCGTGGGGGCGCTCGGCGCCGGGCCGCTGGCCGTGTCCGAGGTGGACGGCTGAGAGGTCGGCGGCTCGGACGTCGGCGGCTGCGAGGTAGGCGGCTCGGACGTGGGCGGCTGTGAGGTCGGCGGCTTGGAGGTCGTCGGAGGCTTCGACGTCGTGGGGGGCTTGGACGTCGTCGGCGGCTTGGACGTGGCGGGCGGCTTCGAGGTCGTCGGCGGCTTCGACGTCGCCCCGGTGTCGCTGGGGCTCGGGGAACCGCTGGGATCGCCCGTCGGCGTCGGATCGTCCGAGGTGCCCGGCGTGCCGTCCGGACCCGGGTCGGTCGGGCGGCTCGTCGCCGCGCCCGTGTCGCCGTTGCTGTCGTTCGCCGGCCGGTCGGCACCCAGGCTGCCGTCGTCGACGCCCTGGCTGGCCGAGGGGTTGACGCCGACCTGGTCGGACGGCGGGTTCTTGTCCTTGTCGGATGTGGCGCCGAGGGTCACGACCGTGCCGAGCACGGCGACGAGCAGGGCACCGGCGCCGGCGGCCACGAGGTTGCGCCGGGCCAGGCCCTTGAGTCCACCCCGGGCCTTGCGCGAGGACGCGGGCGAGTTCTGGCGGGTGACCAGGGTCGGCGAGGGCGGCTGCTGGAGGGTCGGGAAGGCCGCCGGGACACCGCCGGCCGGGGACGCCGACTCCTCGTACCGGGCGTCGGGCACCTCCTCCCCCGCGGTCGGCCCGACCCCGATCGGCGTGCCCGAGCGGTCGGCGACCAGGGCGAGGGCACGACGGCCGGCGACGGTGCCCCTCTTGTCGGAGAGGGCACCGCGCAGGCCGATGGAGGCCTCCAGTTCGGCACGGGCCCGGTCGAGCTGTCCGCCGCACAGGGCGAGGATGCCGAGCTCGTGGTGGAAGTAGGCCCGTTCGGCGACGTCGCCGGCGAGCCGGGCGGCCTCGGCGCCGGCGTGCAGGGCGCGTTCCCAGGCGCTCCAGTGCAGTCCGGCGGCGAGCGCGGGCGCGGCGGTGCGCGCCAGGTGCACGGCCGGGCTCTCCTCGTCCTCGGCGGGCGGGCTGGTGAGCGGCTCGAGCACGGCCAGGGCGGCCAGGAGCGCGTCGGCCTCGGCGCACACGCGTTCCGGGGTGACCGAGGGGTGCCCGGCCCACCAGGAGTAGTGCTGGGCGGCGCTGCGGGCGCCGGCCTCGGCCTCGTCGGCGTAGCCGGCGGCCTCCAGCTGGGTCAGGACACCGGCGGCGAGCCGGTAGCGGGAGCCGACCGGGGAGACCAGGCCGCAGGAGGCCAGTTCGCCGAGCGCGGCGTCCGCGTGGGTGTCGCCGACCAGGGCGGGCAGATGCGCCTGGTGCGGCACCTCGCCGCCGAGGGCGACGGCGAAGCGCAGGGTGGCGCGCGCGGAGGCGCTCAGCCGGGAGGCGAGCAGCGGCGCGGGCGCGGCGGCCTCGCCGAGCGAGG
>KE354390.1 GCA_000415505.1 Streptomyces afghaniensis 772
CGTCGGGTTCGAGTGCGAGCAGGGTGAGGATCTCCACCTGCCGGGGACGGCACGGGAGGGGCCGGCCCTCCCGTACGGCCGGTACGGCGTGTTCCGTGCCGAGGCAGGTGAGCCGCAGCTGTCCCGGCGGGGCGTGTTCCGGGGTGAGTCGGGCCTCGATGGTGGACACCAGGGTGCGTACGGTCGACATGGCCAGGGGGTGCGAACGGTCCCAGGTGGTCGACAGGTCCAGCACGCCGAGGACGCGCCCGTCCGGGCCGTGGACCGGGGCGCAGTAGCAGACCCAGCCGTGCAGCGCCGACACCAGGTGCTCGGCGGAGAAGACGGAGCTGGGGCGGCCGGTGCGCAGGGCGAGGGACAGGGCGTTGGTGCCCATGGCCTGCTCGTCCCACCGGCCGCCAGGCGCGAAGTTGACGCGCTCGGCCCGGCGGCGCATGGTCGGGCCGCCGCAGGTCCACAGGATGGTGCCGGACTCGTCGGTGACCGCCGTGACGAACCCGGCGTCCTCGGCGATGCTGCGCAGTTCCCCGGCGAGGCCCGAGACCGGCCGGTACAGCGGTGAGGACGTCCAGCGCTGGTGCACCGTGCCGCCGTCGGTGACCGGGGCGCTGTCCCGCCCGGGGTCCACGCTGCTCAGGGAACGCGCCCAGGACTCGGTCACCTCGTGGCGCAACGCCGCGCTGCCGCCCGGCCGCGCGCCCGCGACGCTCAGCCGCGGCACCCAGCGGGACCACTCGTGCTCCAGCACGGCCCTGCGCTGCCGGAGGTCAGGGCGCTGTGACATGGCCTCTCCCTGCCGTCGTACGTCGTACCGGGAGGACCCCGTTCCGGGCGCGGTGCCGGCCCGGTCCTCGGTCCGAGGTCAGTGTTACCGGATGCGTAGGGCCGGGGTCGAGGAGACCGTCGGAAAGGGAAGCGGCGGCGCCGGAAGACTTCGCCGGGAACGATGCCGTTCTGAACGGGCGACCGGCTCACTGGATGTTTGTCCGGTGCCCGCGTGCCGCCGTACGGGTGACGGGTTCACTCGACCCGACGGACGGGGCCCGGCCCGCGTACCACCGGCGCGTCGCGTCGCGTTGCCCGGTCATGGACAGTACTGAGACGGCGCGGCGCCTTGCCGGGAACGACGCCGCTCCCCGGTCGTTCGCCGAACTCACCAGCGGGTACGGGGGGCATCCGCCCATCTACGCGGCGCTCGTCGCCGAATGGCAGGCCAGGGGCCACGCGGTCCCGGAGCACCGGGACGGCCAGTGGGTCTCCTTCGCGGCGCCGTCCGCGAGCGAGACCTGGGCCGCGCTCACCACATGGACCGCCGGCCGGCACCCGGGGACGGCCGCCCCCGACGGCACTCGCCTCACCAGCAGTCGGCCACCGCGTGCTCCGCGCTGACCGGTGCCAGCACGGCGAGGGTCTCGGTGGCCTCCCGCAGGGCCGACTCCAGCGTGCCGGGGGCTGCAGACTGCCCGTGCCGTCCGGCGGGACGAGCCACTCCAGGCGGCCGGCGGGCCGGTACGGCGGCGGCACGGCGACCCACGAGCCCCGGCCGACGTGCCGGACACCGGAACCGACCCACTCGCTGACGGGGTCCGGCGGCAGGAAGAAGCCCACTCTGTGTGCCGCGCAGTCCACCAGGGTGGGGCCGGGCACCTTCAAGGGGTCGCGCCACAGATAGTCCAGGGCGAGCAGGCCGAGCCGGTCGGGGACGCTGAGCACGTCCCAGTACCGCCCCGCCTCCACGAGCACCGTCCCCGTGCCGTAGTCCCACTCCCGCTTGCACTCCTGGGGGTCCCTCGCGGCCGCGGCGAGCCACTCGACGGCTTGCTTCCACATCACGCTCTGCATGGCCACCCCAGGCACAGTCGACAGCGCCCCGACGGGCGCACGCTGGACACGGGCCGGTGACCCGCGAGGCCTCGGGCTCCGCGTGCCGGTCCGGCACTGGCCATGCTCGTAGATATTTCTACGCGCTGGAAGGGGTGGCGCGGCCTGGCGTTTGGGTCAGGCATGTCCCGGTCGAAAGAGGGCACTCGGGGGTGGATCCCGTAAGGCATCGATCAACTTCGCGCGTGTCCATGCCGCCCCGCCGAAACCGGCCATCGACGGGTGGACGACCGGGGGAGGACCCGGGGAGCGCGCCGGGCCGATGAGGCACCGATGCCGGAAATGCGGGGTCTTCCAGGCATGCCCTCCGCCCGGCGATCACCGCCGCTGTGCAGGAGGTGTGGACCAGTCCACGAGGGCACGCGGGCGTGATGTGCGGATCGCGGAATTTTGCCTTCACAGAACCTTCCACTGTGCTGGCCAGAACCCGTCTTGTTCGGTCAACTCCGAACGCAGCAAGGTGGGTTGAGCACTTGAGCATCAGGAGTCACAAGCGCGCTGCTTGACCCGTGCGACCGAACCGCACGGGTACTGACGGGGGAACTGATGAGGTGCGCGCGTGTCCACCGCCGACGGGCGGGGGCCCGAGTCCTCGCGCATGGCCAAAACGTCCCTCCCTCACCTCTCTTGGTGCCTTCATCCGGTGCCCGAGACAGGGATAGGAGGGGGAATGCCGATGAGTGCAGTGAGCGCCGCCAAGCCGACGTATCCCGGCGTCTACGTCGAAGAGCTTCCCAGCAGCACCCGCACCATCTCGACCCTGACCACTTCGGTGACCGCCTTCGTGGGCCACACCCGGCGCGGTCCGCTGAACGAGCCGGTCCGCGTCACCAGCTTCACCGAGTTCGAGCGCCGCTTCGGGGGACTGAGCGCCCAGAGCGCCGTCGGCTACGCCGTTCACCAGTTCTTCGGCAACGGCGGCACCGTCGCCGTGATCGTCCGGGTCGCCAAGGCCGGCAGCGGGCAGGCCGCCTGTGTCACGCTGGAGTCCACCGAGGGCCACAGCGAGTGCGACGTCCTCAAGGTGCACGCCAAGGAACCCGGCGTGTGGGGCAACGGCCTGCGCGTCGCCGTCGACTACGACACGCCCCGCCCCGACGAGACCTTCAACCTGCGCGTCCACGACGCCAAGGGCGAGGCCCGCGAGAGCTACACCGGCCTGTCCACCGACCCGTCCCACGGCCGGTACGTGCAGACCGTCGTCAACGCCGGCTCCCGGCTGATCCGCGTCGAGGTCGTCGGCGAGGGCCGCCCCGACCCGTCCGGCACCGTCTCCAAGCCCTTCGGGCACGAACTGCCCGACCTCGCCGTGGACCTCACCGTCAAGATCGGCGACGTCGAACGGGAGTTCACGCTCTACGACCCCGACCACGACGGCGAGGCCCCGCACTCCGTCGCCGAGCTGGCGCTGCTGCTGGAGCGCAAGCTGCGCGCCCTGCCCGACGCGCCAGGCAAGCACGCATTCGCGGGCGCCGAGGTCACCGCCTTCGGCCGGCGCGTCCAGGTCGTCGCGGGCTCCACCGACCCCGAGGACGTCGTCCGCTTCCTCGGCGAGTGCGCCAACGACCTGGGGCTGGAGGCCTCGGTCAACCCGCCCGTCTTCCCACTTGAGGGCGGCGAGGACGGCGAGGCGCCCGGGCCGCGCGACCTCATCGGTTCCGAGGCCGACAAGTCCGGCATCCAGGCGCTGCGCGGCGTCGCCGACGTCAACCTCCTCGTGCTGCCCGAACTCGCGGCGTACGAGAAGACCGAGGACGCCGTCACCGTCGTCTCCGCCGCCCAGCGGCTGTGCCAGGAACGGCGGATCTTCCTCCTGGTCGACGCGCCGGGCACCTGGGTCAGCGTGGACACCGCCCGGGCCGGGCTCGCCGCATTCGACGCCGTGCGCGGCAACCACGCGGGCCTGTACCTTCCCGCACCT
>KE354391.1 GCA_000415505.1 Streptomyces afghaniensis 772
GGCCCGGGCGCCAGGCCGAGCAGGTCGTGCAGGTGCAGATCGGGCGGCTGGAGGTCACCGCCGGTGGCGCGCCCCAGGGCGGTGGCGGCAGGCCCCGGCCACGGGACGCGGAGCGCCCGCGGGCCGCGGTCAGCCTGGCGGACTACCTGGCCAGGGGGCGCGAGTGAGGACGACGAGACCGGCCGGCGGGACGAGCAGGACCAGCAGGGCCAGAGGGACCGCGGACAGGACCAGAGGGACCGGCGGGACGAGCAGGACTAGAGGGACCGAGGAACCGACGCCATGAGTAACGCACTTGCCATCGCCCACGTCACCCAGGCCCTCGCCCTGCTCATCGAGACCAACCTGCCCCCGGACATCGACATCGCGGTCAAGGTCGAGCCGCGCAAGCCCCCGGCCGACCCGCCGACCGAGCCCACCATCACCGTCTTCCTGTACCAGGTCACGCCCAACACCTCACAGCGCAACACCGACCTGCCCACCCGTGCCGCCGACGGCACGCTGGTCCGTCGGGCCGCGGCGCCGCTCGATCTGCACTACCTCATCAGCGCCTACGGCGAGGAGGCGGAACTGGTCGGGCAGCGGCTCATCGGGTCGGTCGTACGCACGCTGCACGAGATCCCCGTCCTGCCGAAGGACATCATCGAACTGGCAGGTGAGCGTGCCCACTTGTCCGGGAGCGACCTGGCCGGGGCGGTGCAGCGGGTGCGGTTCACGCCCACCGTGATGGACATCGACGAGACGTCGAAGCTGTGGGGGATGCTCCACCAGACGCCGTACACGCTGTCCGTCGTCTACCAGGCCGCCCTGGTGTTCATCGACGGCCGCGAGGTCCCGGTGCCGGGCAAGCCGGTGGAGCGGCCCGAGGTACGGGTGCTGCCGTTCGGGGCGCCCGGCGCGCCGGTGCCGCCGCGGCTTCCCCACGGGGGAGAGCAGCCGGGCGTGCGATCCGGGGCCGGGGAGCCGGAGCCCGAGCCAGTGCGGGAGGCGGGGACGCCCCCTGCGAAGGCCGCTCCTGCCAAGGCGCCCGCGAAGGCCCCGGAGAAGGCCGCCGCCAAGGCTCCGGCGCGTGCCCGCAGGACCGCGAAGAAGACCGCCAAGTCCCCTGCCGAGGAGACGAGGAACACGAAGTCCGGCGGCGAGGACGCGGAGAGCTGAGGCGGCGCATGGCAGCGACGGGGGCAGGAGACGACATGGGAGCGCACGGTTCGCACGAGGTGCGGGAGCCGCGGGCGGCCGCCGCACACACCGGCGGACCGACACTGACCGCCGAGATCCGGCGTGTTCTGGCCCGCGTCGACGCCCATGCGGAGCGGGCCGGGGGCGGTGACGGTGGCGCGTCTCGGGCGGCTTCGGCGGCTGGGGCGACTTCCGTCTCGGGGCCGGCTCCGGCGTCCCGGGCCGCTGCGGCCGCGGGCTCAGCTCAGGGGCCTGGGGCGGCTTCGGCCTCCGGGGCTGCTCCCGGCGACCCAGGCCCGATGACGGCGGCGGCCCGTCCGGGACACCGCGGTAGCGGCAGTCACTGAGGGCACCGCCGGCCAAGGGGCCGCCCCCGTCACCGCCGCCGGTCCCGGGACCGCCGCCCTCGACGCCCTCGTCACCTGCTTCGGACTCACCACCTTCGAGCGCGACCTCGTCGTGCTCACCGCCGCTCAGGAACTCGAACCCACGACCGCCGCCCGCTGCGCCGCCGCGAGTGCCGACCCCGAGCGGGCCCACCCGACCTTCTCGCTGGCCCTGGCCGCCCTGGCCGAACCCCACTGGAGCGCCCTCACCCCGGTGTCGCCGCTGCGCCGCTGGCGGATCGTCGAACTGGAGGACGAGACCCGGCTGACGACCTCCCGGCTCCGGCTCGACGAGCGCATCCTGCACTTCCTGCTCGGCTCGCCCTACCTGGACACCCGGCTGCACGGCCAGGCGCGCCGCACCCCCGTACCGGACCGGCTGCCGCCGTCGTACGACGTGGCCGCGAGCCGGGTCGCGGCGGGCTGGGCGGACGGCGCCCGGCCGGATGCGCCGCTGCTCGTCGAGCTGGTCGGCGGTGACCTGCGCAGCCGCGCCGACATCGCCGCCGCGGGCGCCGCACGCGCCGGACTCGGCCTGTACACCATGAGCGCCGAGGACATCCCCACCGACGCCGCCGAGCGCGACCGGTTCGCCCGGCTGTGGCAGCGCGAGGCGATCCTGCTGCCCGCGCGCTGCTGGTCGAGGCCGGAGAGCTGGACCGGGACCAGCGGGCCGCGACCGAGGCGTTCCTGGCCGGGGCCGCCGTACCCGTCGTCGTGTCGAGCGCCGACCCGCGCCGCAGCGACCGGCCGCACGGAACCCGCGTGTCCGTGCCGCCCCTGGACGACGACGAGCAGTTCGACCTGTGGGCGGACGCCTTCCGCGACGTGGCCGACCTCGACGACGGCGAACTTCGGTCGCTGGTCGCGCAGTTCCAGCTGCCCCCGCACGTCGTGCGTTCCGCCGCCGCCACCGTACGGCGCGAACTGCCCTACGAGGACGAGCTGGACGCCGTACAGCTGGCCTGGCGGGCCGGTCTGGACGAGGCCCGGATGGGCATGGACGAGCTGGGCCGCCGTATCGAACCGCGGGCCGGCTGGGACGACCTGGTGCTGCACGAGCGGCAGACGAACGTGCTGCGGGAGATCGTCGCGCACGTGCGGCAGCGCCCCACCGTCCACCAGGAGTGGGGATTCGCGCAGACCCTGCGCCGCGGCCTCGGCGTCACCGCGCTGTTCGCGGGCGGGTCCGGCACGGGCAAGACGCTCGCCGCCGAGGTGATGGCGAAGGAACTCGGCCTCGACCTGTTCGTCATCGACCTCTCCCAGGTCGTCAGCAAGTACATCGGCGAGACCGAGAAGAACCTACGCCGAGTCTTCGACGCCGCCGAGGCGGGCGGCGCGCTGCTGCTGTTCGACGAGGCCGACGCCCTGTTCGGCAAGCGCAGCGAGGTCAAGGACAGCCACGACCGGTACGCCAACCTCGAAGTCAGCTATCTCCTCATGCGGATGGAGGCCTACCGCGGGCTCGCCGTCCTCACCACCAACATGAAGAAGGCCCTGGACAACGCCTTCCTGCGGCGCATCCGCTTCGTCGTCGACTTCCCCTTCCCGGCCGAGCACGAACGCGCCGAGATCTGGCGCCGCGTGCTGCCCCCGCAGGCTCCGGTCAAGGACCTCGACCCGCGGCTGCTCGCCCAGCTCACCGTGGCGGGCGGCTCGATCCGCAACATCGCCCTGTCCGGGGCGTTCCTGGCCGCCGAGGAGGGCGAGGCGCTGCAGATGCGGCACATGGCCGCGGCGGCCCGGACCGAATACCTGAAGCTGGAGCGCTCCTTGACGCCGACGGAGGTTCGCGGATGGGTGTGAGCTGGGACGGCAGCAGCCGGAACGCGGGCAGGGGCCGGGTCCCCGAGGGGAACCACGCGCCGAGCGCGATCCGGGTGGACATCGGCGAACTCGTCCTCGACGGCTTCCGCGTGGACCCGGACCGGGTCTCCGCCGCGTTCGAGCGTGAACTCGACCGGCTGGTCCGCGAGCACGGCGTGCCGCTGGCGGCCGACGGCGCCCTGACCGTGGACACGCTGTCCGGACTGCCGCCGCTGCCCGCCGGGCTCTCCTCGCGCCGGCTCGGCCAGGAACTGGCGCGTGCCGTGCACGCCGGGCTCTCCGGCCGCGGGGAGGTGGCCCGATGAGCGCGTCCCCGACCCAGGACTCCCGTTCCGAACAGTCCGCCGAGCAGCGCCGCCGCAAGCGCAGGGAGAAGGCGGCCAAGGCCCGCAGCCCGGAGCCCAAGAACATCGTCAGCGGCGCCGGGCAGCCCCTGGACGCGGGCGTACGGCGGGACCTGGAGGAGCAGCTCGGGCACGACCTGAGCCGCGTACGACTGCACACCGGGCCGGAGGCCGGGCAGCTGACCGAGCTGCTCGGCGCGGACGCGGTCGCGGTAGGCCAGGACGTCTTCTTCCGCGAGGGCGCCTACCGCCCCGGCACGACGGACGGCCAACGCCTGCTCGCCCACGAGCTGTTGCACACCGTGCAGAACCCTCACGGCCTGGGCGCGCTGCGGGCCGGGCGCGAACTCGGCGCGGTCAGCCTGCCGCAACAGGCCATCGAGCAGGAGGCCGAGTCCGTCGCGCAGGACCTCGCGCGCCCGCAGGCCGCGGGGAACGACCGGTCCGCCCCGGGCGCCCCGGAGCTGGAGGCGGGACAGGCCACGCCGGGCTGGCTGCGGTACGCCACCGTGGACGCGGACCGGAACCGGCTGGAGCAGATCGATCCGGCCACCATGCTGGACCGCCTGGCGAACTCGCTCGTACGATCGCTGCGCGCCGACCCGGAAGACCTCTCCAAGCGCACGCGGCAGCAACTGGTCCGCCTTCCCGAGGAGTTGCTGGACCGGGTCCTGGAGCGCCTGGAGGACAGGCTGCTCGGCTCGGAGCAGGACAAGGTGCTGGACCTCGTCGAGGAGATCGAGGCCGACGCGGCACTCGGCGGTGACGCGGAGCGTCCGTCGCTCGACGCCCCGGCCGTCGAGCCCGACGCGGCGGAGGAACTGCGGCAGGAGCGGGAGAGCGAGCAGCGCTCCGTCGAGCAGGAGCAGGCCCGGGAGGAGCGGCCGGCCCTGGCACCGGGACCGGAGAAGGACCGTGCCGAGGGGGAGAACGCCCCTGGCAGCACCCCGCAGAACGGCGGGACCGCGGAGAGCGGAAGCACTCCGCAGGGCGGGGGAGCGCCGCGGGGACGGCAGGAGACCGCAGGGGCCGGGGGCCAGAAGCCGGAAACGGCCGGGGGCCAGGAGGGCGCGCCGGCCGCGTCGCAGGAGCAGCCGGGGCGGGCCGGGGCCGGGCGCTGCCACGAGCGAGCCGGCCGGCGCCTCCGCGGAGGCCGCCGGGCAGGCCGGGGGCAGAAGTCCGAGGGCTCCGGTGCGGGCCCCCAGGAGGGCAAGCAGGACGGCGGCGGGGACAAGGGCGGCCGGGACAAGCAGGGCGCGGAGGGCACGGAGGAGACCAGTCAGCAGGGCGCGGCGGCCGCGAGCAAGGAGGAGTCCGCGGCCAGGAACCGCCCGGGAGCAGCCGAGCAGCTCACCGCGGGTCAGAAGCCGAAGCAGGAGGACAAGGGCGGCAAGGACAAGCCCGCGGGTCCGGCCACGGCGGCGGGCAAGGACACCGAGCTGCCCGGCAGGACGAGCAGGCTCGACGGCGTACGCAACCAGGATCTCGAAGGGCCCGAGGAGACCGCCGAGGACGACCCGTTCGGCTCGGGCAGCGAGTCGGAGGTGGACCTCGGCGGCGTCGAGAAGAGCGCCTGGGACGTCAAGCTCCAGCCCGAGGACTTCCTGCCGGAGCAGGACCCGGACGTGTCCGGCGTGCCGACCGCGGACCGGCTCGACCCGACCTCCTCCGGCGGGCAGTCCGTCCCGTCGTTCCCGGCTCCCCCCGTGACCAGGGCCGACAAGGTGCAGGCCGAACGTGACGCGGAGGACGCCGAGGACGAGGCGGCCGAGCTGGAGCCCGAGGAGCCCGACGCCGCGGCGCCCACGGAGCCCGACCCGTCGGTGGAGACCGAGGGCGGCCCGGGGGACAGCCTCCTCGGCGGCCCGGAGGCCGGGCGGGACGCCGCGTCCCGGCCCGGGCCCGGCGCGCCGTCGAAGGACCCGAAGAGCGGAGACGACCCGAAGGCAGGGCCCGTCGCCGCACAGAAGACGGTGCAGGATGCCCCCGGCAACTCCGAGGGCGGCGGCGCGGAGAAGGAGACCGCCGCCAAGGAGGAGCAGAACACCCGGGCCGCGGGCGACAAGGACCAGGGCGCGCAGGAGAAGCAGTCCCAGAAGGCGGCGGGTGGTACGGCGGCAGCGCCGGAGAGCGCGGGCAAGGGCGAGCAGAAACAGCCGGACACGGCGTCCAAGGGCAGCGCCACCACCGGCCAGGCGCAGGAGGGTGCCGCCGGCTCGGCGAGCGGCGAGGAGCCGTCGGCGGAAGCCAAGTCCCGTCCCCCGCACGCGATACGCATGTCACGGGCGGTTCCAACGCGGACACCCCGGGCGGCGCGAGCAACGAGGCGGCCGGCGGGACGCAGAGCGGGGCGCCCGACGCGGGGCCGACGAGGAGCGAGGACTCGGCGCCGGCGGCCGCGTCGCCTACGAAGGCGCCGGAGTCTCCGGCCCCCGCTGCACCATCTTCGGCACCGGCGCCGACGGAAGCCCCCGCGCAAGCCTCCAAGGGAGTCCCCAAGAACGCCCCGAAGGCCTCGAAGGAGGCACCGGAGCCCAAGGCCGCGCCCGCGCCCAGGGCACCGCGCGGCGGAGGCGGTCGCGGTGCTGCCGGTGGCGGTGTCGGTGGCGGCAAGGGGTCCGCGTCCGGCAAGGGCAAGAAGAAGGACTCGGCACCGGCGCCGAACCTCTCCCAGGTCTCCCCGGAGGCCGGCCTGTCCACGGCCGCCAAGCTCAAGCCCCACAAGGCACTTCAGGCGATGGGCGGCGTCGGCGGAGCGGTGGACCGCACGGTCGGCGACGAGCACCAGCAGCTCGCCGCCGCCCCGCCGTCGATGCAGCGCCCGGCGGGCGCGCCGCAGACCCTGGAGGGCAAGCCGAAGGCCGGCGCACCGGCGCAGTACTCGCAGGATCCGGCGCAGAAGTCCGAGGCACCCAAGGACGAGAAGGCCGAGGTCAAGGGCGAGAAGAAGCCCGAGGGCCAGATCGAGGCGGAGAAGGCCGAGGAGCCCGGCGGCTGGGACACCTTCAAGATGGCGCTGGGCTTCGTCGGCGCCAAGATCGTCAACGGGGTCACGAGCCTCTTCGGCGCCGACGAACCGGTGGTGGATCCGCAGGAGCTGGCCGCCAAGTTCGCCGGGCTGCCCACCAAGGACGAAGCCCTGAAGCAGGCCCAGGCCGGCAACGCGCCGGGCGTGGAGATGCAGGGCGCGGCCGAGCAGACGGCCGGCGAGCAGGGCGCAGCGGTCGACAGCAAGGGCCAGGAGACCGTCGCGACGGGCAAGGACGACGCCGCCCGCCCGATGGGCGAGAACCAGGTCTACCCCAACGCTCCCAAGGAGCAGTTGAAGGGGAAGGTCCCGGGACAGCAGGGTGGCGGCAAGGGCGGCGTGCCCGGGGCTGAGGGCGCGGGGACCGGCGCCGTGCCGGCCGAGGCGGCGTCCGAGGTGGCGGAGCACGACCGCGGCCCGGAGTTCCAACGGGCGTTCAGCCAGGGCCAGAAGGGCATGTCCGAGGGCCGGCAGGCCAAGGACCGGGACTTCCGCGACTCGCAGCACAAGCACAAGCAGAAGGTCGACAGCGAGGTCGGCAAGAACACCGACGCGCAGACGAGCGAGCGCGGGAAGGCCCTCGACGAGGTCACGTCGCAGCGTGCCGACTGGCGCGCCGAGCAGGACGCGGAGCTCAAGAAGCTCGGTACGAAGAAGACCGAGAAGCACGAGAAGGTACGCAAGGACGTCAAGGAGCGCGAGAAGAAGACCGACGACGACGTCGAGCAGGAGAAGAAGGACAGCGACACAAAGATCCAGGAGAAGGCCACCACTGCGGAGTCGGACGCGAAGAACAAGACCGACACGGCCGCCAAGGAGTCAGGCAACTGGGTCACCAAGGCCTTCGAATGGCTCAAAGAGAAGGTCATCGAGATCAAGAACGCGATCGTCCGGATCATCCGGGCGGCGCGTGACGCGGTCGTCAACTTCATCAAGAACTTCAAGGAGAACGCCGAACGCTGGATCAACGAGGCCCGCAGGTTCATCGTCGACACGGTCAAGAACCTGATCAACGATCTGATCGAGTTCGCCAAGGCGATGGTCCGGGCCGTCATCGAACTGGCGAACCGCATCAGGAAGTTCATCACCGACCTCATCACGGCGGCGATCGCGTTCGTCACGAAACTCGCGGCGCAGCTGAAGCAGATCATCTCCGATCTGCTGGACGCCATCGCGAAACTGCTGAGCGACATCCTGAACATCCTCAAGAAGATGCTCATGGACGTCATCAAGGCGGTCGTGGACGCGGTCAAGACGGTGCTCGACTACGCCTCTAAACTCCTGGCCGGGCTCGGCGAGTTCATGATGATCGCCGTCGACTTCCTCTCCGACCCGGGCGGCTGGCTGAGCGGCGCGAAGAACTCCGCCGTGGACGGTGCGAAGAACCACTTGTTCCGCGAGGTCCAGGCGGCGGTCAAGTCGTGGTTCCAGTCCAAGATCGAAGAGATCATCGGTATCCCGAAGGCGATCCTCGACAAGCTGATCAAGGGTGGCTACACCCTGGAGAAGATCGTGAAGGAGACGTGGGACGCCATCGTCCCGCAGCTCCCCTTCATCATCGGCGAGATCGTCATCACCAAGGTCATCGCCAAGCTGATCCCCGGCGCCGGCTGGGTCACGGCGGTCATCGACGCGATCCGCACGGCCATCGGCGCCCTCGGCGAGATCCTGCGGGCCATCGGCGCGGTCCTCGACTGGCTGAAGGCGGTCCGCCAGGGCGGCGCGGGCGTCCTCTTCGCCAAGGCGGTCGCGGCGGGCATCGTCGCGCTCCTCGAACTGGCCTACGAGGCGCTCCTGAGCGGCATCGGCAAGTACGTCGCGAAGGTCGGCCGCCGCCTGAAGGGCGTGGCGGCGAAGCTCGGCAAGCCGGACAAGGGCGGCGACAGGCCGAAGCCCGCCCGGGGCGACGACCCGAAGCCGGCCGGTCCGAAGCCGGCCCGGCCCGCTTCCACCGACACCCTGCCGAAGCCGGGCAGGGCCACGGGCCCCGGCACGAAGCCGAACGCGAAGCCGGAGCCGAAGGCGGACCCGAACAAGCCGACGACGAAGACACCGGCCAAGGACCAGGACACGACTCCGGGCAGGCCCAGGCCGGACCAGCCCGTCGACACGAGGAAGCCCACGGCCCCCGACGCGCCGGCCCGCCCGAAGACGGACAAGGACCCCGACACCAAGCCGGACACGCGCCCGACGCCGGCGCCGAAGCCGAAGCCGGAACCCAGGCCGAAGCCGAAGCCCGAGCCGGACACCAAGCCGAAGCCGAAGGACGACGCCCCGGGCAAGCCGAACGCCGACAAGGACACGACCAAGCCGGACGCCGACCAGGACACGACCAAGCCGAAGGGCGAGAAGTCAACGCCCGACAAGCCGAAGGAGCAGGACCCCAACACGCCCAAGGACGGGGACAAGGACGCTCCGGGCAGGCCCAGGAACCAGGCTCCGACGAAGCCGAAGGACCCCGACAAGCCCAAGGACAAGGACGGGGACGGCAAGAAGCCCAAGCCGGACCAGAAGGGGCCGAGGAAGCCGAAGGACAGGCCGGGCAGGAAGGACGGCGACAAGACCAGGCCGAAACCGGAGAAGGCCGGGCCGGGCCGGCCCAAGTCGAAGCCGGAGAAAGCCGACAGGAAGAAGGAAGAGAACTCGGAGGAGTCGAAGAACGACCGCTTGCGCAAGATCGTGGCCCGCATTCGACCCGTCATCAACGCAAAGTTGGAGCGCGGCATAGCGGAGTCGGACCATCAAGCCATGCGCGAACGGCTGCGGGCCCACTACCGGCTCACAGCCCTCAGTAAGTCGAACGACCAGAAATTCACCATCACGGCGCGCCTGAACCCCAGCCAGCAGGTCACCAACGGGCAAACCGACACCGCGGACCACATCGACTACCGCACGGCCCCGGAAAACACCCAGCCCGCGCTGCCGCCGACGAAACTCCCGCCCTTCACGAATGGACGCGTGAAGGCGCCGAGTTTCAAGGCGCACCACATCCACGAACCCCTCAAGAGGGGCACGGAAGCAGATGAGTCGCCGGACGCCCTGCCCGTGGGCTGGGACATGGTGGCCGACGAGCGCGGCCCGGACGGAAAGCCGTACAGTGCGGGCGGCAAATGGGTGCGCATGCATCTGCTCCCCGCGCCCCTGGGAGGCGACGCGACGACCTCCAACCTGGTACCCGCACGCGGGGCTCAGAACAAAGAAGCCGCCATTGCCGTGGAACACCCTGCGGCCCGGGCCCTTGGCAAGGAGGTGCGGAAGTCCAAGTGGCGGGGGAAGCTGAACAACATGATCTGGTACGACGTCAATATCTCCTACTACAGTGATGACACCTTCCCCGGATTTCCGAGCTCCATCAAGGTCATGTGGGGCGGCTACAGTTATACGGGCAGCCACTGGAAACGGGATCCGGCCACGGTGACCTGGCCGCGCAATTTCATGCCGCCGCCTGAACAGCAGGACTACGCGCCGCATTCCGCCAACGTGAACAGTGCCGACGCGCATGCGATCCGCAGGGCGACGGGCATCAGCATGTACTTCGCCGAGCGAATCGTCCGGATGCGGAAAAGCAGGACGTTCAAGAACATGACCGCCCTGTCCAGGGCTCTCAACAAGGATGAGCACCTCTCCTCCGGGGAAGTGGACGAGACCTTCACCGGCGGCAGTCACAAGAACAAGGCGGAGGTCATCAGGAGGCTCCGGAGAGCCGCTCGGAACAAGTGGTTGACCTTCTAGGTGATGGCAAGGGAAAGCGGAATGCAGAACTTGACGCAGTGGGAGCAGGAATGGGTCCGTGTCCAGGAGGAGCTCCGACAGCATGCTGGAGTGCGAGTACTTCGGGACACCCGGGGGCCGTTGCTCCAGGACGCCGACGCTCCTGTTCCTGAGCGGAGCCTTCGGTTCTCCGAGTTCGGAAGTCAGTGGCAGACTGTGGAGCCGTATCCATTGGTCACCGGTGAATTCTTTCTCACACCTTTGTCGAAGGCTGTGCGCGAGGACCCGCCCAGTTTTGACCCTGCTCTCTACTCGGACGAGGAGCAGCGTGTCGGAGCGGAACTGCACGTCGTCGACGATGCCCCGTTCACAGGTGCTGGATCATTCGTCGCGATCCGAACGCAGTCTGGGGCGACGACCCCCGAGATGTGGTTTTCCGACCATGTACGGGGGTTGTGGCGGTTGGATCTCGACTACACCACATACATGGAACTCCTCCGTCTCACCAAGGGGGCATTCGGCTGGCAGCACCTCTACACCGAGGCACCGCTCGACGACTGGGAGTTCGAGCGGACGGCCGACCGGATAGCGAGAATGCTCGACGTCCTGCCGCAGGTGTTTCCGGACTGCGACTACACACCCCTGCGGGAGAAATGGGATGCACGACGGTGACTCTCCTCCCCGCCTGGGATGACCCGAACCCCGCCCGACGCACGGAGGTCAGGCCATGACCCGCTACGCAGACATCCCCAAGCCCATCCGCTCCGGAATAGTCCTCGTGGACCCCGAACGCGGCACCCCCCAACGCATCATCGTCCTCCAGTTCAACCCTGACACCCTGGAACGCAGCCTCGCGCCCCAGTCCGCAGGCGGCAGCGGTGACTCCGGGGGAGAGGCAGCGGGAACGGGGACCGGAACGAGGCCCTTCGACTGAAGGGCCCCGCTCAGGAGACCTGGAAGTTCACCGCCGAGATCGACGCCACCGACCAGTTCGAGATCGCCGCGCCCGACGGTATCCACCCCCAGCTCGCCGTGCTCGAAATGCTCGTGCAGCCGACCTCCGCGCAGCTCAGGGAAGCGAGCCGGCTGTCGAAGAAGGGGACCATCGAGATCAGCCCGATCGAGATGCCGCTGACCCTGTTCACCTGGGGCAGCAAGCGCGTCATGCCCGTGCGGCTGACCGAGTTGTCCATCAACGAGTCCGCCTTCGACGTCCACCTCAACCCCATCAGGGCCTCCCTGAGCATCGGCTTCAAGGTGCTGACCGTCAGTGATCTGCCGCTCGGCCACCCCGGCGCCGAGCTGTACTACGCGCACCTCGCGCAGAAGGAACGCCTCGCCGGCGCGGCACGCACCGCGGGGCTCGGATCGCTGGGGCTCAGGCCCGGTGACATCACGGTGGGAAGGGGCTGAGCACCGGACATGGCCGGCATCGAACCGTACGAGAACGCGCTCGACGCGATACCGGGGGCCCATCCCTACCCGCGTACCAGCCGGTATCACGACGCCGAGATCGGGGTGCACCGGCAGCCCGACGGGACCGAAGTGCGCTACACCAAGCGCCGGTTGCTTCCGCCCCTCGAGGAGAGCGAGGACACCCAGACTCATACCGTCCGCACGGGCGAGCGTCCCGACCTCCTCGCCCAGCGCTACTTCGGCGACCCCGGCCAGTGGTGGCAGATCGCCGACGCCAACCCCGTACTGGACCCGCGTGAGCTGACCGCCGAGCCGGGCAGCGAGGTCGACATCCCGCTAGCCGGGCACTTCCCGGCGGGGGGAGCGGCGTGGCTGAACTGCCCGTGGGCCGCGGCCCCGTTCACATCACGCTGCACATGGGACCGCAGCTGGTGCGTCCCGTCCCCGCCGAGGTGACCGAGGCCCTGCTGTCCGCCCAGATCACCGCCACCGCGGGGGAACGCAGCGGTTTCCAGCTGGCCTTCGACCTCACCAAGAACGGCCTCATCAACCGCACCCTGCTGCCCGAGGGCTTCTTCGATCCGAAGACGCGTCTCGTCGTGACCGTCACCGTCCGCGGCACCCCCGAGGTGCTGTTCGACGGGCTGATCGTGCGCCAGGAGGTCGGGGCCAGCAACCAGCCGGGCCACTCCACCCTCACCGTCACCGGCGAGGACCTGGCCCTGGTCATGGACCTGGAGGAGCGCACGGACCGGTACCCCAACATGCCGCCGTCGCAGCGCGTCCTCACCCTCCTGCGCCGCTACTCCGACTACGGCATCCGGCCCGACGTGTACACCGAGAAGGTCACCCAGCCCCCGCACCAGGACCTCCGCGTCCACTACCAGACGGGCACCGACCTCCAGTACATCAACGAGCTCGCCCGGGCGAACGGCTACACCTTCTACCTGGAGCCCGGCCCGGCCCCCGGACAGTCCAGCGCACGCTGGGGGCCCGAGGTGCGGCTGGGCATCCGCCAGCACGCCCTCAACGTCAACATGGACGCCAACTCCACCGTCGACCAGCTGACCTTCGCCTACGACGGGACGGCGCGGGAAGAGCCGCAGGCCCGCTGGCAGGACCCGGGGACCCGGCAGTCGACCCTGCTGCCGCAACCGCCGATCAGTCCGCTGCGGCCGCCCCTGGGCAGGCGGCCCACTCCCGCCCTGAAACGCAGGACGCTCTCCGGCACCGCCAAACAGCAGCGGGAGCAGGCCGAGGCCGAACTGCTCGCCCGGGCCGCCGTGTCCGCCGACGTCATCTCCGGTTCCGGCTCGCTCGACGTGAACCGGCACGGCTACATCCTCCAGCCCCGCCAACTGGTAGGCGTGCGCGGCTCGGGCCGTGCCTACGACGGCGACTACTACGTCAAGTCCGTCACGCACACCCTGCGCCCGGGCTCCTTCCGGCAGAACTTCACGCTCTCCCGAGAGGGACTCGAAGCACGCAGCGCCTACGTCAGGCCCTGATCAGCGCCTACCTCGGGCCCCTGCGTCAGGGCCCTGATCCACCCGAACCGATCATCACGACCAGGAGCAGTTCACATGGCGGCACCCGGCAATCGCTACCTCGGCAAGTTCCGCGGACGGGTCGTGGACAACAACGATCCACTGCACATCGGCCGCATCACCGTCGAGGTCCCGGACGTCCTGGGCGACGAGCCGTCGACCTGGGCGCTGCCCTGTCTGCCGTTCACCGGGCCGCAGGCCGGGCAGTTCGTGGTGCCGTCGCCGGGGGCCGGTGTGTGGGTCGAGTTCGAACAGGGCGACCCCAGCTTCCCGGTGTGGACGGGGTGCTGGTACGGGGAGCAGGCCGAGCTGCCGCCCGACGCCCGTCGGCTCGTCCAGCCGGCGTCCCAGGCCAAGCCCGTCGTGGTCCAGACACCCGAGGCGCACAAGATCGTGATGAGCGATCCGCCCGGCACCGACCAGGGGATCCTGCTCCAGGCCCAGGGCGGGGCGTACATCCGCATCACCAAGGAAGCCATCGTCATCTCCAACGGCCTGGGCGCGGAAATCACCCTGCGCGGCGACCAGGTGGACGTGAACGAGGGCCAGTTGACCGTCGCGTCCAAGCGATAGGAACGGGGGAACGAAGAACGTGTCCGGAACATCCGGGAGTCTGCTGGACGCAGCCGCCGTGATCGGCTGCCCGCACGGCGGACGCGTCACGGCGGCCACTCCACCGGCCGGCGGCGTACGCGTCGCGGGCGCCGCCGTCGCCACCACCGCGCACAGCTACGTCGTCACCGGCTGCCCGCACACCGTCGACCGGGTGCCCATGCCGTGCGTCACGGTCCGCTGGACCGCGGACAGCAGCGGCATCACCGTCGACGGCGCGCCCGTGCTGCTCGACATCTCCGCCGCCCAGTGCTTCACCGCGGCCTTCGTCCCGCAGGGACCGCCCGTCGTCCAGGGCACGCAGCGAAAGGTCACCGTCCGATGAGTCCCACGAGCCGCGGTACACGCCCCCGCAGCGACATCGCCTTCCCGTTCCGCGCGGACCGCCGTGGCCGCACCGCGCACGCCGGCCACGGCGAACACGTCCACGACCTGATCGAGCAGTTGCTGTTCACCAGCCCCGGCGAGCGCGTGATGCGCCCCGACTTCGGCTGCGGGCTCCTCGACCTGGTGTTCACGCCCAACAGCCCGGAACTGATCAGCACCCTCGAACTCTCCGTGCAGGCCTCGCTCCAGAGCTGGCTCGGCGACCTCATCGACGTGGAGGCTCTCGACGTCGTCAGCGACGACCACGTCGTGCGCGTGTACCTGTCGTACGCCCTGCGCGCCACCGGCACCCGGCACGAGGACGTCTTCGAAGGGAGGGCGGCATGACCTCCGGCACCACCACGTCCCGCCGGGCCCGCGTACGGGCCGCCCAGCTCAACGGAGTCGACACCGTGGAGGCCGGCGACGACGGCCTGCTGCTCACCGTCACCTTCCTCGGCAAGGCCCCGCACGGCCTCGGCCCCGAGCACGTCCGCATCGACGGCGGCCGGCGCATCACCGGCATCACCGTCGTCGACGTCAGCGTCGAACGCGAGGAGGACCCCGAGCTCGACGACCGCCTTTTCGTCACCCTCGACAAGGCCGGCGACACCTCCCGCTACCGGCTCTCCCTCGTCGAGACCGACCCGTACGGACGGCCCGGCACCGAGCCGTACCGCGGCTTCGACCAGCGCTACCACAGCGCCACGTTCTCCTTCCGGCCCGACTGCCCGACCCCCTTCGACTGCAAGGACCAGGACCGGCCGGAGCAGGACTTCCCCGCCGCGCCCGTCATCGACTACACCGCCCGCGACTACGACACCATCCGCAAACTGCTCCTGGACCGGCTCGCGCTCACCACCCCCGACTGGGCCGAGCGCAACCCCGCCGATCTGGGCACGACCCTCGTCGAACTCCTCGCGTACACCGGCGACCAGATCAGCTACCAGCAGGACGCCGTCGCCACCGAGGCCTACCTCGACACCGCCCGCCGCCGTGTCTCCGTACGCCGCCACGTCCGGCTCATCGACTACGCGATGCACGACGGCTGCAACGCCCGCGCCTACGTCACCGTCCGCACCGCGGACGACCGGACGCTCGCCCCGGGCACCTTCCGCTTCGCCTCCGTCGACGTGCGCAGCCTCGACCCGCACGACCGCCCCGAGCCGGGCACCGTCATCGACGAGACCGAGCTCGGCGACCTCGACGAGCGCGGCTCGGTGGAGGTCTTCGAACCCGTCGTCGGCACCGACCCGCTGGAACTGCGGGTCGCGCACAACACGATCCGGCTGTGGACGTGGGGCGGCGAGGTGTGCACCCTGCCGAAGGGCGCCACCGCCGCGACCCTGCGGGACGCCTGGGTCGATCCGGAGACCTGCCGCGAGCGCCGCCTCGACCTCAAGCCCGGCGACGTCATCGTCCTGGAGGAGGTCAAGGGCCCCCGCACCGGCACCCCGGGCGACGCCGACCCCGCCCACCGCCAGGCGGTCCGCCTCACCTCCGTCACGCCCGGCCTGGACCGGATCGAGGACCAGCCGGTCCTGGAGGTCACCTGGGCCCCCGAGGACGCGCTGCGCTTCCCGCTCTGCCTCACCACCCGCGGCGGACGCGACTGCCTGCCCGTCGAGGACGTCACGCTCGCCCGCGGCAACGTCGTCCTCGTCGACCACGGCCGGACCCTGACCGGGCTGCCCGAGACGGTCACCGTGCCGCCCGTACCCGCCGTGACCGCCCCCTGCGACCCTCCCGCGTTCGGCTGCCGGGACACCGAGGAGGGCAACGCGCCCGCGCGGCTGATCAACGCCCTGACGGAACGGACGCAGTCGGGCCGGGCACTCGTCCCCGACGACGTCCGCGAACTCTTCGAGGTCGTCGGCGAGCGCGCCACCGCCCGCGCCGGCCTCGGCCTGGAGAGCGCCGGGCAGCGGCACGAACAGGTCGTCCCCGGCACGGCGTACGCCCAGACCGCCGCGCTGCGCACCCTGCTCGCCCAGTCCGTCTACCCGGGCATCGCGCCCCGCTTCCGCCCCGTCCTCGGCCGCGCCCCCGTCACCCAGGCGGTGCCTTTCCCCGACCCCGGCACCGTCGCCGCCGGGCAGGCCGAGCGGATCGCGGCCATCCCGGGCCGGATCCGGCAGCGGCTCGTCGAGCTGTGGCGCAGCGCCCGCGACCGGGACGGGCTCGGCGAGCGGGAGATCGCCGAACTCGCCGTGGTCTACGGCCTGAACGTGCTGGAACGCCTCGAACTGCGCCGCCACCCGGTCCGCGCCCTGCGCGAACTTCTGTACCGAAGCGACCAGTTGCTCGACACCAAGCTGCGCCGCATCGAGGTCCTCGCCGCCCGGGCCCGCGCGGGCACGGTCCTCGACGGGCACATCGCCTGGGAGATCGCGCACAGCTGGGGCCCGGCCTACGCGGCCGGCCTCCACCCCGAGGAGACGGTGCTGCGCGGCTCGGCGACCGCCGCCCTCGCCCAGGACCCGCGCCGGGCACTGCCCGCCGTCCGTGTCCACGGCGACGACGAGACCTGGGAGCCGCGCCGCGACCTGCTCGACAGCGGTCCGCGCGAGCGGCACTTCGTGGGCGAACTGGAGGACGACGGCCGCCTGGCCCTGCGCTTCGGCGACGGCCGGCACGGCGCGAGGCCCACGCCCGGCTCCCGGCTGGCCCTGCGCTACCGGCTCGGTGGCGGCACCGCGGGCAACGTCGGCGCCGAGGCCATCAACCACCTCGTCGTGCAGGGCGGTTGCGAGGCCCCGGCCGTATCCGTACGCAACCCGTTGCCCGCCCTGGGCGGCACCCAGCCCGAACCCGTCGAGCAGGTACGCCAGCTGGCCCCGCTCGACCTGCGCCGCACCCGGCTGCGCGCCGTCACGGCCGACGATTATGCGGCCCTCGCGGGTGAACTGCCGGGCGTGCAGCGGGCGGCGGCCGAACTCCGCTGGACAGGCAGCGTCCAGGAGGCGCACATCGCGATCGACGCGTACGGCACCGCCGCCCCGTCGCCGGACCTGCTCGACTCGGTCGCCCAGGCGCTGGAGACGTACCGGCGCATCGGCCACGACCTCGTCGTGGGCCCCGCCCGCCTGGTACCGCTCGACGTCGCGCTGACCGTGTGCGCCCGGCCGGGCCACCAGCACGGGCAGATCCTGGCCGAGCTGTACCGCGTGCTCGGCAGCGGACGCCTGCCGGGCGGACGGCTCGGCTTCTTCCACCCCGACGCGCTCACCTTCGGCGAACCGGTCCGGCTCAGCCGCCTGGTCGCCGTCGCCGCGGCCGTGCCGGGAGTGGAGAGCGTCGAGGTCACCCGGCTGCGGCGGCTGTACGGACAGGACCGAGGAGAGAGGGAGGACGGCGTGCTGCGGCTCGGCCCGCTGGAGATCGCCACCTGCGACAACGACCCGGACCGGCCGGAGAACGGCCTGCTGGCGATATCCCTGGGAGGTGCCCGATGACGGACCCGCACCCGGTCACCGCGACCGACGAGTGCGGCTGCGGCGGCGCCTGCCGCGGCGGCCACGACGAACGCCTCGCACCGGCCCCGCCGCACAACCCGCCCGGCCGCACCGCGCTGGACTACCGCGTCGGCGAGTACGGCTCCTTCCTGGCCGCCCTGCTCGACCGGCTCGCCTCACCCGCCTACCCGGCGCTGAACCGGCTCACCGTCCGCACCCCGGACGACCCGGCGATCGGCCTGCTCGACGCCACCGCCGTCCTCGGCGACCTGCTCACCTTCCACTCCGAGCGCATCGCCGACGAGGCCTACGTCCGCACCGCGAACGAGCACCGCTCCCTGGTGCTGCTCGGCCGGCTCGTCGGACACCGGCCGCGCCCCGGCGTCGCCGCCGCCACACACCTGGCGTACACCCTCGAACGCGACCCGCGCGCCGAGGCCCAGAACGTGCTGATCCCGCGCGGGGCGCGCAGTCACAGCGTGCCCGCGTCCGCCGGCGAGGAGTCGCTGACCTTCGAGACCAGCCGGGATCTGACGGCCCGCTGGGACTTCAACGAGCTGAAGGTCCGCCGCCGCCGTCCCTCGCTCGTCACCCCGCGGGATCTCGAGAAGCGCTCCGAGCTGTTCGTCGAGGGCACCGCGCACTCCCTGCGGACCGGCGACCAGTTGCTGTTCGTCTTCGGGGAAGGCGCCGGCGGCGAGCGCAAGCTGGTGCCGGTGGCGGACACCCGCGTCGACCGGGACGACGACGTCACGGCGATCTCCCTGCCGAGGTCGGCGCCGCCGAGCCTGAAGGAACTCGTCGACGAGGTACGGCGCTGGACCGCGCTTCCGGCGCAGCCGGGGGAGCCGGGGGAGGAGCCGCCGACCCCGGAGGTCCCCAACCCGCGTCCGGTCAGCCGGCTGATCGAGGACTTCGAGGACCAGGTCCTGGAGCCCTTGCGTGACGACTTGGACGGTGTGAAGACGCCCGAGCGGCTCGCGGCACGCCTCGCGGAACCTCTCGCCCGGCTCGGTGAGGCGCAGGTGCTGGCCGAGCCGTATGAGGACGTGGCGGAGTGGTTCGAGCAGCTGGAAGCGGTGCTCGCCGAACTCGCCGAGCGGGCACTGGAGTTGGCGCCTGCTCAGACGGATCAGGAGGGTGCGTCGATGGGTGGTCGGCCGTCCGCGGCGCCGCCGGGGCCGGTCGCGCCCACGCGGCGGAGCCGCAAATCGACACGGCCCGCGCCCCTTCAGGGCGACTCGCGCACCGCCGCTCTGGAAGCCCTGGGCGCCATACTCCCCGCCCTTCGCGCCACCACGCCGGCCCCAGTGGGCACCTTCGGCCGACAACTCCCCGGCACCGACACCGCCCGCCTCCTCTCCGCGCTCAACCCCGGCCTCGGCAGCCTCTACCCGGCCTGGCGCACGGCCGCCGCCCCCGGCGCCCCGCAGCTTCTGCGTGAACTGCTCGCCCTGCGCGTCACCACGGCCCCCTTCGGTGCCACGGCCCCGCTCAAGCCGGTTCAGGACGACCGCGGCCGGGTCATCCGTACCGCCGACTGGCCGCTGACCGGAGCGGTGCTGGCGACCATGCGCGTCGTGTACGACACGGCGGGCAAGACCCCGGTCCGGGCCGAGTTCCAGTACGTCGAGGGCAGCAGCTCCGACCAGCGCGCGGAGAACCTGCCGGTCACCCAGCCGGTCACCTTCACGCTCGGCCCCGGCCAGGTCGAACTGTCCGTGCGCTCCGGCCAGGACCGCGACCTCAGCTGGCTCAACCGGCGGCCCGCCGACTCCCAGGAACCCGGCGTCACCGCCCGCCTCCACTCCGGCCTGCCCGAGCGCACCCTGTTCGTGTCCCGGCCCGACGACGAGGGCCTGATCCACGTCGGCGTCCACAACGGCACGTCCGAGCAGATCGCCCTCCGGCCGGGCGCCGGCGAGCAGTTCACGCACGGCGAGCACGAGGTCAGCCTCAAGTACACGGTGGGCAGCGCCGAACCCAACGTCGAGATCGTCATCGCCACCAAGCCGGAGCCCGTCAACCGCCGCACGCTCCAGCTGGACACCGTGCACGAGGGCATCACCGTCGGCAGCTGGGTGGCGGTCCAGCGGCCCGCCAAGGGCGCCGACAAGGGCGTCCCCGGCGATCCGAAGCTGGCGTTCGTCACGACCCAGGTGGTGGCCGTACGCACAGCCGCGTACACCAACTACGGCATCACCGGCCGCGGCACCGAACTCACCCTCGCCGACCCCTGGCTGGACGAGTTCGACGTGCTCCTGTCGCACATCCGCGACACCACCGTGCACGCCGCGGGCGAGCCGCTGCGCCTCGCCGACGAACCGCTCGGCGAGGACGTGCACGGCAACGAGATCGAACTCGCCGAGCTCTACGAGGGCCTCAGGCCGGGCCGCACGCTCATCGTCGAGGGCGAACGCAGCGACATCCCCGGCACGGCCGGGGTCCGGGCCACGGAGGTCGTGACGATCGCCGCCGCCGACCCCGCCGCGGACCGCGGGCTCCCCGGCGACCACGTCCACACCCGGCTCACCCTCACCGCCGACCTCGCCCACCGCTACCGCCGCGAGACGGTCCGCGTCCTCGGCAACGTCGTCGAGGCCACCCACGGCGAGAGCCGCGAGGAGGCCATCGGCAGCGGCGACTCGGACCGCGTCAACCAGACCTTCGCGCTCTGGCAGTCCCCGCTGACCTGGCTCGCCGACGACAACCCCCTCGGCGCCACCCCGGTCCTGGAGATCCGGGTCGACGGTGTGCTGTGGCACGAGGTCGACAGCCTCGCCGGACGCGGCCCGACCGAGCGGGTCTACATCACCGGCTCCACGGCCGACGGCCGGACCACGGTGACCTTCGGCGACGGCGTGCACGGCGCCCGGCTGCCCTCCGGCCACGAGAACATCCGCGCCCGCTACCGCTTCGGCACCGGCAAGGCCGCCAACGTCCCGGCGGACCGCGTCACCCAGCCGCTCACCCGGCCCCTCGGCGTCACCGCGGTCACCAACCCGCGCCCCGCCACCGGCGGCGCGGACGCCGACGGCCCGGCCCTGACCCGCCGTACGGTCCCGCTGGCCGTCTCGGCCCTGGACCGGCTGGTCTCCGAGTCCGACTACGAGGACTTCGCCCGCTCCCGGGCCGGCATCGGCCGGGCTTCGGCGCGCGAACTCTTCGACGGGCGGCGGCGGGTGCTGCACGTGACGGTCGCGGGCACGGACGACGTGCCGATCGCGCCCGACTCGGACACGCTGCGCGCCCTGCGCGGCGCCCTCACCGAGTACGGCGACGCGAACCTCCCGGTCCGTGTGGACGGCCGGGAACTGGTCCTGCTGCTGATCGCCGCCAAGGTGAAGGTGGCACCCGATCACGCCTGGCAGACCGTGGGACCGCGACTGCGGCAGGCCCTGCTGAACCGGCTCGGTTTCGAGGGCCGGGAGCTGGGCCGCCCCGCCCGACTCTCCGAGGTGCTGGCCACCGCCCACACCGTGCCCGGCGTCGACTACGTGGACGTCGACGTCTTCACCGGCGTGCCCGCCTCCGCCACCACGGAGGAGCTGACCGAGCTGCTCACCCGGCCCGGCCCGCCCAGGGCGACCGTCCCGGCGCACCCGGCGACGTACGACGAGAAGACCCACACCGTCCGCGCCGAGAACGGCGAGACGCTGTCGGAGATCTGCGCCCGCTACGGCGTCCCCCTCGCCGAACTCCTGCGCCTCAACCCCGACATCACCGACACCCGGCGCCTGCCCAAGGGCCGGTCGGTGTACGTCTTCCGCGGCATCCGCCCGGCCCAGCTCGCGCTGCTGTCGCCCCGGGCCGCGGACACCCTGATTCTGACGGAGGTCAAGTGATGTCCCCGGACACCCAGTTGGAGACGCAGGCCCCGGTGGTGCCCAGGGAACCCGACGGGCTCGCCGAACTGCTGCCCCGCTGGCACCTGCTGCGCGACGCCGAGGAGGGCGGGCCGCTGCGCGCACTGCTCGCGGTGATCGCCGAGCAGCTCGACCGCGTCCGCGACGGCGTCCAGCAGGGCTACGAGGACCTGTTCGTGGAGACGGCGGCCCCCTGGGTGCTGCCGTACCTGGGCGACCTGGTCGGTTACCGCACCCTCCCCGGCTACGAGCGGGTCCTGACCACCGGC
>KE354392.1 GCA_000415505.1 Streptomyces afghaniensis 772
GGCCGGGCGGCCCTGGCCGAGGCGGTCGCCCCGCGCCGGGACGTGGCCGCCACGGTCGCGGGCCGCCGCCGCAAGGGCACGCTGCACCTCCTGGAGGAACTGTCCGAGCGGGTGGCGGACTGGCCCGCGCGGGCCGTCGAACTGTCCCGGCAGGTCGCCCACACCCAGCCGGTGAAGCTGTACGGCACCGGGGAGCGTGGTACGCGCGGACGCCTCGTCGACCTGCGCGACGGCGCCGAACTCGCCCTCGGCGGCGGCCCGTTCGCCAACTCCGCCCGCACGGTCGACGTCCGCCGCGCCGACTCACGGCACCGGCAGGGCGGCTGGAGCCCGGCCGGCGTCGCGCTCTTCGTGTGGCGGCTGAAGGCGTACCCGCTGACCCGGACCCCGGCCTACTGCATCGACCGGGCCCGCAACCTCTACACCTTCTCGATCCTCGGCAACGACACCCCGCTGGTCACCAAGCCGTTCCCGGAGCCCTCGCCGGCGCACATCGCCACCGTCGACAACGTGCCGGCGTTCGTCACCCGCCGTCTCCTGCACGACCGGCTGCTCGACTACTACGGCCCCGGCAAGAGCTTCGTGATCCGCCTCGACGGCGAGGACAACCCCGTACCGCCCTCGGACATCGTCGTGGCCGACCTGTCGGACTGGCGCTACCGGCCGAAGCGGGGCCAGGTGGCCGTCGACCCCGAGCTGGGGCGGATCGCCTTCGGCTCGCGCTCCGCGCCCCGGCAGGGCGTGTGGGTCGACTACCACTACGCGTTCGCCGCCGACATGGGCGGCGGCGAGTACGAGCGCGACCGCGAACCGCGGCCGGACGCGGAGTTCTACCGGGTGGGGCCGGGACAGCCGTACCGGCAGATCATGGACGCCTACCGGGCCTGGCAGCACGACCGCCGGGCCGACCGCACCGGACCCGCCGGCATCATCGAGATCACGCACAGCGGCGCCTACCAGGAGCAACTCGACTTCGACCTGGACCCGGGCGACCGGCTCGAACTGCGCGCCGCCGAGGGCACCCGCCCGGTCATCCGTCTGCTCGACTGGTACAGCAACCGCCCCGACGCCCTCAACATCCGCGCGGTGTCCGACGACTGCGCCCCGCACGAGCGGCCGCGTGTCGTGCTCGACGGGCTGCTCGTCGCCGGGCGCGGCATCAACGTGGCAGGTGCGGTGGGCGCCGTCGTCGTACGGCACAGCACGCTCGTGCCCGGCTGGTCCCTGGAGCCCGAGTGTGAGCCGCACTCGCCGGAGGAGCCGAGCATCGTCCTGGACCGCACCACCGCCTGCCTCCAGGTCGAGCACAGCATCCTCGGCACCATCGAGGTCATAGGCGACGAGGTGGGCGAGGACCCCCTCGGCATCCACATCCGCGACAGCGTCCTCGACGCCACCGCCGACGACCGCGAGGCCCTGTCCGCCCCGGACTGCCGCCACGCCCACGCCGTGCTGCACCTGCACCGCACCACCGTCATCGGCGAGATCCACACGCACGCGGTGAAGATCGCCGAGAACAGCGTCTTCACGGGCCGGCTCCACGTGGCCCGGCGCGGCATCGGCTGCCTGCGCCATTCCTACGTCCCCACCGGCTCCAGGACCCCGCGCCGCCACCGCTGCCGGCCCGAACAGGCCGCGGACATCAAGCCGCTGTTCACCTCCCAGCGCTACGGGACGCCCTGGTACGGCCTGCTCGCCGACCGCTGCCCCGAGGAGATCCGGCGCGGCGCGGACGACGGCGCCGAGATGGGTGCCTACCACGACCTGTACCGGCCGCAGCGCGAGGACGGACTGCGGGCCCGGCTCGCCGAGTACACGCCCGCGGGCACCGACGCCGGGATCTTCTTCGTGACGTGAGGCGCGCGCCCGCCACCGACCTTTGAACCCGCACTTCTGAACCAGGGGGGACACCCTTCATGCACGCAGACCTCTCCCGCTCCACGTTCCGCCCGGAGCGGCACTACTCCGCGGTCGTCGCCCAGCAGGGCCGCGTCCAGCTCGACGCCGACCTCAACGAGCAGACCGCGATCCAGCTCCACCAGGCCCGCAGCCTCGCCGCCGACCTGATCGGACCGCACGGCGGGCCGCGCGACGCAGCCGGCTTCCGCATCGAGTACGTCGGCGGCAAGCACGAGATCGACACGCTCCTCATCCACGGCGGCCGTTACTACGTCGACGGCATCCTGTGCGACGCCGACCGCCCGGCCGCCGGGGTCCCCGTGACCGACGAGGACAGCGAGGAATCCGCGCCGGAGCCGCCCGCGACCTGGACCTACTGGGACCAGCCCGACGGCTTCCGCGACCCGGAGAAGCCCGGCGACCGGCTGCCCTCGCCCGCCCAGTCGCCGTTCGTCGTCTACCTGAACGTGTGGGAGCGCTCGGTCACCGCCGCCGAGGACCCCGCGCTGCGCGAGGTCGCCCTCGGCGCCGCCATGCCCGACACCGCCGCCCGCGTGAAGGTCGTCTGGCAGGTGCTGCCCCTGTCCCTCGCCGCCCTGGAGATCGAGGAGACCGACCCCTCCAAGGAGGTCGTCCGCGCCGCGTTCACCCGCTGGGCGCAGCGCCGGTCGGCCCCCTCGGCCCGGCTCGCCGCCCGCAGCGAGCGGCCCGACCACGCCGACGAGGACCCGTGCCTGGTCAAGCCGGACGCCCGCTACCGCGGCCCGGAGAACCAGCTGTACCGGGTGGAGGTCCACGAGGGTGGCGAGGCGAAGGACGCCACCTTCAAGTGGTCCCGCGAGAACGGCTCCGTCGTCTTTCCCGTCGACGAACTCGACGGCACCTGGGTGCAGTTGGCGTCCCTCGGCCACGACGACAAGCTGGACCTCGACGTCGGAGACCACGTGGAGTTCGTCGACACCGCCTACGCCTCCCGCCTGGAGCCCCTGCCGCTGCTGCGGGTCGAGGAACTGGACCTGCCGGGCCGCCGCGTCCGCCTGTCCGCCGAACCCGCCCCGGGCGTCGGACGGCTCGCCCACCTGAACCCGTACCTGCGCCGCTGGGACCACCACGGCGGTCCGAAACGCAAGGGCCGCACGACCGCCCTGCGCGGCGGCGCGGTCCCCGTCACGGAGGGGGAGTGGCTGCCCCTGGAGGACGGCGTCGAGGTGTACTTCGCCAAGGGCGGCACCTACCGCACCGGCGACCACTGGCTCGTCCCCGCCCGCACCGCCACCGGCAGCGTCGAGTGGCCGGCGGACGCGGCCCGCCGTCCGCTGCTCCAGGGCCCGGCCGGCATCGCCCGGCACTTCGCCCCGCTGGCCCTGATCAAGGGCGAGGGCAGCGCCGTCGACCTGCGCCTGGCGTTCGGCCCGCTGGCAAGCAGCATGCCGCCCGCCGACGAGGCCACGCTCGCCGCCGAGGAGCAGGCCCACCGCGAGGAACTGGCCGCCGAGGACCCCTCCCACGGGCGGTCCCACACCACCGCCGAGGCGGAAGCCGCCGTGGAAGGAGACAACTGATGGCCAAGCCGCTGAGCGCGTCCAAGCTGGTGGAGATCCTCCGGGCCGAGGGCCTGACCGTCCACGAGGTCCGCAACTGGCGCACCCACAACCGCAACAGCAAGGGCCCCTGGGGGCCGGTCAACGGCGTGATGATCCACCACACCGTCACCTCCGGCACCGCGGCCTCCGTCGACATCTGCTACGACGGCTACTCCAGCCTGCCCGGCCCGCTCTGCCACGGCGTCATCGACAAGAAGGGCCACGTCCACCTGGTCGGCAACGGCCGCGCCAACCACGCCGGCCTCGGCGACAGCGACGTCCTGCGCGCCGTGATCAACGAGTCGAAACTGCCGCACGACAACGAGGCCGACACCGACGGCAACCGGCACTTCTACGGCTTCGAGTGCATCAACCTCGGCAACGGCAAGGACCCCTGGCCCGAGGCGCAGAGGGAAGCCATCGAGAAGGTGTCAGCGGCGATCTGCCGCCACCACGGCTGGTCAGAGCGCTCCGTCATCGGCCACAAGGAGTGGCAGCCGGGCAAGGTCGACCCGCGCGGCTTCACCATGGACGGCATGCGCAAGCGCATAGCCCAGCGGCTCAGCGGCGGGGGCGGCAGCAAGCCGGCCCCCGACCCGAAGCCGGCGCCCAAGCCGTCCTACGAGCCGTTCCCGGGCGCCGCGTTCTTCCACGCCGGGCAGCGCTCCCCGATCATCACGGCGATGGGCCGCCGCCTGGTCGCCGAGGGGTGCAGCCGCTACGAGGAGGGGCCGAGCCCCGACTGGAGCGAGGCCGACCGCCGGTCCTACGCGCTGTGGCAGCAGAAGCAGGGCTTCTCCGGCAAGGACGCCGACGGCATCCCCGGCAAGCTCACCTGGGACCGGCTGAAGGTGCCGAAGTCGAAGTGACCGCGTGCGCCCCTCCACAGGGGAGGGGCGCACGCCCGTCACCAGCGGGGGAGTCGCAGCTCGTACTCCGGCTGGATCCGCCGCATGTAGCCGGTGTCGTCCCTGCCGCGCATCCCGGAGTCGACGTAACGCCGGTGCAGCTGCTCCAGCTTGTCGTGGTCGAGCTCGACACCCAGTCCCGGCCCGGTCGGCACCCGTACCTCCCCGTCGCGCAGCTCCAGTACACCGGGGACGATCACGTCGTCCGCCGAGTTCCACGGATAGTGCGTGTCGCAGGAGTGGTCGAGGTTGGGGATGGCCGCGGCGACATGGGTCATCGCGGCGAGGCTGATGCCCAGGTGCGAGTTGGAGTGCATCGACAGGGCGATCCCGAACGCCTCGCACACGGCGGCCAGTTCCCGGGTCCGGCGCAGCCCGCCCCAGTAGTGGTGGTCGGTGAGCAGGACCTGGATCGCGTTCTGCTCGACGGCCGGCCTCAGATGCTCCCAGGCGATCACGCACATGTTGGTCGCGAGCGGCATGGGCGACTCCTTCGCCACCTCCGCCATGCCGTCGATGCCCTTGGTCGGGTCCTCCAGGTATTCGAGGACGCCGTCGAGTTCACGGGCGACGTACTTCGACGTCTCCACCGTCCACGCCACGTTCGGGTCCAGCCGCAGCGGCTGCCCGGGGAAGGCCTCCGACAGCGCCCGGATCGCGGCGATCTCCTCGTCGGGCGGGAACACACCGCCCTTGAGCTTGAACGACCTGAAGCCGTACCGCTCCTGCATCAGCCGGGCCTGCTCGACGATCCCGGCCGGGTCGAGGGCCTCGCCCCAGTCGTCGGTGACGGCCGGCCGGCCGTCGAGCGCGGGGTGTTCGGCCCACTTGTAGAAGAGGTACGCCGCGAACGGCACCGCATCGCGGACCCTGCCGCCCAGCAGGTCGCTGACCGGTCGGCCGAGCAGCTTGCCCTGCGCGTCGAGGCAGGCCACCTCCACCGCCGACGTGGTCCAGCCGCGCTCGTGCGAGCTGGGCACGGCCGGCAGCAGGGCCGAGTCGATCGCGGCGGCGACGGCGGTGGTGTCGAAGACGTCCATGCCGACCACCACCTTCGCCGCGGCCTGAAGCCGCTCCAGCCGGGCGGTGCCGCCTGGGGACTCGCCCAGCCCCACCGTGCCGTCCTCCAGGACGAGTTGGAGGATGATCCGCAGCGCGAGCGGCTCGTGCACGCCGTTGGAGTTGAGCAGCGGCGGGTCGCCGAAGGCGATCGGGGTGACGATCAGCTCCCGGATGCGCGTCTGGCTCATGCGCCGACCACCTCCAGACCACGGTCGATGAGTTCGGACAGCCGGGCGATGTGCTCCGGTGCCGGATCCAGCAGCGGAGCCCGTACGCCGCCGACGTCCAGGCCGCGCAGCGTCACCCCGGCCTTGACGAGCGACACGGCGTACCCGGGAACCTCGTCGCGCAGGGCGACCAGCGGGCCGTAGAACTCGTCGAGGAGCCGCGAGACCAGCGCCTCGTCGCCCTCGGCGAGGGCCCGGTGGAAGGCCAGGGCGATCTCCGGGGCGAAGGCGAACACCGCCGAGGAGTACAGCTCGACGCCGACGCCCTGGTAGGCGGGCGCGGTCATCTCGGCGGTGGGCAGCCCGTTGAAGAACTGGAAGTCCTCCGTGCCCGGCACGGCACGCACCGCGCGGACGATGCGGTGCATCCGCTCGATGTCCCCGATGCCGTCCTTGAGGCCGACGACCCCGGGCAGGGCGGCGATCTCGGCGGCCGTGTCCGCAGTGAGCCGGGCGGAACCGCGCTGGTAGAAGACGACGGGCAGCCCGGTGGCCGCGGTGACCTCCCGGACGTAGCGCACCAGGCCCTGCTGCGGGGCGCTGACCAGGTAGGGCGGCAGCAGCAGGATGCCGTCGGCGCCGGCGCGCTCGACCCGGGCCGCCTGGTCCCGGGCGACCGGTGCGGGACCACCGGCGGCGGCGAAGACCGGGACCCGTCCGGCCGTCGTCCGCACCGCGACCCGGGTGGCCCGCTCGATCTCCTCGGCCGACAGGGCGTGGAACTCGCCGGTGCCGCAGGCGACGAACACACCTCCCGCGCCCGCGGCGACACCCGACTCGATGTGCTGGGCCAGCCGTTCCTCGTCCAGTGAACCGTCCGCCGCGAACGGCGTGACCGGGAAGAACAGCACTCCGTGGAACTTCATGTCTCCCTCATATGTGGGGGTGGGTGGTCAGCCCTTGGTGGCACCGGCGGCGATGCCGGTGACCAGCGAGCGCTGGAGGAGCAGATAGACGATCAGGCTGGGGATCAGGGCGATCACCGCACCGGCCAGCACCACCCCCGAGCCGACCTCGGGGTCGGTGCGCAGGATGGACAGGGCGACGGTGACCGTGTAGTCGGTGGGGTCCTTCGCGGCGATCAGCGGCAGCAGGTACTGGTCCCAGATCATGATGAAGCCGAGCACGCCGGCCACGCCGAGCGCGGGCTTGCACAGCGGCAGGATGACCTGCCACAGCATCCGCAGCTCACCGACGCCGTCGATGCGGGCGGCCTCCTCGATCTCGGCGGGGATGTCCTTCATGAACTCGGTGAGCACCATCACCGAGAAGCCCCAGGCGCCGAGCGGCAGGATGACGCCCCAGACGGTGCCCTTCAGATCGAGGCCGATCACGGGCACATGGCCGAGGACCAGGGACAGCGGGATGGCGATGACCTCCTCGGGGAGCATCATCGTCAGCATGAACAGGGTCAGGATCAGCGCCTGCCCGCGGAACTTGTGCCGGGCCAGGGCGTATGCGGCGAGCGTGCAGACGACGAGCTGGAGCAGCAGTCCGCCGCCCGCGATGACCAGGGAGTTGCCGAAGTAGTCCCAGATGCCGCGCTCGCCCGCCACCTCGAAGTTCAGCAGGCTCGGGTGGTGGGGGAGGAACGACAGGGTCGAACCGCTGGCCTTCTCGCTGAACGAACCGGAGAAGACCGTCACGAACGGCGCCGCGAAGACGCCCAGGGCGAGTACGCAGAGCAGGACGCGCAGCGCCCAGGCGAGGCCCGGCCGGTCGCTCCAGCCGAGGGCGGTGTCGAAACGGGCGGGTGTGGTGCGCTGCTTCCCGGCGGACTTCCCCGCGGGGGAGGCGGTCACCGGGGTCCGGACGGGGTCGATGGCGGGCGCGCTCATCTCACGTCTCCCCTCTTGCGGAAGTAGTTGACGGTGACGGTGAGCAGCAGCGTCACGCAGAGCAGGAGCACGGAGGCGGCCGAGGCGCCGCCGATGTCGTTGCGGGAGAAGCCGAGGGTGTAGGCGCGGGTCATCCAGACGTCGGTCGATCCGGCCGGGCCGCCGCCGGTGAGGACGTACACCTCGGTGAAGACGCGCAGTCCGCGGATGGCGGCGAGGGTGAGGACGATGCCGAGGGCGGGGCGGATCGCGGGCAGGGTGATGTGCCGGAGCCGCTGCCACAGCGACACCCCGTCCATCGCGGCGGCCTCGTACAGCGAGCGGTCCACACCCGCCAGCCCGGCGAGGATGATCACCATGTTGTACGGGGCGAGCATCCAGATGCCCATGGCCATCGTCGCCCACAGCGCCGTGTCGGGGTTGTCTAGGTAGGGCACGGGCCCCAGACCCAGCAGCCCGAGACCGCTGTTGATGAGGCCGTCGGAGGTCGGGTAGTACATCAGCCGCCACATCTCGCCGACCACCGCGGTGGCGGTGACGACGGGCAGGAAGACGGCGGTCCGGATGATCCGCAGCGAGCGCGCCTGGCCTTCGAGCAGAAGGGCCAGGAGGACGCCGGCGACGATGCCGCCGAGAGACATTCCGATGCCCAGGACCAGTGTGTGGCCGATCGCGTCCTGGAAGCGGTGGTCGGTCAGGACCCGTGTGTAGTTGTCGAGGCCGACCCACTGGTCACCGAGGAAGGGCCGTACGTCGAAGAAGCTGAGCCAGACGCCCTTGCCCATGGGGAGGAACTTGAAGACCAGCGCGAGCAGCAGACCCGGCGCGAGGAACAGCCAGGGCAGTACGGCCTTCTTGCTGAGGAACCGGGCTCTGCGCGGCCCGGGTGTCGTCACGGTCGCGGTCATTTCAACAGGTCCTGGTCCTTGAGGTCACCGGCGAGGGTGTCGTTGAGTTCCTTGAGACCGGCCTCGACGTCGCTGCCGCAGTACGTGAAGAGCGCGTTGAGTGCGTCGGCGGTGTCCTGCTTGACCGGTGCGAAGTCGGGCGCGTTGGGGAACTGCACGGAGGCCGTCTCGTAGGCCTTCTGCACCACGCTCCAGCGCGGATCGTCGCGCACCTTCGCCGCGTCCAGCGTGGAGTTGACGGGGATGCGCACGACGGGCTGGTGGTCGCCGGTCATCGCGAGCGTCTGGCCCTCGGGGGAGATCAGGAAGGCCGCGAGCGTCTGTTCCAGCCTGGCCTTCCCGGTCTTCGCGCCGAAGTAGACGTTCTCGCCGTCGGCCAGCACGTCGTTGTTGCCGGCCGGGCCCGTCGGCGCGGGCAGGACCTCGTACTTGTCCTTGCCGAGCGCCTTGTCGAAGGTGGAGATGTTGTACGGGCCGGTGAGGTACATCCCGGCGTTGCCGTCCTGGAAGTTGGTGGTGTTCGCGGTGACGGAGGTGAGGGCGCTGGGCTGTATGACACCGTTGTCACCGCAGAAGAGGTTGTTCTTCATCCAGGTGACGGTGCGCAGGGCGGCCGCCGAGTCCATGGCGGGCCGGTAGCCCGTGCCGTCCTTCTCGATGATCCGCACGCCGCCCTGCCACAGCCAGCTGGCGCCCCACCAGGCGACATAGCCGTTCTGCGCGCTGCCGGGCACGACCATGCCGTACGTGTCCTTCTTGCCGTCCCCGTCCGGGTCGCGGGTGGCGAAGGCCTTGGCGAGGGCGAGGGTGTCCTGCCAGGTCTTCGGCTGCGGCAGGCCGAGCTTCTCGCGCCAGTCCTTGCGGACGAACAGCGTCATGGCCTGTCGGGAGTACGGGATGCCGTAGTGCCTGCCGTCGCGGCCCACGGTGGACGACCAGGACTTGGCGGTGATCTCGTCGTGTCCGGAGATCGAGGCCGGAGTGATGGGCTTGAGCAGGCCCTGGGCCTGGTAACTGCCCATCAGGGCCGTGTCGTTGATCATGACGTCCGGCAGGTCCTTGGTGGACGCGCGGCTCTGCAACTGCTGGTCGAAGTTCATGACCGGCTGGTAGTCGATCTTGATGCCGGTCTTCTTGGTGAAGGCGGCGAACACCCTCTTGTAGGTCTGGGCGGATTCCGGATCGCTCCGGGTCCACACCTCCAGCGTGTTCGGATCGCCGGCTCGGGCGCTGCCGGAACCGGAGCCGCAGGCGGCCGTTCCGAACAGGAGACCCGAGATGGCGAGTGCGGCAGCCAGGCGTCGGCGATCCCGCATAGGTGGCTCCGTTGCTGTTCATATCCGTGAACCTACTTCACGAATCTAAATGATCGGCCAAGCTAGGATCGTTTCATCACCATGTCAATACATGGCTGAAAGATTTCACCGAGGTCACACGAGGCCACACGGGGCCACACGGGGCCGTGCGCGGACCGGAGAACGACAGCGGCCCCAACCGGATGGACCGGTTGGGGCCGTGTGAGAGAAGGTTCGAGGTCAGCCGCGGTGCTCAGCGCGCTCGGCGTTCCTCTTCTTGATGCGGGCCGCCTCCTTGCGGACCTCCGCCTGGGTGGCGCGCTCCCGCTGCAGCCACTCTGGGTTCTCCTGCTTCAGCGTCTCGATCTGCTCGGTGGTGAGGGGCTCGGTGAGGCCGCCGCGGGCGAGACCCGCGATGGAGACGCCGAGCTTCGCCGCGACCACCGGGCGAGGGTGCGGGCCGTTGCTCCGCAGGTCCTGGAGCCACTGCGGCGGGTTCGCCTGGAGCTCGTTCAGCTCGGCGCGCGAGACGACACCCTCCTGGAACTCGGCGGGGGTGGCCTCGAGGTACACACCCAGCTTCTTCGCCGCGGTCGCGGGCTTCATGCTCTGGGTGCTCTGGTGCGACGTCATGCCGTCCAGCGTATCGAGCGTGTGCGCGACCGCTGACCACGGCCGCTGACCACGGCCGGTGACCACGGCCGGTGACCACGGCCGGTGACCACGGCCGGTGACCACGGCCACCCACCATGACCGCTGACCACCCCCACTCACCACGGCCGGTAACCTGGCCGGGTGACAGGCTCGGATGAATCTCCCTCGTTCCGGCTCGTGTACGTCCCCGGGGTGATGCCCGACAAGTGGGTGCGCATCTGGAACGAGCGGCAGCCCGATGTCCCGCTGGCCCTGACGCAGGTGCCCGCCGGAGAGGCGGCGGCCGGGCGGCTGCTGGACGGGGACGCCGACGCGGGCCTCGTACGCCTCCCCGTCGACCGGACGGTCTTCAGCGCGATCCCCCTCTACACCGAGCAGACGGTCGTCGTCGTGCCCCAGGACCACCTGGTCACGGCGGTCGACGAGGTGTCCCCGGAGGACCTGTCCGACGACATCGTGCTGCACCCTCTCGACGACGTCCTCGACTGGGAGGACCTCCCCGGGCGGCCCGCCCTGGAACGCCCCGCCACCACGGCCGACGCCATCGAACTGGTCGCGGCGGGGATCGGCGTGCTCATCGTCCCCCTGTCGCTCGCCCGCCTCCACCACCGCAAGGACCTCACCCACCGTCCCCTCAAGGACGCCCCCGAGTCGAGCGTGGCCCTGGCCTGGCCCGAGGACGCGACGACGGACCTGGTGGAGGACTTCATCGGCATCGTCCGCGGCCGCACGGCCAACAGCACCCGGGGCCGCCGGCAGCCTCCGGCGCAGGAGAAGCCCAAGCGCGACGACCGCCGCAAGCAGCCGGCCAGGCCGACGGGCGCGAACCGACGCGGGTCCTCCAGCGGCACCCCCAAGGGCGGCAAGGGCGGCAAGAACAGCAGGGGCGGCAAGCAGGGCAAGCCCCGCCGCCGCTCCTGACCACGAGCCCTCCGGGAGTCTCGCTACCCCGCCGAAGGAGACGGCTGGATCGAGTTCGGTGCCTCCGTGCGCAGGTCCTCCATGCCCTTCGGTATCTGCAGGGTCAGCACCGGCGCGCCCGGCTGCGGGGGCGGCGGCGTGGTCTGGTCCTCCGGCATCTTGGGCGGGCTGGTCTGCTGGAGGTTGACCTGCTCGTGGTTGACCAGGCCGGTCTTCTCCAGGATCGTGATGTGGTCCAGCACCGTGGAGTTGGCCTGGTCGGCGAGCTGACGCACCAGCGTGTTCCGCGTGTTGGCGCGGATCTTGGCGATCGTCGAGAAGATCTGACCGTGGGTGACCCGCATGATGCTCACCGCGGTCGAGTCGAACTCCTGGCCCTGCGCGCCCTCCACCGTCGCCACGAACTGCTGCTGCTGCGGCGACGCCTGGTTGGGGAGCGTGATGCCGAGCTCCGGGGCGACCTTGCGGCAGGCGGCGTCCAGCCGCCCGTGTCCGACGACGAGGTGCTCGCCGGCCTCCTTCATCGCGGCCGACCCTCCGCGCTGCATCACCAGCAGACCCAGGGGGTGCTCCCACAGCCCGGCCGCGCGCACCTTCACCACGAAGTCGCGGTCCGCCTCGGTCAGCGGACCGTACTGGGTGTTGGCGATGATGCGGTCCTGGCCGGCAGCCGTGTTCTGCACGCCCAGCATGCTCGGGTAGGCGAGCGCCGTGAGCGTAAGGATCATCGCACCGCCCACGAACGCGGTTCCTGCCGTGCTGCGCGAGATGCGCATCGTGCCTCCTGGGATATGAACGGCCCAACGCCAGGAGGTACGTATGCCAGGGGCGAAACAATCACCGCTGCCGCAAAAAATTTCGTGAACCGGCCGGGCCCGGTGCCGAGGGCGACACGGCACCGGACCTGCGCGGGAGGGCTCAGGGCCGGTACGAGGCCGCGCCCGCCGTGCTCACCACCTTGTCGCCGTCCGCCCTGCTCAGCAGCCCGGCCGACACCCACGCGTCCACGGTGGACCGCACCCGCGCCACCAGCGCCCCCTTGTTCCGGAACGGCGCCCCGGCCCAGACCTCGTCCAGCAGCGTGGTGCCGTCGGCCTTCGCCGGGTTGGCGACGCCCGAGTCCCGTCCGCCGAAGACGACCTTCGGCTCCGAGCGCCGGAAGTAGGCGTGCGTCGGATCCTCCGTCCCCTCGAAGAACGGCGCCCACCCGGTCCCGTCCAGCGTGAAGTGCAACGGCTTGCCCGCAACCGGCGCGAGGGAGTGCGACAGATCGCCGGACAGCCCGGCATCGCCGTACAGCCCGACCTTCAGGTACTCCGTGGCGGCGTCGCGGGCGACGAGGTTGACCGGGCCGTGGAACAAAGTCTGCAGGGACGGGTCGTCGAGAGCCTTCTCCACCCGCGTCCGGAACGGCATGACGATACGGACGGTGTCGCCGGCCCGCCAGGTCCGGGACACGTCGAAGTAGCGCCCGGGCTTCGGAGTTCCGGACACCGCGCGCCCGTTGACGGTCACCCGGAACCCCGCGGTCGCCCACGCCGGCACGCGCAGCCGCAGCGTGAAGGAGGCCCGGCCGCCCCCGAAGGCCAGCGTGCTGCCCTGCTCCTTGGGGAAAGTAGTGGTCTGCGTGACTGTGACGCCCTTCTCGGCCCAGGTCAGCGTGGACGGGCTGTACAGGTTGACGTACAGGGCGCTGCCGTCGGCCTTCGCGAAGTACACCGAGTCCTGGTACTTCGTGGCGCTCTCCATGCCGGTGCCCTCGCAGCAGGTCGTGCCCTGCTTGGGCGTGTAGTCCCGGACATGACCGGGCGTCAGCCCGATGAAGTACGTGACGAGCGGCTTCTCCGCGTCCGGCCTGTCCTGCTTCGAACCGAGCACCTGGTTGTACAGCGCCCGCTCGTAGTAGTCCATGTACTTCGGGTCCTGCTCGTGGAAGAACAGGGTCCGGCTCAGCTTGAGCATGTTGTACGCGCAGCAGGTCTCGGCGGTGGCCCCGCCGATGGTGCCCGCGATCACGTCCCGGGCCTTCCAGAACTCCCCGGTGCTGGTGCCGCCGATGCCGTACGTGCGGTGCGGTACCACCATGTCCCAGAAGTTCTTCGCCGACGTGAGGTAGCGCTCCTCGCCCGTCTCGTCGTACAGCCGCACATAGCCGGTGAAGATCGGGATGTGCTGGTTGGCGTGCAGTCCGTCGAGGATGTCCGTGTTCGCCGCGCACGCGTCGATCAGCCGGTCCAGGTCGAACAGCTTGGCCAGTGCGAGGTGTTCGGCCTTGCCGGTGATCGTGTGCAGGTCGCAGACCGCCTCAACGATGCCGCCGAACTCGCCGCTGGAGAAGATCCCCCACATGCGCTGCAGCGTGGACTCCGGCAGCTTGGACAGCCGCGAGTACATCCAGTCGCACATGCCGGACGCGAGGTCCAGGGCGCGGTCGTCGTCCGTGGCCGTGTACGCGTCGAGCAGTCCCCTGAGGATCTTGTGCGCGGTGTAGTACGGCGCCCACACCTTGGTGTAGTCGGGGGTGGTCCGCGACTCCAGCTCGATGAACTGCGTCTCCGGGTACGCCGCGAGGAACCCGGGGTGGCTGGGCCCGCCCCAGGTGCGGCGCAGGGTGGCGGTCAGGCCCCGGCCGGAGGCGTCCGCGAACGTCCCGCCCGCGCTCTCGTCGAAGGCGTACGACGCCAGGTCGCCGCGGCCCGTCGAGGCGTCGGCGGCCCGGCGGCTCTGCAACTCGGTGATCTCGGCTGCGGTCAGCGCCCGCGAGAAGACGTTGAACTCCTCGTAGGCGCCCGCGAAGACCGGGTCGGCGGGGTAGTTCGAGCGGCCCAGCCAGTTGTTCTTCAGCGTGCCGAGGGCCGCCGGGGTGAGGCTCATCGCGGTGTTCCGCGCCACGGCGGTGCCGTTGACGTAGAGCGTGCCGGTGCCGCCCGCGATCGTGACCGCCAGATGGCTCCACTGGTTCAGCGGCAGCGCGGCCGTGCCGTCGATGGCCTGCTCGCCGCCGGCGCCCGACGTGGTGATGGCGAAGCGCGGCACTCCGGCCTGGTTGCGGGCGGCCAGATACAGGTAACGGGTGGTGCCGTCGCCGAAGTCGAAGACCCGGGTCCAGTTGGCGTCGTGCGTGGGCCGCACCCAGACGGAGAGGGTGATCGCCGAGGCCCCGCCGAGCACGGCCGCCGGCAGATCCACGTACTGGTAGGAGCCACGCACCTGATCCGCGCCGGTCCCGAACTTCCCCGGGACGCTCAGCACAGCCGGATCCCGCCGCAGCGCCGCGCGCACCTCGGTCAGCGCCCCGACCATGGTGCCGATCCGGTCGGCGAACACCCGCTCCTTCGTGCCGCGGTACGCCTGCGCCAGCATGGTCAGGAAGTGGCCGGTGTAGTGACCCCGCAGGTTGCCGTTGGCCTCACCGTCCAGCCCCTCCCAGCCGCCGGGGGCGACCGCGCCTCCGGTGGAGAGGCCGGCGTTGGCGCGGAACACCTGGAGCAGCCGGTTCACGTCGTAGCCGCGGGCGTGGTCGAGCATCAACTGCCGTTTGTCGGCGAACAGTCCGGGTCTGAGGGCCACGTCTTCGAGGGCGAAGGGCTGGACGGTCCATGCGGACGGGGCCGCCGTCACGGCTGTTGCCTCCTGAACAGTGGCCGCGGCTCGGCCGGTCGTGGTGAGAGAGACCGCAGGGGTCGCCGCCGCCAGTGCCGCGGCCTGGAGAAGGGATCGTCTGGAGAGGGGCCGGGCCATGTGCTCCTCCACGAGGGGCCTTTGTTCGCGATTACGAACAGCGTGCGGGGGGTCGGCCAGACGTTATGCGCGGGGTGAGAGGGCGTCAACGCTGCGGACGGGATTGGTGCTCAGAACTGATCGGGACGGGGCACGCGGGCCAGGGCGGCTCTGATGGTCTCGGCGGGGTCGGGGACGGGGATGCCGAGGTCGTTGAGCAGGGAGACGATGTGCCTGATGCTGGTGCGTTTACGGAGGGCCGTCTTGACCAGGAACTCGAGCGGGAAGCCCTCGGCCTCGGGAACTTCCCCCACATCCAGCTGATCCGCGCGGACGAGCCGTAGAGCCTCGCTGAACGAGAGACCCTTCGGGAGGCTGTCGTGGGACATGCTGCCAGACGCAGGAGTCGCCGACCCGGCGCTCCCATGCGTCCACCGTGACGGAGTCGGGTGCGGATCCCGTGGGCGGGACGGCCGCGTGAAAGTGCAGTTCCCGGATCGACCCGGCCTGGACCACCGCGCCCGCCACCGTGTCGCCGCCCACGACGTTACGGGTGCCACCCTCCGTCAACCTGCCGCTCCCCTCTGGTGCTTCCGAAGAATCTATGAGGAGAGCCGCCCGGGTGTGGCCGGTTTCGGCCGAATGGGCAACCGCTGGTCAGTGACTCGACGAGGTCGGCGGTGAAGACGTCGAACGGCTGCCCGCACGGCTACACCGTCCGGCACAGCCAGTCATACGCCGCCTGCGCCGTGAACTCCTCCTGGCCGCCCCGCAGCAGCAGACCCGCGGTGGCGAACTCCGGTGCGTCGGCCTGGGCGGCGACGTAAGGCAGGGCGATGCAGCGCATCCCCGCCGCGTGCGCGGCGGCGGCGCCCGGGGCGGCGTCCTCCAGCACCACGCAGGCCGCCGGGTCCGCGCCGAGCCGGCGGGCCGCCTCCAGGAAGACGTCGG
>KE354393.1 GCA_000415505.1 Streptomyces afghaniensis 772
CCGAGACGACGATCCGCAGGTGGGCGTCCAGGCCCGTGCCGGCCAGGACCGCCGCGATGGCCTCGGGCGAGGACCCCGAGGCCACGGCCATGGGAACGTCCTCGGCCGCCAACAGCTCGACGAACTTGCGCATCTCGGGGTACGCGCGCGTGGAGCTGCGCGCCAGTTCCATGTAGCGGCGGTTCTTGGCGGTGAACAGCTCCTCGACGGAGGCCCGCAGGCCGTACCGCTCGATCCAGTCCGCGACCGTCTCCTGCGTGCTGATGCCGACGTACCGCTCGTGGTCCGTCCAGCTGAAGTCGGTGACGCCGTGCTCGGCGAGCGTCTGCCGGCCCGCCTCGTAGTAGTTCGGCTCGCTGTCCACGAGCGTGCCGTCGAGATCGAAGATGACCGATATGCCGCCGAGATTGCTCATGGTTCCAGCATGTCAAAGACCATGATCCGCAGGCCGCCAGGGGGGTCAGGACCGGGCCGCGCGGCCGATCGACTCCACCAGCGGCAGCAGCCGGTGGGGGACGCGCTCGCGCAGGGCGATCTCGGTGCGGGTGCGGACGACCCCGGGCAGGCTGATCAGCTTCTGGACGACGTCCTCCAGATGCGCGTTGTCCCGCGCCACGACCCGGGTGAGCAGATCCCCGCCGCCCGTGATGGAGAACGCCTCGACGATCTCGGGCACCGCCGCCAGCGCGTCGCCCACCTCGTCGAGATGGCCCTGGGTGACCTCGATGTGCACGAACGCGAGCACCGGGTGCCCGAGCGCGGCGGGGGAGAGGGCCGGTGCCGTCCCGGTGATCACGCCGTCGCGCTCCAGACGGTCGAGCCGGGCCTGCAAGGTGCCCCGGGCGACGCCGAGGATCCGGGCGTACTCGCGCACGCTCGTGCGCGGCTGCTCCAGCAGCAGCCGCAGGATGCGGGTGTCGAGCTCGTCCACGGCCATGCCGCGCCCTCCTCGTCCGTTGGCCCTGCCACGGCCGCTCCCCGGCCGCCCAGGCTGTACCAATGGCCCAGTCTAGAAGGAGCCTGTTGAGCCACTGGCGTCCGGGATGCTGATATGGACGCGTCGATGGCGCTGCGGACCCCGCGGCGCCTTTTTCATGCTTGCTCATCCGGCGTCGTGATCCGGTGTTCCGAAGGGGGCGGTAAGTGGTGCTGAAGAGGGTGTTCGTGGCTCCGGATCCGGGGCGGACGCGGTTGCGGTTCGCCACGCGTGCCGTGCTCGGCATCGCGCTCGCGGTCGCCGTGTGCGGCCTCGCCGGGCACTCCCTCACGGGGGCCGTCACCGGCGGTCTCGCCGCCCTGCTCGCCCTGTTCACCGTCACCGATGCCACGGTCCGCGGGCAGGCGGTCACCACGGTGCTGCTGCCCGCCGTCGGACTGCCCGTGCTCACCGCCGCGGCGGGACTGCACGACCACCCGGTGGCCCGCGACCTCACCTTCCTCGCCGTGGTCGGCGCGGGTGTGTACGCGCGCCGCTGGGGGCCGCGCGGGCACAGCCTCGGCGTGTTCGCGTTCATGACCTTCTTCGTGGCGCAGTTCCTGCACGCCACCACGGACCAGCTGCCCGAGGTGTACGCCGCGGTCCTGCTCTCCGTCCTCGCCGCCGCCGTGGTGCGCTTCGGGCTGTGGTGCTACGAGCGCCGCCTGCCCCCGCCCGCCGTGCCCGCCCCGCCGGGCGGCACCGGCCTGGCCCGGGTGACCACCCGCCAGGCGGTCCAGGCGACCGCCGGCGCGGGTTTCGCCCTGCTCGTGGGCCAGCTGGTGTCCGGGCAGCGCTGGTACTGGGCCGTCGGCGCCACCTGGTGGATCTTCGTCAACACCACCTCGCGCGGCGAGACCCTGGTCCGGGGCTTCCGACGGCTCCTCGGCACGGTCATCGGCATCGCCCTCGGCCTGCTCGTCGCCCTGCCCGTGCACGGCGACCCGACCGTCACGGCCGTCCTCGCCGCCGTCTGCGTCTTCGGCATCTTCTACACGGCCGCCGTGTCCTACACCTGGATGATGCTCTGGGTGACCCTCCTCGCCGGACTGCTCTACGGCCTCCTCGGCGTGCTCGGCCCCGGCCTGCTCGCCCTGCGCCTCGCCGAGACCGGCGTCGGCGCGCTCGGCGCCGCGCTGGCCGTCATCCTCGTCCTGCCCGTCACCACCCACAGCGTCACCGACGCCTGGATCCAGCGGGCCCTGCGCTGTGTCCACGCCTGCACCGCCGAGACGGCCCGGCGCCTGGCTGGCGCCGCCGACGCCGACCCGGCCCCGCGGGTGGCCGAACTGGAGCAGCTGCTCGCCCGGGTACGGCTCTCGGTCGCCCCGCTGGTGCACCCGCTGAACCCGATGCTCGGCCGTAAGCGACGCGCCCGGCACGTGCTCGCCCTCCTCGACGACTGCGCCCGGGAGATCCGGGGCCTGGTCGCCGTCGCCGCCGACCCCGAGGCCTCCCACGACGCCCGTCTGGCCGCCGCCTGCCATCGCGTGCAGGCCGCGGTCGAGGCGCTCACCGACGGCGGAGACGTCTCGGTCCAGGCGGACCACCCGCCACGACGGAACCCGCCCTGGCTCACCTCCACGGCCTGGAACGGGCACTTTCGGAACTCGCCCGACCGCTGCGCACCCCGTCGGGTTCGCCGTGGGTCGGGGCGTGAGCGCGGCATACCCCTGAGCGGGTCCGGCTCAGTCCTTGACCGTTTGGTCTAGACCGCGCATGATCGGCTGCGCGGTCAATCCGGACGGTTGCGGGACGAGTGCGGGGCGAGAGGGGACAGCGGTGGCTGACGACGGCAGGCGGCGGGCGTACATCGGGTCGTTCACGGCGGCCGGCGGCCCCGGGATCGTGACGGCGGCCGTCGATGCCGACAGCGGCGCGCTGACCGCTCTGAGCAGCGTCGACGCCGTCCCCGACCCCGCCTACCTGGCCCTGTCCCCCGACGCGGACTTCCTGTACGCGGTCAGTGAGACGGCCGAGGGCGTGGTGGCCGCGTACCGCGTCGACGGGGAGAAACCCGAGCCGGCCGGGCCGCCCGTGCCGGTCGACGGGAACGGACCGACCCACCTCAGCCTGTTCGCCGGACACGTCCTGACCGCCAACTACGGCTCCGGCAGCGTCACCGCGATCCCCGTCCGCCCCGACGGCACCCTCGCCCGGTCCGCCGTCCACGTACTCCAGCACACCGGCGCGGGCCCGCACACCCCGCGCCAGCACGGACCGCACGCCCACCAGGTGCAGCCCGACCCGAGCGGCCGCTGGGCCGTCAGCGTCGACCTCGGCACCGACTCGGTGCGGGTCTGCACGCTGACGGACGGCACTCTCGCCCTGCACCGGGAGACCGCCCTGCGGCCCGGCTCGGGACCGCGGCACCTCGCCTTCCACCCGGACGGATCGCACGCGTACGTCGTCAGCGAACTCTCCCCCTCCGTCACCGTCTGCCGCTGGGACGCGGCCGAGGGCGTGCTGACACCGCTGACCGAAAACCCGGTGCTGCCCGGTGCGCCGGCGCGCGACGCCTACCCCTCGGGCATCGTCACCTCGCCCGACGGCCGCTTCGTGTGGACCGCCACCCGTGGCGAGGACGTCCTGTCCGTGCTCGCCGTCGAGGGCGAGGAGCTGCGGCTGATCGCCACCGTGCCCTGCGGCGGCCGCTGGCCACGCGCCCTCACCGTCTGCGACGGCTTCCTCTACGTCGCCAACGAACGCTCCGGCGACGTGACCTGGTTCGCCACCGACCCGCGCACGGGCATCCCGCGACGCGCCGGCTCGATCAGAGTGACGGCGGCGTCGTGCGTGGTCCTCGGCTGACCGAGGCGTGGGGGCTCCCCGCCCCCACGACGAAGGCCCGCCCCGAACCGGGGCGGGCCTTCTCGGTCGTACCGGGGGACGTCAGCGAACCGGCGTGCCCTGAGCCTGCTGCGGCGTGATCCCCAACGCCGTCGTGTACTTGGCCAGCGCCAGCTTCCCGATCGCCGGGTACGGCCCGAGCGACTCCGCGGCGGAGCACTCCGCCTCCTTCGCGGCCTCCTCGACCAGCCCCGGCTCGATCTCCGGGCCGATCAGATACGGCGCGAGGGCCAGCTGCTGCGAACCCGAGGAGCGAAGCTGCTCGGCGACGGACGCGATGGAGCCCTCCTGGTCCAGGGCCGCGGCCATCACCGGCACCGCGAGGCGCGCGGCGAGCAGCATGCCGGTGATCCCGGCTGCCTGCACGGCCTCGTCACCGCCCACGGAGGCCAGGATGATGCCGTCGGCGGCGGTCGCCACGGTGAACAGCCGGGCACGGTCCGCGCGGGCCAGACCGGCCTCCGAGAGCCGCACGTGCAGCGCCTCGGCGAGCAGCGGGTGCGGGCCGAGGACATCGGTCAGCTCGGCGGCGATCCTGCTCTCCATGACGGCCTGGCGGACCCGGCGCAGCAGCGCGCTGTCCGGGCCGGCGAGCAGCGGCACGACGACCGCGACGGGCCCCTCGGGCTCCCTGACGTCCATGCCGGCGGCACGCGCCTGCTCGAAGCGGGCGGTGCGCTCCTCGGCGGTGTAGGTGAGCACGGCCTGAAGCGTGGGGTACTCCGCGTTGTCCCCGTCGAGGTACCCGATGCGGGCGTCGATGCCGGGCAGCTCGGAGCGGGCGATGCTCACGACCTCTTCGGCGAGGCTGCGGGTGGCGCTACTGGGCGTGCCCGGCACGGCGAGGACGAGCGCGGGCGCGCCCTCGGGAGCCACCAGCGGCTCCGGACGGCGGTGCCGTCCGGGCTGGCGGGGTCGCGGCATTCGTACTGGGAGGCCGGACTCGGGTCCAGTGGGGGAACTCATGGCGCCGCATGTTACTGGCTTCTTGGGCTCCCCTGTTCGGGGAGGGGCAGGTGAGCGGTATCCGTCCGGTTTTGTCTGATGAGTTACGTACGGATGGAATGAGGTGCGGATGGAATGAGGTGCGGATGTCATGCCGTGCGGATGGGTGCGCGATCGGATCAATCACCCGAGAGGGTTGTCACACTCAGCAGGGCCTCGTCACCCGGAAGGGTGAGCGGACCGGCACTCAGCTCGGCCGCCATGCGCACCGAGCCGTGCAGCGGATCGCCCTCGGCCGGCAGCCGCCGCGCGTGCGGGAGCCGCTTCGCCAGCTCCTCGTCCAGGGGTACGAGGAGCGGGTCGCCCATCTTGAACAGGCCGCCGGTGACGGAGACGCGCGACGCGTCGCCGGGCGGGCACACGGCAGCCGCCGAGTCGGCCATGTGCCGGGCGGCCGCGCGCAGGATGCCCGCCGCCACGGGGTCCCCGTCCGCGCAGGCGGCCACCTGAGGCGCGAAGGAGGCGAGGACGGCGGGCCGGTCCGGCCGCGGATACAGCGCGCCGGGCAGCCCTGCCACGGGCCCGAACACCTCCTCGGCGCAGGCCAGCAGCCGGGCCGAGCCGCCCTCCCGCCCGTCGTGGGCCCGCAGCGCGGCCTCCAGCCCGGCCCGCCCGATCCAGGCACCGCCGCCGCAGTCGCCGAGCAGGTGACCCCAGCCGTCCGCCCGACGCCAGCCCGCCAGGTCGGTGCCGATCGCGATCAGTCCCGTACCACCGGCGATCACGGCACCCGGCCGGGGCCCGAGGGCGCCCGCGTACGCGGTCACGGCGTCGGCGGCCAGCGCGACCCTCCGTACGCCGAACTCCCGGGCCAGGGCACTCGGCAGTTCGGCGCGCAGCCCGGCACCGAGGGAGGCGAGCCCGGCCGCGCCCACGACGGCGGCGGTCAGCCGCACAGGACCGGCCTCGGCGGTCAGGGCACGCACCAGGGGCACGAGCCGCGCCATGAAGTCGTCGGGGTCGATGCCCCGGTCACCCGTGCGCACGGGCTCGTCGGACGCCCGCCGGGCGAGCGGTCCGCGCTCGGCGGTTCCCACGACCACCCGGAGTCCGGACCCGCCGGAGTCCACGGCGAGAAAGCCGGAGCCCTCCGAAGCCGAGCCTTCCGGCGCCCCGGTCACGGCAGGCGCCAGTCCACCGGTTGGCCGCCCTGGCGGATCAGCAACTCGTTGGCCCGGCTGAACGGACGGGAGCCGAAGAAGCCCCGGTCCGCCGACATGGGGGAGGGATGGGCGGATTCCACGGAGGGCAGGTCGCCGAGCAACGGGCGCAGGTTGCGGGCGTCACGGCCCCACAGGATGGAGACCAGGGGCTTGCCGCGCGCCGCGAGGGCCCGGATCGCCTGCTCGGTGACCTCCTCCCAGCCCTTGCCCCGGTGGGCACCGGGCTTGCGCGGGGCGGTGGTGAGCGCCCTGTTGAGCAGCAGCACGCCCTGCTGCGTCCACGGCGTGAGGTCGCCGCTGGACGGCTGCGGCAGGCCCAGATCGGCGTTCAGCTCCCGGAAGATGTTGATGAGGCTGCCGGGCAGCGGCCGCACCTCGGGCGCGACCGAGAACGACAGTCCCACCGCGTGCCCCGGGGTCGGATACGGGTCCTGACCGACGATCAGGACCCGCACGTCGTCGAAGGGCTGCTGGAAGGCCCGCAACACGTTCGGCCCGGCCGGCAGGTAGGTGCGTCCCGCGGCGATCTCCGCGCGGAGGAAGTCCCCCATCGCGGCGACGCGTTCGGCCACCGGTTCCAGGGCCTTCGCCCAGCCAGCTTCGACGATTTCATGCAAGGGTCGTGGTGCCACGGGCGTCACCCTACTGCCGTACGGGCAGCGGCGATCAACCGGTGGCCAAGGCCCGCTCGTAAGCTCATCGGTCGCCTCGCCCCCCCGCCTCGTCCCCCACCTCGTCCTCTTCTCAGCCGACGACCGCGGCCCGCACGCAGAGGACGTCCGGCAGATGCGAGGCGAGCTGCTGCCAGCTGTCGCCGTCGTCCGCCGAGGCGAACACCTCGCCGTTGCGGTTGCCGAAGTAGACGCCCGCCGGATCGGCGTCGTCCGTGCACATCGCGTCGCGCAGCACCGTGCCGTAGTGGTCCTCCTGGGGGAGCCCCGCCGAGAGCGGCTCCCAGCTCTTGCCGGCGTCCGCCGTCCGGTAGACCCGGCACCGGTGGTCGGCCGGGACCCGGTCGGCGTCGGCGTTGATCGGGAACACGTACGCGGTGTCGCCTCTGTGCGGATGCGCGGCCGCCGTGAAGCCGAACGTGGACGGCAGGCCCTCACCGATGTCCGTCCAGTGCGCGCCCGCGTCGTCGCTGCGGTAGACACCCCAGTGGTTCTGAAGGTAGAGCCGGTCCGGGTTCGCCGAGTCCCGGGCGACCTTGTGCACGCACTGGCCGAACTCCGGGTTCGGGTCGGGCAGGAACACCGCGGAGACGCCCGAGTTGGAGGGCGACCAGGTCGCGCCGCCGTCCAGCGTGCGGAACACACCGGCGGTCGAGACGGCGACCGTCACCGCCTTGGGATCGCGCGTGTCGGTGAGCACGGTGTGCAGGCCCTCACCGCCGCCGCCCGGCATCCACTTCGACCGCGTGGGGTGCTCCCACAGGGGCCGGACGAGCTCGAAGGTCTCCCCGCGGTCCTCCGAGCGGTAGAGCGCGGCCGGTTCCGTGCCCGCGTACACCACGTCCGGCTCGGCGGCGGCCGGGTGCAGCTGCCACACCCGCTCCAGGGACGCCCCCGTCTCCTTGGGGAACTTGACGGCCGGCCGGGCCGGTTCCGTCCAGCTCCGGCCCAGGTCGTCGGAGTGGAACACGGACGGGCCCCAGTGCGCGCTGTCGCCGCCGACCAGCAGCCGCGGGGTCGCGGTGCGGGTGTCGATGGCGACCGAGTACACGGCCTGCGCGTTGAAGTAGGGGCTCTCGTCGAACTGCCAGGCGCCGCCGTCCCGCCGGCGCCCGATGAACAGGCCCTTGCGCGTGCCCACGGCGAGCAGTACCTCGGTCATGCCGATCACCTCCGCGGCGTCGTCGTCGACGCCCTCGTCTCAGACACGGGCCAGTCTGCACCCCACCACTGACAGTCACCCCCGGAGCGGACTCCGGCGCAGGTCAGGGCCGTGTCGGCGCCGCGTACGGGCGTCCGTCGCCCTTGCCCGCGTGGGCGACGCCACGGGCCGGGGCGCCCTCCCGGGGTACGTGCAGTGAGCATCCAGCGGCCCGCTTCCGTATGGGGAGGGCGGCGGGATGGTCATGCGCTCGTGAGGAGGATGCCTTCGATGGCGTTACGTGGTCCGAAGGTGTGGCTGTGGCGCTGGCGGCGCAATCCGCTCAAGCGGCGCGCCGACAGGGTGGAGGCCTGGGTGGTGCTGGGCGTGTGGCTGCTCACCGTGTTCGTCGGGGTGCTCGCCGGCATGACGGTGAGCCGGTCCGTCGAGGACGGGCTGGCCCGTGAGCGCGTCGAGTGGCGCCCCCTCGTGGCCCGGCTCGCCGAGCGGGCTCCCGGGACGGCCTCCGAGAACGGCGACGTCTCGCGCGCCGAGCACGTGTGGGCGGAGGCACGGTGGACCGCCGCGGACGGTTCCTCGCACTCAGGGCAGGTGCGGGTCCTGGCGGGCAGTCAGGCCGGTTCGCCGATCACCGTGTGGACGGACCGCGAGGGCCGCCAGGTGACCCGCCCCGTCACCGAGTCCCAGGCCCGGGTACGGGCCTGGCTGATCGGCGGCGTGGCGGGCGTCTGCGCGGCGGTCGCGCCACTCGCCGGTGGCCGCGCGGTACGCCGCCGCCTGGAACGCCGACGCATGGACCAGTGGGACGCCGAGTGGTCCCGCTTCGGCCCGCTGTGGGGGCGCACGACGGGGTGACAGGGCGGGGGAGCATGGCGAGGTGACGGGGCGGGGTTCCACTCCGACGAGTGCGGTTCCACCCCGGCCGGTCGCCCTACCACCGCCCTCCAGGCCCAGCGCCCCCGGCACACCCGCAGCAACGCCTCGTCCTCATGGATGCCGTGACTGTCGTAGCCGCCGGAGTCGGCCCGATGCCGGCGTGGGGACGTGAGCTCCGCTCGGAGCAGGTCGTGCAGGGGCGCTCCCCTGGGGCCCAGCGCTGCCACGCACCCGGCGATCGTCGTGCGGGTGCGCGGGTGCTCCACCCATGCGGCACGGAGGACGGGGAGGACCTGCTCCCGTTCCGGTTCCCCGGTGATCCGCCACACCGCGCACGCCGCCGCGGCCCGTTCCGACGCGTCGCCGGAGCCGGTCATCAGGCGTAGTCCGGGCAGGGCCGTACGGGCCGCCGGCCCCAGCCGTCCGAGCACGTCCGCGGCCGCCGCGGGGCGATACCGGCCGCTCCCGGGGTCCGTTAGCTTCCGGAGCAGTACGGGCACGGCGGCTTCCGCCTCACCCGTGACCGACCACAGCGCGTCCGCTGCCGCGACGGCGCAGTCGGTCTCCAGCAGCCCGCGCAGATCCGGTATCGCCTCGCGCGCG
>KE354394.1 GCA_000415505.1 Streptomyces afghaniensis 772
GCCTCGCGGGCGCCGTCAGCGAGGAGATCAGCGCCTCCCTCGCGCCCGTCGACGCCGAGCTGGAGCGCCGCTACCCCGGAGACCCCGGCACCCGCCAGCCCGTCCACACCGTCTACGTCCCCGGCGACGTCTTCGCCGCCGACACCGTCCGCTCCGTGGGGCACCGGGCCTGGCCGCCCTCGACGAACACGCCCCGGAGCCGCGTCCTTCGCCGCCGTCTCGGCCTGGCCGACGAACTCGCCGAGCCCGTCCACGCTCGCGTGCGCGCCAAGCTGGAGCGCGAGCCGATCGAGGACCTGCGCGTCGACTTCGAGGACGGCTACGGCAACCGCCCGGACGCCGAGGAGGACGAGGCCGCCGCCCGCGCCGCCCGGATCGTCGCCGAGGCGTACGAGGACGGCACCGCGGCCCCCTACATGGGCATCCGCATGAAGTGCATGGAAGCGCCCGTACGGGCCCGGGGCATCCGCACGCTCGACATCTTCCTCACCGGCCTGATGGAGGCCGGCGGCCTGCCCGGCGGGCTGGTGCTCACCCTGCCGAAGGTGACCTATGCCGAGCAGGTCACCGCCATGGCGCGGCTGCTGGACGCCTTCGAGAAGACACACGGCCTGGAGCCCGGCCGGATCGGCTTCGAGATACAGATCGAGACCAGCCAGTCCATCCTCGCCGCCGACGGCACCGCCACCGTCGCCCGCATGATCCAGGCCGCCGAGGGCCGCGCCACCGGCCTGCACTACGGCACCTTCGACTACAGCGCCTGCCTCGGCGTCTCCGCCGCCCACCAGGCCGGCGACCACCCGGCCGCCGACCACGCCAAGGCCGTCATGCAGGTCGCCGCAGCCGGGACGGGCGTGCGTGTCTCCGACGGCTCCACCAACGTCCTGCCCATCGGCCCGACCGAGAAGGTGCACGCCGCCTGGCGCCTGCACTACGGCCTCACCCGCCGCGCCCTGGCCCCGCGCCTACTACCAGGGCTGGGACATGCACCCCGGCCACATCCCCACCCGGTACGCGGCCGTCTTCGCCTCTACGCGAGGTTCGAACAGCCGCAGCCGCCTCGCCCGCTACGCCAACCGCACCGGCGGCGACGTCATGGACGAACCCGCCACCGCCAAGGCCCTCAGCGGCTACCTGCTGCGCGGCCTGGACTGCGGCGCCCTGGACATCGGGGAGGTCGCCCGGCTGACCGGCCTGACCCGCGCCGACCTGGAGGCCTTCGCGGTGCCCCGGCGGGGGGATCTGACGGCGTCGGCCTGACGGCCTCTCTCCGAGCGTCCCCCCACGTACCGGCCCTGTCACAGCCGTCACCACCGGCTGTTTGGGTCACCGCCGGCCCGTACTCTGTACGCCACACACTGACGTGTCAGTGATCCAGTGGTGTCACGAGAACGGGGCAGCGGTGTCAACGGGGGAGTACGGGCAGGCCGACGGGACCGGTCGGCTGCTGGCGGGCCGTTATCGCGTCACGGCCCAGCTGGGGCGCGGCGGCATGGGCATCGTCTGGAAGGCCGTCGACGAGGTCCTCGGCCGTGAGGTGGCCGTCAAGGAACTGCGCACCTACACCGACGCGGCCGGCCCCGAACTGGCCGGTCTGCGGCTGCGGATGCAGCGCGAGGCGCGTGCGGCGGCCCGCGTGCGCCACCCCGGCGTCATCGCCGTGCACGACATCGCCGAGGTCGACGGCCGCCCCCTCATCGTCATGGAGCTGGTCGACGGGCCGTCCCTGGACGACGTACTGCGCGATCGCGGCACGCTGGACGCGCGCGAGGCGGCCGGGATCGGCACCGCGGTCATGGACGCCCTGGCCGCCGCCCACCGGGCGGGCGTCCTGCACCGCGACGTGAAGCCCGGCAACATCCTGCTCGACCGCTCGGGCCGGGTCGTCCTCACCGACTTCGGCATCGCCACCATGGACGACCCGGGCGACGGTTCGGCCACTCACCTCACCCGCAGCGGCGAACTCGTCGGCTCCCTCGACTACCTCGCCCCCGAGCGGGCCCAGGGCGCCGACCCGGGCCCCGCCTCCGACATCTGGGCCCTGGGCGCCACGCTGTACGCAGCCGTCGAGGGAGCCTCGCCCTTCCGCCGTACGTCCACGTTCTCGACGCTCACCGCGATCGTCACCGAGCCGCTGCCCGAGCCCCGCCGCGCCGGGCCCCTCGCCCCCGTCCTCCAGCGGTTGCTGGACAAGCGCCCCGAGGGCCGCCCGGAGGCCGACCAGGCCCGCCGGATGCTCCAGGCCGTCGCGGACTCGGGCGGCACGGACACGCCGACGTCATCGCTGCGAGCGCCGGTGCCCGCACCGCCCACGCGCCCGGGAGAC
>KE354395.1 GCA_000415505.1 Streptomyces afghaniensis 772
CCGGGTTCGGGCGCCGCAGCAGGTGCAGCCGCAGGAGAGCCAGGGCACGCCCGGGTTCGGCCCGGCAGCGGCCTCCGGAGCCGCTGGGGCACCGGGAGCGGCAGGACAGCGGCCTGGTGCTGATGCGCCGGGCACCGGGCAGCCGGCGCAAGCAGGCCCCGGTTCGCAGGGGCCGAACGCCGGCCTTCAGGCCCCGGGCAGCGGTCCCCAGGCGTCGGGACCGCAGGGTCCGAACCCCGGCACCGAGGCCTCAAGTCCCGGCGCACAGATGTCAGGACCGCAAGGCGCGGGTCCCGCCACCCAGGCCTCGGACCCCGGCACGCAGGGCTTCGGCCCGGCCGGCCCGGGCGGCACCTCGCCGACCGGCCCCATGAACCCGAGCCCGCCCCCCGCCGCAAGAAGACCCGCGCTCTGCTCGCCGCCGTGGCCGTCACCGTCGTCCTCGCGGCGGCCGGCACCACGGTCGCCCTGCTCAGAGACTCGGACGGCACGGACCCCGGCAACCGGACCGACGCAGCCGGCGTGGACGCGGCCGCCTCCTCCGAGCCAGGCCGCACCGACGACGGCTCGAACGAGCAGAGGCCCACCCCACGGGGCGACGAGGAGGGCAAGTCCCCCTCCGAGAAGGCTGAGGACAAGAAGAAGCCCGAGTCCTCCGGCCGGCCCTCCGCATCGGCCCCGGCGAAGTCCTCCGGCGGTACCACCGGCGACACGAGTGGTGGAACGTCGGGCGGCGGCACCTCCGGAGGCAGCGGCACCGGCGGCGGTTCCGGCGACGGCGGCACGACAGGCGGCGGCTCCACCACGCCCGCACCGGTCTGCCACGCCATCGGCGGCGGCAAGTACAACTGCACGGTCTGGAAGTCCGCGGACTCCTACACCGCCTCCGGCACCAAGGTCGGCGTCCTCAACGCCGGCACCAACTACTTCTACTGCCAGCAGAACCTGGGCCGGCGAGAGACCGACGGCCGGTGGACCAACGTCTGGTGGGCGAAGACGGACGACGACAGCGGCAACACGGACGTCTGGGTCAGCGACGTCTACATCAAGGGCGGCGACAACGACGCGCCCGTCCCCGGGCTCCCGGTCTGCTGAGCGCGCAGGGACACCGCCGCGTACCGCTCCAGCCCGGAGGCCGTCACCAGCTTCTCCTCGACGAACAGCCGCGTGCCCCGCTCGCACAGCCGCCGGTCGGAGCGGGCCCGTAGGCAGAACTCCTCGGGCACCACACCGAACAGCTCCCGGAAGCGCGGCAGGCCGACGAGCAGCTCGGTGAGCAGCACCCGCTGGCCCGGGTGGGTGCGCGGCACGCCGGTGCCGTCGTGCAGGACACCGTGCCGGTTGACGTACGCGTACGCGCCGGGCAGACGGGTGCCGTCCTCGAGGTCGATGCGCACGTCGGGCGAAGGCAGCCAGGCACGGTCGTAGTTGCCGGCCGGCAGCGGCACGCCCTCGCTCGCGTCGATCACGGCGAGCTGCTGGGCATCCAGCCAGATGACGAACAACTCCCGCACGGTGTCCGGAGCGCTGATCGGCGAGGCCGACACGTACCCCATGCGGCTCACGTGCGCCGACACACCGGCGTCGACGCCGGTCACCCGGGCCTTCGCCATCGGGATCGGCGCCATGATCCCGAACTCCTCCATCTTGTGCCGCAGCTGCCCCGGGCAGGCGTTCGAGCCGATGGCGAGAACCGGGGTGCGGTCCTCGTGCACCAGCCGGTCCAGCGGCAGGAAGCGGTCCCCGTCGAGGAGTCCGGAGTCGGCGGGCCACGCGCCCGGGTAGAGCAGGGGGTGCTCGCGCGGGGCCTCGGCCAGGCCGAGTGCTCGCAGCGTGCGATCGGTGAGGTGCTCCATACGCTCCGTATGTTCCGCGGGATGTGCCATGGGCCGCTCAGTCCGCCGGCGGCAGCTCGCCCGAGCCGCGGGTGATCAGCCGGGTCGGCAGCTCGATGCGCTCGGGAGTGACGAGCGTACCGTCCAGCTGCCGGAAGAGGCGTTCCGCGGCGGTGCGGCCGATGGCCGCCGCGTCCTGGGCGACGACGGTGACACCCGGCTGGAGCAGGTCGGCGAGCTCGATGTCGTCGAAGCCGACCAGGGCGACACGGCGGGCCTGCTCGGCGAGCACGCGGATCACGGTGACCGTCACCCGGTTGTTCGCAGCGAAGATCGCGGTGACCGGGTCCCGGCCGGTCAGCATCTCCTCGGCCGCCCTGCGCACCCGCTCGGGGTCGGTGACACCGAGGGACATCCAGGAGTCCGCCACCGGTATGCCCGCGTCCTCCATCGCGGCCCGGTAGCCGCGCAGCCGCTCGGCGGCGGTGTGGATGCGGGGCATGTCGCCGATGAAGCCGATCCGGCGGTGGCCGTGCGCGACGAGGTGGGCGACGCCGTCCCGGGCACCGCCGAAGTTGTCCGAGAGGACCACGTCGGCGTCGATGTGCCCGGCCGGCCGGTCCACGAACACCGTGGCGACACCCGCCTTGAGCTCCGGCTCCAGATACCGGTGGTCGTCACCGGCCGGGATCACCACCAGCCCGTCCACCCGCCGCGCGCACAGGGCCAGCACCAGCTCCTGCTCGCGCTCCGGGTCCTCCGCGCTGGAGCCGTTGATCAGCAGGGCGCCGTGCGCGCGGGCCACCTCCTCGACCGACCGGCTCAGCGGCCCGTAGAACGGGTCGGCGAGGTCCTCCAGGACCAGACCGATGCTCGCCGTCCGGCCCTTGCGCAGCACCCGCGCGCTGTCGTTGCGGCGGAAACCGAGCGCCTCGATCGCCTCCTGGACACGCCGCTCCGTCTCCGGGGTCACGCCCGGCTCCCCGTTCACGACGCGGGAGACCGTCTTCAGTCCGACCCCGGCCCGGGCCGCGACGTCCTTCATGGTCGGCCGGGTGCCGTAGCGCGTGGCGGATCGGAGGTTGGTCTGGGGCACGGTGCGGTGTCCTGTCCTGTCGTCCACGGTGCGTCGGTCCTGGGTTTGTATGAGGATGTGGCGTCGAGCATAGAGCCTGGACAACGTTGTCAGGCTCGGGGGAGACTGTCCACCGCAATCTCCGGACCGTGCTCCGCTGCTGGCCGGCCAGTCCTTTCACCGTAGACGGGGAGTTCCGACACTCATGCACACCGACCTCGTGGCCGCGCTCGACATCGGCGGCACCAAGATCGCCGGCGCTCTCGTGGACGGCCAGGGACGGATCCTGGTCCGCGCCCAGCGGCCGACGCCCGCCCGGGAGGACGGTGACACCGTGATGCGGGCCGTGGAGCAGGTGCTCGGTGAACTCACCGCGACGCCGCTCTGGGCGCGGGCGACGGCCGTCGGGATCGGCAGCGCCGGTCCGGTGGACCGGTCGGCGGGCACGGTGAGCCCGGTGAACGTGCCCGGCTGGCGCGACTACCCGCTCGTCGGGCGCGTGCGGGCCGCGGCCGGGGACCTGCCCGTCGAGCTGATCGGCGACGGTGTGGCGATCACGGCGGCCGAACACTGGCAGGGTGCCGCCCGCGGCCACGACAACGCGCTGTGCATGGTCGTCTCCACGGGCGTCGGCGGCGGCCTGGTGCTCGGCGGCCGGCTGCACGCCGGGCCCACCGGTAATGCCGGCCACATCGGCCACATCAGCGTGGACCTCGACGGCGATCTGTGCCCGTGCGGCTCGCACGGCTGCGTGGAGCGCATCGCGAGCGGCCCCAACATCGCCCGGCGCG
>KE354396.1 GCA_000415505.1 Streptomyces afghaniensis 772
ACCTCCCCGAGCGGGGCGTCCGGCGCGGGCAGCAGCTGGAAGCGCCAGTCGCCGTCCAGGGATACGGCCCCGGCCCTCCGGTCCACGGCGCTCATGGGCAGGCGCCCCCAGGAGGTCACCTCGGGTGCTTCCCAGGGGCGCAGGGCGATCAGGGGATCGGGGAGTGCGTCGGTCATGACCATTCCGAAGTCGGTGGGGTGGCCGGGGCAGGGCACGGCCCCGCAGGCCCCAGGCGGGGTCGACGGGGATGCCGAGACGGTCCAGGACGGTGGGCGCGATGTCGATCGAGGCGGGGCGTGTCCAGGCCGGG
>KE354397.1 GCA_000415505.1 Streptomyces afghaniensis 772
CCGGGGCCGTACGGCGAACGCCCGGGGCCCCGACCCCGGGTAACGTTAGCCGGGCCGACCACTCGGCCACGTCCGAGCGTGGACTCGACGGCGAGTCTGTGCCCGTCGCGGCTCGCACGGCTGCGTGGAGCGCATCGCGAGCGGCCCCAACATCGCCGGCGCGCCTCGGAGACGGCTGGCGCCGGCCCCGACGGCGACACCTCCGCCGCCGCGGTGGCCGCCGCGGCCCGGGCCGGCGACCCGGTCGCCGTCGCCTCCTTCGAGCGGGCCGCCCAGGCCCTGGCCGCCGGGATCGCCGCGACCGCGACCCTCGTGGAGATCGACATCGCCGTGATCGGCGGGGGCGTGGGCAAGGCCGGCGACGTCCTGTTCGCTCCACTGCGCAAGGCGCTGAGCACCTACGCGACGCTGTCCTTCGTCCGGCACCTGACCGTGGCCCCGGCCCAGATGGGCACCGACGCCGGGCTGGTGGGCGCGGCGGCGGCAGCGCTGGAGCGGCGGACCGACGCCGCCGCGGCGGGGGTGTGAGACCGGGCAGGAACGTTCAGGCGGGTATCTCCGGGTCCCCGGCGCGTTGCTGATGCGGAGGGAACCGCTCCGACGCGGGCGGCATCTGGCCCGGCATGGGCATCGGGATGTTGTTCTTCGGGCTGGCGTTCATGGGCGGATGGGCGGCGGCGGCCGGAGCGCTGGTGTACGCCGTCGTCACGCTCGTCCGTGGCCGGGCGGAGGACTGGATGCGGCGCGACGGACACCCCGCGGCACGGCTGCTGCTGCCTGCGCCCGTGTACCTGCGCTTCGACGTGGCACTCGCCGTGACGGCCTTTCTGGCAGATCTGTGGCTCGTGTCGGCGGCCATCGTGTTCGGGGCGGACGGCGTCTTCGCCGAGGACTGGATGGGCTATCCCGGCATGATGGACCCCACCGGGCAGGGGTATCAGGCCGGAGTCGTGAGCGCGTTGCACACGACGGCGTGGTGGACCTTCGGGATCGCGGTCCTCGGCCGGTGCTGGATCACGGCCGGGGTACAGGTGTGCCTCCTGCCGTTCGCCGCCTGGTGGATCGGGACGTTCGACACGTACTACACCTGACGGGCTGCTGTGCTTGACGGGTTGCTGAACCTGACGGACGCCGGTCCGGAATACCGGGCCTTCCCGCGGAAAACGCCCGAATGTCAGTGCTATGTGGCACGATCGCGCTTGTGAGCAGCAGACCCGCCCCGGCGCAGCGCCTGCGCGACCTCGCCCTCCTGCGCCGGGTCAAGGACCGGATCGACCGGGAGTACGCACGGCCGCTGGACGTCGAGGCGCTGGCCCGGGGGGTGCACATGTCGGCCGGGCATCTCAGCCGCGAGTTCAAGCGCGCCTATGGCGAGTCGCCGTACAGCTACCTCATGACGCGCCGCATCGAGCGCGCCATGGCGTTGCTGCGCCGTGGGGACCTCAGCGTCACCGAGGTGTGTTTCGAGGTCGGCTGCTCGTCTCTGGGCACCTTCAGTACCCGTTTCACGGAACTGGTCGGCATGCCGCCAAGCGCCTTCCGGCGCCAGGCGGTCCTCGCCACCGCGGGCATTCCGTCGTGCGTGGCGAAGCAGGTGACCAGACCGATCAGGAATCGAGAAGCGCCCGCCCCGGGCCGAAACTAGCGTGATGGCCATGGACCTCACCATTCACGCCAGCTTCCTTCCGCACGACGACCCGGACGCCGCCCTGGCGTTCTATCGCGACACCCTCGGCTTCGAAGTCCGCAAGGACGTCGGATACCAGGGCATGCGCTGGATCACGGTCGGCCCCGTCGGCCAGCCCGGCACGAACATCGTGCTGCATCCGCCGGCCGCCGACCCCGGGATCACCGAGGACGAGCGCAAGACCATCGCCGAGATGATGGCCAAGGGGACCTACGCCAGCATCGTCCTGGCCACCCCCGACGTCGACGCCGTCTTCGAACGGGTGCAGGCGGGCGACGCCGAGGTGGTCCAGGAGCCCGTGGACCAGCCGTACGGCGTTCGCGACTGCGCCTTCCGCGACCCTGCGGGCAACATGGTCCGCATCCAGCAGCTCGAGCCGTGACGGCCCGGTAGCAGCCGGCCCACGGATCCACACGAAACACCCCCGCGCCGCGCCTCAGGGCCGGCGCGGGGACACAGATCGTCCGACCGCGGCAGCCCCGCCCGACAGATGGAGACCGATGAGCATGGCCACGAGGACGGACAGACAGTCGTCCGGACCGCACGTCGCCGACAGCCACGACGTGATCCGTGTGCACGGCGCGCGCGAGAACAACCTCAAGGACGTCAGCATCGAGATCCCCAAGCGCCGGCTGACGGTGTTCACCGGCGTCTCCGGCTCGGGCAAGAGCTCGCTCGTGTTCGACACGATCGCCGCGGAGTCGCAGCGGCTGATCAACGAGACCTACAGCGCCTTCCTCCAGGGCTTCATGCCCAACCGGGCCCGGCCCGAGGTCGACGTGCTCGACGGGCTGACCACCGCGATCGCCGTGGACCAGCAGCGGATGGGCGGCGACCCCCGCTCCACGGTCGGCACCGCCACCGACGCCAACGCGATGCTGCGCATCCTCTTCAGCCGGCTCGGCAAGCCGCACATCGGCCCGCCCAGCGCGTACTCCTTCAACACCGCATCGGTCCGCGCGAGCGGCGCGATCACCGTCGAGCGGGGCGCCAAGACCAAGGCGCAGAAGGCGACCTTCGAGCGCACCGGCGGCATGTGCAACCGCTGCGAGGGCCGCGGCAAGGTCTCCGACATCGACCTCACCCAGCTCTACGACGACTCCAAGTCGCTGTCCGAGGGCGCGTTCACCATCCCCGGCTGGAAGTCGGACAGCCAGTGGACCGTGCAGCTCTACGCCCAGTCGGGCTTCGTCGACCCGGACAAGCCGATCCGCGAGTACACCAAGAAGGAGCTGCACGCCTTCCTCTACGGGGAACCGGTCAAGATCAAGGTCAACGGCATCAACCTCACCTACGAGGGGCTGATCCCCAAGATCCAGAAGTCGTTCCTGTCCAAGGACAAGGAGGCGATGCAGCCGCACATCCGGGCGTTCGTGGAGCGGGCGGTCACCTTCACCGTCTGTCCCGAGTGCGACGGCACCCGGCTGAGCGAGGGCGCCAGATCCTCGAAGATCGACGGCATCAGCATCGCCGACGCCTGCGCGATGGAGATCAGGGACCTGGCCGAGTGGGTCCGGAAGCTCTCGGAGCCGTCCGTGGCGCCGCTGCTCACCGCGTTGCAGGGGACGCTCGACTCGTTCGTGGAGATCGGCCTGGGCTATCTCTCGCTCGACCGGCCGGCGGGCACCCTGTCGGGCGGCGAGGCGCAGCGCGTGAAGATGATCCGCCACCTCGGCTCCTCGCTCACGGACGTCACCTACGTCTTCGACGAGCCGACCATCGGCCTGCACCCGCATGACATCCAGCGGATGAACGACCTGCTGCTGCGGCTGCGGGACAAGGGCAACACGGTGCTCGTCGTGGAGCACAAGCCGGAGGCGATCGCGATCGCCGACCACGTCGTGGACCTCGGCCCCGGCGCCGGCACGGCGGGCGGCACCGTCTGCTTCGAGGGCACGGTCGAGGGGCTGCGGGCCGCGGACACCGTCACCGGCCGTCATCTCGACGACCGGGCCGCCGTCAAGGAGACGGTCCGCAAGGCCACCGGCGCGCTGGAGATCCGGGGCGCGACGGCGAACAACCTCCGGGACGTCGACGTCGACATCCCGCTCGGGGTGCTCACCGTCGTCACCGGTGTCGCCGGCTCCGGCAAGAGCTCCCTGCTGCACGGGTCGGTCCCCGCCGACGCGGGGGTCGTCTCGGTGGACCAGAGCCCGATCAAGGGCTCGCGGCGCAGCAACCCCGCGACCTACACCGGGCTGCTCGACCCGATCCGCAAGGCGTTCGCCAAGGTCAACGGGGTGAAGCCGGCCCTGTTCAGCGCCAACTCCGAGGGCGCCTGCCCCACCTGCAACGGCGCCGGCGTGATCTACCTCGACCTCGGCATGATGGCCGGCGTCGACACCCCCTGCGAGGACTGCGAGGGCAAGCGGTTCCAGGCTTCGGTGCTGGAGTACCACCTCGGCGGCAGGGACATCAGCGAGGTGCTCGCGATGTCGGTGGCCGAGGCCGAGGAGTTCTTCGGCACGGGCGAGGCACGCACCCCGGCCGCGCACAGGATCCTGGAACGGCTCGCCGACGTCGGCCTCGGCTACCTCACCCTCGGCCAGCCGCTCACCACGCTCTCCGGCGGCGAGCGGCAGCGCCTCAAGCTGGCCACGCACATGGCGGACAAGGGTGGCATCTACGTCCTCGACGAGCCGACCACGGGCCTGCACCTCGCGGACGTGGAGCAGCTGCTCGGCCTGCTGGACCGGCTCGTCGACTCCGGCAAGTCCGTCGTCGTCATCGAGCACCACCAGGCGGTCATGGCGCACGCCGACTGGATCATCGACCTCGGCCCCGGCGCGGGCCACGACGGCGGCCGGATCGTCTTCGAGGGCACACCGGCCGACCTCGTCGCGGCCCGCTCCACCCTGACCGGGGAGCACCTGGCGGCGTACGTGGGGGCATGACGGCGTTCTGCGGGGCCGTGAGGCGAGTACTCCGAGACTCCTCTCACGGCCCCGATTTTTTTTGGACATAAGGGGCGAAAGTGTGAATATCAGTGCGCCTTCGAGGGCACTCCATCCCCTGACCCTCCACAGAACGGAGCCGCTGATGATCATCAAGAAGATGCACGAGATGGGCGTCCGCAGCGAGCACGCCTACATCGCCGCCATGGCATCCATCGGCCTCAGTGTCGTCGCCTGGGCGGGCTCCCTGAAGGTGGAACCCGGCGTCAACGTCGCCCGCGCCGACCGCTGGGGCATCTTCGTCGGCGAATGGGCGCCCACCTTCTTCGGTCTCGGACTCGCCCTGTCCCACTACGAACAGCAGGACGGCACGCTCACCGCCGACGTCCACGAGTTCCGCCAGGCGCAGAAGGCGGGCTGAACGGCCCACTCCGGCGAGCGCCCGGCGCCGTTCCCGCGCACCCTGGTGCCATGGCGTCCGTGAAACCCGTCGTGGTCTACCCGCCCGCCACGGACGGTGGCCGGCGGGTCCGCGTGGACGACCAGTTCCTCGGGATCGCGTACGGGCTGCTGGACGTCGCCGAGTTCCTGCGGCGGGCGGGGATCGAGGATGCGGACGAGGCGTACGTGGCGGCGACGGGCCTGATCGAGTGGCGCGGCGGCGGCCCCGGCACCTGGGGTACGGGGCCCGGGTGAAGCCGGCGCTTCCCCCGAACGGCCCAGCGGCGTGACCCCGGAGCGGGTCCGGCAGTTGAGTCGGGCATGAAGAAGCGCAGCATGCTCGCCATCGCCTCCCTGGCCACCGGCTTCGTCGTCGCCGCGGTCACTCCGTCGCACGCTGTCGGAGAGAAGCTCCCCGCCATCAACGTGGACGAGACTCTCAAGACGCTCGACCAGGCCGTCGGCAAGGACGGCCTGTCCGTTGCCGGGAAGGATGGCGTTCAGAAGAACAAGGGTGCCCAGAAGAAGGGCGCTCCGAAGAAGAAGGGCTGACGAGCCGCTCAGGCCCGGGCCCACGGCGCCGGCGCTCCCCGCGTGCGGGGGGCGCCGGCGCCGTCGTCATGCGCCCTCAACTGCGGCTGGTTTCCGTGGCAGGGTGGAGCGGGCAAGCCTCAGGGGGCCAACAGAAGAGGGGGACCTGTGACCGTCGTCTGGATCAACGGCGCGTTCGGTGCGGGGAAGACCACCACCGCACAGGAACTGATCGAACTGATCCCGAACAGCACGCTCTTCGACCCCGAGGTCATCGGCGGAGCGCTCCGGTACCTGCTACCGCCCAAACACCTCGCCGAGGTCGGCGACTTCCAGGACCTGCCGATCTGGCGACGGCTCGTGATCGACACGGCGGCCGCGATGCTCGCCGAGCTCGGCGGGACCCTGGTGGTCCCCATGACCCTGCTGCGCCAGGAGTACCGCGACGAGATCTTCGGCGGCCTGGCCGCCCGCAGGATTCCGGTCAGCCACATCCTGCTCGCTCCGGCCGAAACGATACTGCGGGAGCGGATAGCGGGCCGCGAGGTTCCGCCGGACCTGCCCGACGGCGAGATGCGAATACGCCAGTGGTCCTTCGACCACATCGAGCCGTACCGCGCCGCCCTCGCCTCCTGGCTCACCGCCGACGCCCACCCGGTCGACACCAGCGACCTCACGCCCCACGAGACCGCCGCCCGGATCGCCGAGGCCGTCAACAGCGGCTCCGTGCCCGCCTGCGACATCGTGCAGACACCCGAGCCCACCGCCGAGACACTCGCCGCCGGAGTGCTGCTCTTCGACGAACAGGACCGGGTGCTGCTCGTCGACCCCACCTACAAGGCCGGCTGGGAGTTCCCCGGCGGGGTCGTCGAACCCGGTGAGGCGCCCGCGCGCGCCGGTGTGCGGGAGGTCGCCGAGGAGACCGGCATCCACCTCGACGAGGTACCGAGCCTCCTCGTCGTCGACTGGGAGCGCCCCTCGCCCCCCGGGTTCGGCGGACTGCGGCTCCTCTTCGACGGCGGCCTCCTCGACTCCACGGAGGCCCGACGGCTGCTGCTGCCCGGGCCGGAGCTGCGCGACTGGCGGTTCGTCACCGAGGAGGAGGCCGCCGACCTGCTGCCGCCGGTGCGCTACGAGCGGCTGCGCTGGGCTCTGAGGGCGCGCGAACGCGGAGCGGCGTTCTATCTGGAAGCCGGAGTGCCGGTCGGCTGACGCCGAGCTCTCCGTCAGTGCCCTTTACCCGGCGCGGGGGATTCCGAGGGAAAAGCAAAAGGAAACGTCCACGCAGCCACTGCCAATCGCTGCCCAAGGAATCTCCCGCACTCCCTCACGCGGCGGGTAATCACATTCCCCGTGCTCGTCAACACTTTTCCATGACCGCAAACAATCCCTTTTCCGGCCCCTGCTCGGCTTGACCGGACTCGCACGTCGTTGCGAAAGTCCGCAGAGTCTCACGGCGGCACTTTCGACCGCCACTCAATTTCCTTGCCTCAGGGGCAGATCCGGGATGTCCGTACGATGACCACGCAACACCAGCCGGCCGACGCCGGCGGCGGCACCGCGCTGCTGACCGAGCCGTCGACGCAGGACCCCCGACCCGCCGACACCGTCGTCGCCGGCCGCTCACCGGCCCGCATGGCCTGGAAGCGGATCAGGGGGGACAAGGTCACCATGGCCGCCCTGGTGGCCACCCTCCTGTTCATCGCGATCGCACTGCTCGCGCCGGTCCTCACCGCGCTGACCAGCTGGGGACCGATCACCCCCGACAACAAGGCGATCAACCCCGACACGGGCAACTTCCCCTACGGATCCCTGGGCGGCATCAGCGCCCAGCACCTCCTCGGAGTCGAACCGGGCACCGGCTACGACCTGTTCGCCCGTATCGTCTACGGTCTGCGCACCTCCCTCTACGTGGGTTTCGCCTCGGCCGCGCTGTCCACCGCGGTCGGTGTCGTGGCAGGGCTCGCGGCCGGCTACTTCGGCGGCTGGGTCGACTCCCTGCTGTCCCGGGTCATGGACGTGATGCTGGCGTTCCCACAGCTGCTGTTCATCATCGCGCTCACCCCGGTGATCCAGAACGCCCTGCAGACCAACAGCCACGGCGGCACCGACGAGAACCTCCGGCTGCTCGTCCTCGTCCTCAACATCGCCGTCTTCGCCTGGGCCTACACCGCCCGTCTGGTGCGCGGCCAGGTGCTGTCCCTGCGCGAGCGCGAGTTCGTCGACGCCGCGCGGCTGATGAGCGCCGGCCGGCGGCACATCCTCTTCCGGCAGCTGCTGCCCAACCTGTGGGCGCCGATCCTGATCTCCTTCGCCCTCGCCGTCCCGCAGAACATCACCACCGAGGCGGCCCTGTCGTACCTGGGCGTCGGCGTCATCCCGCCCAACCCGGACTGGGGAGCGCTGCTGTCGGACGCCTCCCAGTTCTTCCTCCAGGACCCGATGTACCTCTTCGTGCCCGGCGTCCTGCTCTTCCTCCTGGTCCTGGCGCTCAATCTCCTCGGGGACGGCGTCCGGGACGCCCTGGATCCCCGCGCCCGGCGCGGCTGACAAGCCACCCCCCGAGTGTCGGCCCGGCGGCCCCACGAACGGCCGCCGAGCCCGTAGCAAGAAACGGAGTTTCCTCAATGACGCGCAGCACGCGCAGATCGCGCACGGTCGCTCTCACGGCCTCCGCCGTGATGATCGCCCTGGGGGCCACCGCATGCGGAGGGTCCTCCGGCAACAGCGCCAGCGGCTCCCCGTCGAAGGGCGGCACGCTGACGATCCTCGACGATGCCGACTTCAACCACATCGACCCCCAGCGGACGTACACCACCGAGGGTTCGAGCATGGACTACGAGCTCGTCCGCACCCTCACCGGCTGGGACGAGACGGCGTCCGAGCCCAAGCTGGTCGGCGACCTGGCCACCGACACCGGAACGCCCAGCAAGGGCGCCACGGTGTGGACGTTCCACCTGCGCCACGGTGTCAAGTGGCAGGACGGCAGCGAAGTCACCGCGCAGGACGTCAAGTACGGCGTCGAGCGGGCGTTCTCCCCGGACATCAACGGCGGCCCGCCGTACGCCAGTCAGTGGCTGGTCGGCGGTGATTCCTACAAGGGTCCGTACAAGGGCAAGCAGCTGGCCTCGATCCAGACGCCGGACAAGTACACCCTCGTCTTCCATCTCAACCAGCCCGTCGCCGACTTCAACGAGACGACGGCCATGACCGGGTGGTCGGCCGTGCCCAAGGCCCACGACACCGGCGCCACGTACGACACGCACGTCTGGTCCGACGGGCCCTACATGATCAAGTCGTACGCCAAGAACAAGGAAATGGTCCTCGTCCGGAACAAGAACTGGAGCCAGTCGACCGACCCGATCCGTCAGCAGAACCTCGACGAGATCGACGCGAAGTTCGGCCAGGACCAGGCCGCCATCGACCAGCAGATCAAGTCCGACGGCGGCTCCGCCCAGACCGCGATCACGCAGACGCCGATCGCCGGCTCCGACCTGACGACGATGGCGGGCGATCCCTCGCTCAAGTCGCGCTACTACAAGATCCCGGCCCCGGGCATCAACTACATGGCGATCAACCTGAACCGGGTCAAGGACATCAAGGTCCGTCAGGCGATCGAGTACGCCGTCGACAAGACCACCGTACGCGGCGCCTTCGGCGGTTCGGCCTACGGCAACTACGCCACCACGATGCTCGCCCCCGGTATCGACGGCCACAAGGACTTCAACCTCTACAGCAGCAACCCCGCCGGTGACCTCACCAAGGCCAAGGCCCTGATGAAGCAGGCCGGCAACCCCAAGCCGACGATGTCGCTCGCGGTGGAGAACATCCCCACGCACGAGCACTTCGCCGACGCCGTGAAGACCGCGCTGGCGAAGATCGGCATCACGGTGAACATCACCCCGATCGACAAGAACAACTACTTCAGCACCGTGGACAACGTGAAGAACCAGTACGACCTGACGTGGGGCGACTGGATCGCGGACTGGCCGAACGCCTCCACCGTGCTGCCCACCCTCTTCGACGGGCGCCAGATCAAGAAGCTCCCGCAGTCCAACAACGACCTCTCGTACCTGAACGACCCGAAGGTCAACGCGCAGATCGACAAGATCGGCAAGATGACCGACATCAAGCAGCGCAACGCCGCCTACGGAGAGCTGGACGAGCAGATCCTGAAGGACGCCGCCGTGGTCCCGCTGATGTACATGAACTTCAGCGAGGTGAGCGGCTCGAAGGTGGGCGGTGTCATCGACGACTCGATCATGGCCGAACCCAGCCTGGTGCACGCCTACATCAAGCAGTGACGCACCCCCTCTGAACCCCGCCGGCGGCCCAGGCCGCCGGCGGGCACCCCACTCACGTCAGGTCCCGGCACCCCATGTTTCGTTACCTCATCAGACGGCTGCTGGCAGCGGCCGTGATCATGCTGGTGATCACCACGATCACGTTCTTCATCTTCTTCGCGCTGCCGTCCAATCCCGCGCTCCTGGCCTGCGGAAAGACCTGCTCGCCCTCCCGTCTCGCGGAGATCAAGCACTCGCTGGGCCTGGACCAGAGCTACCTGACGCAGTACTGGGAGTTCATCAAGGGACTCGTCGCGGGCCGCGACTACGGCGACCAGAGCGTCCGCATCCACTGCGCGGCGCCCTGCCTCGGCATCTCCTTCCAGACCGACACCCCCGTGCTGACCACGCTCCTGCAGGACTTCCCGGCTGACCTCTCACTCGGTCTCGGTGCCGCGGTGGCCTTCCTGATCCTGGGCGTCGGCCTCGGCACCCTCGCCGCGGTCCGCAGGGGCAGGGCCGCCGACAAGGCGGCGGTCGGACTGGCCCTGTTCGGCGTGTCGGTGCAGATCTACTTCATCGGCCTGCTCCTGCTGTACCTCTTCGTCGACAAGTTCCAGATCCTGCCGACCTCCGGCTACACCTCGATCACCGAGGACCCGGCGGGCTGGTTCAAGGGCCTGATCCTGCCGTGGGCCACCCTGGTCATCGTCTACCTCGCGATGTACACCCGGCTCACCCGCTCCTCCATGCTGGAGGTCTTCGCCGAGGACTACATGCGCACCGCCCGCGCCAAGGGCCTGCCGGCCGTCACCGTCGTCCTCAAGCACGGACTGCGGGCCGCCATCACCCCGATCATCACCATCTTCGGCATGGACGTCGGCTCCCTGATCGGCGGCTCCGCGGTCATCACCGAGTCCGTGTTCGGCATCAACGGCATCGGCAAGCTCGCGGTCGACTCCGTCCAGAACTCCGACCTGCCCGTCATCCTCGGCACCACGCTCTTCGCCGCGACGTTCGTCGTCCTGGCCAACGTGGTCGTCGACCTGGTGTACGGCCTCGTCGACCCGCGCGTGCGCCTCGCCTGAGCCCCCCTTTCGTCCTTAGGAACACCCGTGTCCGTTCAGACCTCACCGCAGCCCGCGGACGTCACGCCCGCGCCCGCATCCTTCCTCGACGTACGCGACCTGAGGGTGCACTTCCCGACCGAGGACGGCCTCGTCAAGTCCGTCGACGGCGTCTCCTTCACCCTGGAGAAGGGCAGGACCCTCGGCATCGTCGGCGAGTCCGGCTCCGGCAAGTCGGTGACCTCGCTGGCCCTGCTCGGACTGCACAAGGGCACCCGCGCCCGGGTCTCCGGCGAGATCTGGCTGGAGGGCAGGGAACTCGTCGCCCTGCCCGAGGCCGAGATGCGCGCACTGCGCGGCCGCACGGTCTCCATGATCTTCCAGGACCCGCTCTCCGCGCTGCACCCCTTCTTCACCGTCGGCTCCCAGATCGCCGAGGCCTACCGCGTCCACCACAAGGTCTCCAAGAAGGAGGCCAAGGACCGCGCGGTGGAGATGCTCAAGCGGGTCGGCATCCCGCAGCCCGAACGCCGGGTCAGGGACTACCCGCACCAGTTCTCCGGCGGCATGCGCCAACGCGCCATGATCGCCATGTCCCTGGTCTGCGACCCCGCCCTGCTCATCGCCGACGAGCCCACCACCGCCCTGGACGTCACCGTCCAGGCACAGATCCTGGACCTGATCCGCGATCTCCAGGAGGAGTTCGGCTCCGCCGTCGTCATCATCACCCACGACCTCGGCGTGGTCTCCGACATCGCCGACGACATCCTGGTGATGTACGGCGGCCGCCGGATCGAGTACGGCACCACCCGCGAGGTCCTCAAACAGCCCCAGCACCCCTACACCTGGGGCCTGTTGCAGTCCATGCCGCACCTCACCGGCGACGTCGGCGAACGGCTGAACCCGATCCCCGGCACCCCGCCGAGCCTGATCAACCTGCCGGACGGCTGCTCCTTCCACCCGCGCTGCGCCTACAAGGGCTGGGCACCGGAGGGGCGTTGCACCGTGGAACGGCCCGAGCTGCGCCTCGTCTCCGGCACCGGAGGGCACCTCGCCGCGTGCCATCTCACCGACGAGGCCAAGCAGGAGATCCGCGGCGGGACCGGCCCGGACGACCGCGGCACCGACGCCGTACGGGCCGCGCAGTGACGGCGGCGGACGAAAAGGAGCAAGCCGTGAGCACCACCCAGCCCCTCACCGGGCCGACCACCGACCGCCCCACCGGCGAGAACCTCCTCGAAGTGCGCGGTCTGCAGAAGCACTTCCCCCTCCGGCAGGGCATCATCTTCCAGCGGCAGATCGGGGCCGTGCGAGCCGTCGACGGCATCGACTTCTCGGTCGGGCCCGCCGAGTCGCTGGGCCTGGTCGGCGAGTCCGGCTGCGGCAAGTCGACCACCGGCCGCCTGATCACCCGGCTGCTCGAACCCACCGGCGGGTCCGTCGTGTTCGACGGCGAGGACATCACCCACCGACCTCCCGGACGGATGGAGGAGGCCCGCCGCAACCTCCAGATGATCTTCCAGGACCCGTACTCCTCGCTGAACCCCCGGCACACCGTCGGCACCATCGTCGAGACGCCGATGCGGCTCAACGGCATCAACCCGCCCCAGGGCCACAAGCGGCGCGCCCAGGAACTCCTGGAGACGGTGGGCCTCAACCCCGAGCACTACAACCGCTACCCGAACGAGTTCTCCGGCGGCCAGCGCCAGCGCATCGGCATCGCCCGCGCCCTCGCCCTGCGGCCCAAGCTGATCGTCGCCGACGAACCCGTCTCCGCACTGGACGTGTCCATCCAGGCGCAGGTCGTCAACCTGCTCCAGGACCTCCAGCGGGAGTTCGGCATCGCCTTCGTCTTCATCGCCCACGACCTCGCCGTCGTACGGCACTTCTCCGAACGCGTCGCCGTGATGTACCTCGGCAAGATCGTCGAGGTGGCCGACCGGGAGTCGCTCTACACCCGGCCACGGCACCCCTACACGCACGCGCTGCTGTCCGCCGTGCCCGAGGCCGACCCGGACGCCACGCAGCGCCGCGAGCGCATCCGGCTGGCCGGCGACGTGCCCTCACCGATCGACCCGCCCTCCGGCTGCCGCTTCCGCACCCGCTGCTGGAAGGCCCAGGACAAGTGCGCCACCGAGGAACCGCGGCTGGTACGGGCCGAGGGCAGCCCTGCGGGCCACCTCACCGCCTGCCACTTCCCCGAGGAGCCGACGGTCGCGGCGCGCGAGGAGGACATCGTCCTCGATCCGGCGCTCGGCTAAGCGCGCGCCGCGTTCCTCAGCGACCGGGCCGCCTGCCTCAGCGCCGGATCCCCGTGACCGAAGCAGGCCACGTCCGCGTCCAGCTCGGCCAGGCGGAGACAGGCCGCGAGCACCTGGGCGCGGTCGAGGTTGAACACCCCCGGCATCACCGTGCCGTCGACAGGCGACGCGGCGACCGTGTCACCGGTGAACAGCGCGCCGTGCTCCGGGAGATGCAGCGCGATGCTGCCGTGCGTGTGTCCTGGCACGTGCACGATGTGCGCCCCGCCGCCGATGTCCAGCACCTCGCCGCCGGACAGTTCGGTGACCTCCCGGGCCGGGCGTAGTCACCCCGGGGCAGCAGCTTCAGCGCCTGTTCGTGCAGCGGCCGCTCCCAGTCCTCGAACACCGGCTCCGGGCCCGGGATCTCGCCCCGTACGGCGGGCGCGTCCAGCCGGTGGGCCAGCACCTCGGCGCCGCTGAGCGCGGCGAACTCGGCCGCCCCGCCCGCGTGGTCCTCGTGGAAGTGGGTGAGCACGATCCGCCGCACGTCCCGGGGATGCCGGCCGAGGGCGGTCACCGCCTCGGCGATGGGGGCCCGGAGCCGGCCGGGCCGGCGTCGACCAGCGTCAGTTCACCGCCGTCGTGCCAGAGGTAGGCCTGGCCCACCGGGAAGCGCAGCAGGTGCAGGCGGGGAGAGCCCGATGACGTCCATCGGACGACCGTAGGCAAGGCCCTCGTCCGCGGACGAGGGCCTTCTGCCGAGGGCAGAGCGGTCAGCTCGCCGCGTAGTTGCGCAGGAACAGCGCCTCCGCCACCGACAGCCGCTCCAGCTCCTCGGGGGAGACGCTCTCGTTCACCGCGTGGATCTGGGCCTCCGGCTCGCTCAGCCCGATGAGCAGGATCTCCGCGTGCGGATAGAGCGCGGCGAGCGTGTTGCACAGCGGGATGGAGCCGCCCTGGCCCGCGTACTGCATCTCCTGCCCCGGGTACGCCACCGCCATCGCGTCGGCCATGGCCTGGTACGCCGGGCTGGTGGTGTCGGCGCGGAAGGCCTGGCCCTGGCCGATCTGCTCGGTGCTCACCCGCGCACCCCACGGCGTGTGCGCCTCCAGGTGCGCCTGGAGCAGCTTGGTCGCCTCGGCCGCGTCCACGCCCGGCGGCACGCGCAGGCTGATCAACGCCCGGGCGCTCGCCTGCACGGAGGGGGTGGCGCCGACGACGGGCGGGCAGTCGATGCCGAGGACCGTCACGGCCGGGCGCGCCCAGATGCGGTCGGCGACCGTCCCGGAGCCGATCAGATCGACGCCGTCCAGCACCTTGGCGTCCTGCCGGAACCGCTCCTCGTCGTACTGGAGCCCCTCCCAGGCCGAGTCGCCGGTGAGTCCGTCGACGGTCGTCGAACCGTCCTCGGCGCGCAGCGAGTCCAGGACCCGGATCAGGGCGGCCAGCGCGTCCGGCGCGGCACCGCCGAACTGGCCCGAGTGCAGATTTCCGGCGAGCGTGTCGATCCGCACGCGGACGAGAGTCATACCGCGCAGGGTGGACGTGACGGTCGGCAGCCCGACACGGAAGTTGCCCGCGTCGCCGATGACGATCGTGTCGGCCTCCAGCAGGTCCGGGTGCGCCTCCGCGTACCGCTCCAGGCCGCCCGTGCCCTGCTCCTCCGAGCCCTCGGCGATCACCTTCACATGGACCGGGACGCCGCCGTTCGCCTTCAGCGCGCGCAGCGCCAGCAGGTGCATGACGACACCGCCCTTGCAGTCGGCGGCCCCGCGCCCGTACCAGCGCCCGTCCCGCTCGGTCAGTTCGAACGGCGGGGTCGTCCAGCCGGCCTCGTCCAGCGGCGGCTGCACGTCGTAGTGGGCGTACAGCAGGACGGTCTTCGCGCCCTCGGGGCCCGGCAGGCAGCCGTAGACCGACTGCGTGCCGTCGGGGGTGTCGAGCAGGGCCACGTCCTGGAACCCCTCGGCGGCGAGCGCGTCCGCGACCCAGCGGGCGGCGGCCTCGCTCTCGCTCCTCGGGAACTGGTCGAAGTCCGCCACCGACCGGAAGGCCACCAGTTCGGCGAGCTCTTCCTTCGCCCTGGGCATCAGCGAGGCGACGGTCTCGGCGACCGGATTCGACGGCATGGGCACGCTCCTCGTGGGTGCGACGTTGTAGCAGTGAGTGCCGTAGATCCTCCCACAGCGGCCTGTGGCCAGGTCCGCCGTAGGATGCGGGAGACAGCAGGGGCAGGCGGCTTGATCGGGAGCAGTAGACCATCGTGAGCAGCGAGAACTCTTCGGCGGACGACGTGCGACAGGTGTGGGACGTCGTCGTGGTGGGCGCGGGACCCGCGGGCGCTTCGGCCGCGTACGCGGCGGCGGTCGCCGGCAGACGCGTGCTGTTGCTGGAGAAGGCGGAGCTGCCGCGGTACAAGACGTGCGGCGGCGGCATCATCGGCCCCTCGCGCGACGCCCTCCCGCCCGGCTTCGAGCTGCCGCTCAGGGACCGGGTGCACGCGGTGACGTTCTCGAACAACGGCCGCTTCACGCGCACCCGCCGGTCCAAGCAGATGCTGTTCGGGCTGATCAACCGGCCCGAGTTCGACCAGCAGCTGGTCGAGCACGCGCAGAAGGCCGGCGCCGAGCTGCGTACGGGTGTCACGGTCCAGCGGGTCGAGCAGCACGGCTCGGCGGTGCCCGACCGGCGCACGGTCGCCGTGCTCCTGCAGGGCGGCGAGGTCCTGCTCGCGCGGGCCGTGGTCGGTGCGGACGGCAGCGCCAGCCGTATAGGGGCGCACGTCGGGGTCAAGGTCGACCAGGTGGACCTCGGCCTGGAGGTGGAGATCCCGGTGCCGGAGACCGTCGCCGAGGACTGGCAGGGGCGGGTGCTCCTCGACTGGGGCCCGATGCCCGGCAGTTACGGCTGGGTCTTCCCCAAGGGCGACACCCTGACGGTCGGGGTGATCTCGGCGCGGGGCGAAGGAGCCGCGACGAAGCGGTACTTGGAGGAGTTCGTCGGGCGGCTGGGTCTCGCCGGCTTCGAACCGAGCATCTCTTCCGGGCACCTGACCCGCTGCCGGGCCGACGACTCGCCGCTTTCACGCGGGCGGGTGCTGGTGTGCGGCGACGCGGCGGGGCTGCTGGAGCCGTGGACCCGCGAGGGCATCTCCTTCGCGCTGCGGTCCGGGCGGCTCGCGGGGGAGTGGGCGGTGCGGATCGCCGAGGCCCACGACGCCGTGGACACGCGCCGGCAGGCCCTCAACTACGCCTTCGCGGTCAAGGCCGGGCTCGGTGTGGAGATGAGCGTCGGCAAGCGGCTGCTGACCGTGTTCGAGCGCCGCCCCGGGCTGTTTCACGCGGCGCTGACGAGCTTCCGCCCGGCCTGGAGGGCGTTCAAGGAGATCACGCAGGGCTCGACGTCGCTGGGCGAGATCGTCCGCACGTATCCGGTGGCCCAGCGGGCCCTGACCGCGCTGGACCGCCGTCCCGCCGCGACGGGCGAGGAGATCAGCCCTTCAGAGTGATCTCGAAGACCGGGTGGTCGGGGGCGATCCGACGCAGCTGGTCGTCCGGGGAGTCGGGGCCGACGCCGTTGAAGAAGACCCCGACCTCCGCCTTCCAGCGCTTGAGGTAGGCGCGCAGGATCGGGGTCTTGTCGTCGTCGGCCACCTCGGTCGCGGTGAAGGTGTCCACGTGCTTGCCGAGGTGCAGTTCGCCGCCGCCCGCCGCGCGCATGTTGTGCGTCCACTGGACGTGGCCGCGGGGTGCGACCAGGTACTGCCGGCCGTCCAGCGTCAGCAGGTTGACCGGGGTGGTGCGCCACTGGCCGCTCTTGCGGCCGCGGACGGCGAGGACGCGGGAGCCCCAGACGCTGATGCCGCGGCGGGTCAGCCAGGCGACGAGCCGGTTGAAGACGTTGATCGTGAACCAGCCGGGCTTGCGGACGTGCGTGGACATGGGGTCCCCCTGGTCGATGTGGAGCGGTGGTGTGGAGCGGTGCTCTCTTTTGTGAGCACTGCTCTCGCTCTCTGGTGCCAGTCTGCACGAGGTCGGTGCTCCAAAGCAAGAGCACTGCTCTCGTTTATGATTGCTGCTCTCGTTTGTGTGCACTGCTCTGCTTCCGTGGCACGATGACACGCATGAGCACTGCACACGGCGCCCGTGCCCGGGCCAGGATCGAAGTCACCGCGGCCATCAAGGACGAGGCCCGCAGACAGCTCGCGGCCGACGGCGCCGCCCGGCTCTCGCTGCGGGCCGTCGCCCGCGAGCTCGGCATGGTCTCCTCCGCGCTGTACCGCTACTTCCCCAGTCGTGACGACCTGCTGACCGCCCTCATCATCGACGCCTACGACTCCCTCGGCGAGGCCGCCGAGGCCGCACACGACGCGGCCGCCGGCTCCGGCCCCCTGCAACGCTGGATCGCGGTGTGCGAGGCGGTGCGGCGCTGGGCGCTCGGCCATCCGCACGAGTACGCCCTCATCTACGGATCGCCCGTCCCGGGCTACACCGCCCCCGACACCACCGTCCCGGCCGCCGCCCGCGTCGGTCTCCTGCTCATCGGCGTCGTGCGCGACGCGTACCGCGGCCTCGGCCTGGCCCGGCCCTCGCTCCCGGCGGACCTGCGCCCGGAGGCCGAGCGGATGGCCGCCGACCTCGCGCCGGACCTCCCGCCGGAGGTGGTGACGGTGCTCGTCGCCGCCTGGGCCCAGCTGTACGGGCTGGTCGGGTTCGAGCTGTTCGGGCAGTTCAACCGGGTGGTGGAGGACCGGGAGGTGTTCTTCCGGTATGCGGTGGGGCAACTCGCCCACGGGGTGGGGCTGGTGTATCCGCAGCGGGGGCCTGCCGCGAAGAGCCCCGGACCTCACAACGACTGAGCCGGCGGCGGCCCCGCAGTCCTCGGGCGCGCAGCACTATGCACTGCCGGAAGGCCGGCGGGGCTCGGGGGCCCACCATCCGTGGGGGCCGGGGCCTCCGATCACCGGGCCGTCGGGCCACAGATCAGCGAGGTCGGCCGGATGGAGGGGCCGGTGGTAAGCAGCTCGCAGAACGTCGGCAGCCGTCGCGGGAGGAGCCTCGGCCAGGGCCATGAACCAGTCGAAGCCGGCCGGATATGCCCACAGGTACGTCCGCAGCAGCGGATCCGCGCCCCGGTCGGAGAGCATGTCCGCGATCTGGGTGTCGTCCCAGAAGGGCACCCGTGACACAGCGTGGGCCGCGCAGGCATCGGCACTCACGCCGGAATGGATGGCCACGTGCAACTCTGCGCACACCAGTTGCAGATAGTGCTCCAGGCGCACGCGTGTCATCAGCTGGTGGTCGTCGGGGGCGACGAACAGAGGCAGCGACTGTGCCAGCCCCTCGAGAACCACCTGACAGGGCGAGTGCACCGTGAGCAGCGGCAGCCACTCCTGCTTGCCCCTCGCGAAGGCCGCGTGGAACCCCGCGCTCTGCAACCCGTGGCCGAGAACCTCATGGAGCGCGAACAGCCTGGCCTGAACGACGGTGAGGGCCGCCCGTTCGAGATTGATGCGCAGTCGTACGGTCCGCCCGGCTCCATCCAGCCAGTATGACCAGTAGGCATCGACCCGAACCGCTTCGATCGTCAAGTCATACGGCGCCGTCGCACCAACCGTAGTACGTACGCGCGGCTCGAACGAGGCCGCCTCACGGCTGACCGCTTCGGCCGCCGCTTCAGGGGTGATGATGCCCTCGGCGCGATTCAGGTCGTGGGCGGTATTCGGTCCCCAGGCGATCCCGGCGTCGGCCAGAAGGCGGCGAACCTCATCACCGTGCTCCGTGACGTAGCCGGCCGGCCAGCCTCGTGTGCCGCAGCCCTGGGTCCGGCGCACGTAGGTGTCAAAGGCAAGGTGCTCGCCGAGCAGTGTGGAGAGGTAGGCGAGCTGAGCCTGGATCTCCCGCACAAGACGGCCGTCGGCCACCTCCCGAGCGCGGTCGAGGAGCGAACGCAGACGCCGCAGTGCTTCGAGCCTGCCCAGCGCCGCCGGGGCCGGCGCGGGCGCGCAGTCGAAGTCGATGACCGGCGCGTTTCCCCGCTCCGTCTCGAATCGGTGCCAACCGCGAAGAACTTGTTCCAGCGCCTCGTACAGAGTCTCGCTCATGGGAGTGCGGCTCCGATGTGTGGCCGACGACAGGGCTTCCGGGCTTTCGTGGGTGGAGTCATACTCGGATGATGAGCGACCTCGTACCGCTCGCCCAGAAGGACGGAGAATCCTTTGGAAACTCAACTGCCCGATCTGAGCGGTGTGATGATGACCGATCTTGCCCATGCGAGCGATGAACAAACGATGGCCGCCCTCAACTGGGTGATCGGGCAGTGCGATCGTACGCCGTCCGTCTGTGCCGGTGGCGGTGAACCGGGCGGGGGAGCAGAGCGCATCGGCTGACCGTCCATCACCGCCTCACCGCCTCACCGCCATTACGCGTAGGGGAGCTGTCGTGATCGAATCGCAGGTGCCGGATCTCACGGTTGTTCGACTCCGAGAAGTCCTCGGCATTGACGATATCGCGGTGCGTCGTGGGCTTGTGTGGGTCGGTATGCAGGTTGACGAGGTGCCGGCGGTCGCCGTGTCCAACGACGGCACGGGCGGTGGCGGCGCGGAGCGCATCGGCTGACTGTCCATGACCGCCTCACCGCATTCCTGGTAGGGGAGCTGACGTGATCGAATCGCAGATGCCGGATCTCACGGCTGTTCGACTTCGCGATGTCCTCGGCACTGACGACACCGCTGTGCGTCGCGGGGCTGAATGGGTCGGGATGCAGGTTGAGGGGGTGCAGGCGATCGCCGCGTCCGGCGAGGGGGGACCCGGCGGTGGGGCGGAGCGTATCGGTTGACGGGCACAGGGATTTCCCGTCATCGCATCTCCCTGAGCACCCTCGACGCCATCGCCCGCGGAGCCGCGGGTCCCGACGTCGTCCGCGAGGTCAGGAAGGCCGAGCGCAGCCGTACGCTGCTGTTGTTGCGTGCCATTCGGGACGAAGCCGCCTCATCTTCGAAGGCCCGAGGTCCTCTCCCGCCGACCGAGTCGGCCTGGCAGGTGCTGGATCGCGTCCAGCAGAGCGCACCAGCGGCGCTGGAGACCGTCTTGTCGTACCCGTATGTCGCCGGGTGGGCCGGCTTCACGTTGCGCCATCTGCGTCGCGGGCACCCGACGGATCCCACCCCGGCGTGGGTCCACCTCGGTCAACTGCACAGCATCGCCGCCGCGGCCGCCGTGCACGCAGGGATCGATGTGGACGTACGAGTGCCGGCCAGGAGCGGGACTGTCTCGCTGCCCACCCTGGGCGCGGCCTTCTCGCCGGCCGACCGCGTCGATCAGTGGTCCGTGGCCCGAATCCGGTCCCGCGATCGGGATCGCCGTATCGACATCGGCGACAACACGGTACGGCTGCCGCCTGACCTCTCGCAGGACGCCACCGGGTGGTGGGCACTGCGACGCCTCACGTGCCGGGAGGGCTCACACGTTCTGTCCTTGCGGCTGGACGACCTGGATCCGTACCGCGGACTCTACGAGACGCTCGATCCACATCGCCTCGACGATGCCGAGGTCACCAGGTGGCAGGGCATGCTCGACGAGGCCTGGCACCTGGTGTGCCGTCACATTCCCGACAAGGCGGATGCGATGAGCGCCGGTCTGGACGTCGTAGTCCCACGTCCTTCCACCAGCCGCTTTCCGCTGATCTCCGCCTCCAGTGGCGAGGCCTTCGCGGGTATCAACGTTGCCCGGCCCCACGCGGCCGAGGATCTCGCGGAGATCCTCGTTCACGAGTATCAACACGTCTTGCTGGGTGGCCTCCTCCACTTGGTCCCCTTGACGCGGCAGGACGAGGGGCGACTCTTCTACGCCCCTTGGCGTGACGACCCGCGCCCTGCCGCAGGGTTGCTGCAGGGCGTCTACGCCTTTTTCGGAGTGACGGAGTTCTGGCGGGCCGCGGCCAGGTCCGGAGACGACGCGATCGCCGACTTCGCCGCGTTCACCTGCGCGCGGTGGCTGGAGCCGACGTTGGAGGCCGCTCGTGCCCTGCTGGCCGAACGGACTGTGACCGAAGCCGGCCGTCGCTTTCTCGATGGGATCGCGGAACAGCTCGTCACCTGGGGAGACGTCTCTCCGCAGCATCGTGTGGCGGAGGTCGTGACCGCCGATCACCGGGCCGGATGGCGCCTGCGCCATCTGCGACCCGATCCTGGCGTCGTGGCCGGTCTGGCCCGCGCGTGGCGGGAGCCGGATGAGGATGGCGCACCAGGCCGAGGCACGGAATCACTCGTATCGCAGCCCGACGGCCCGTGGTCCCTCGCTCGTGTCGATCTCCTGCGGTGCGCGGTCCGGGAGGGCTCGTCCTCCGTGAACCCGATTCTGGCCGAGTCGACCGGAGCGACAGTCGCCGACCTCGCGCTCGCCGACGGCCGTTACGCCGACGCCCTGGACAGCTACCGCGCGGAGATCGCAGGTGACCCGGACCACCCCCCGTCCTGGATCGGCTTCGCGTTGGCCTGGTCCTGCCTCGCGTCCGGGCCCGGGCCCACGCTGTTGCTGCAACGACCCCAACTCGTACGAGCGGTCCACCGGTTGTTGCGGGCTGGGACGGAAGCGCCGCAACCAGACACGCTCGCCACCTGGCTCGCGGACCGTCTCTCCACGGGCGACGACGGCTATGAGCGTCCGCGTACGGGAATGGCGTAGCGGTATCCGAGTTTGGCCTGCGCCGTCTTCCACCGCACGCCGTCAGCGGTCCGGCAGAACCGGGACTGCAACTGCGACTCGGGGGCGTCGGGCATTTCCATGCCCAACTGCTGCGCTTCCACACGGTTCTGCGCCCACGGCGAAGAGGAAATGGTAAGGCCGTCGCGGCCGGTGATCGTGACTTCGAGGCTCTCGGTGACGTATGAGACGTCGGTGTAGCACTTTTCCTCACGCTCGACAAAACCGAAAGCACCGCAGAGTTCCAGCTCGACCGTGAAGGAGCAACGAGTGCGGCCCGGATCCAGAGAAACAGGTACGCGAACGGCGCCCGACTCGACCAGCCGTCCGTCGAGGGCTGTCGGGTCGGCCGGTATCTTGCGCTCCCTTCGTACGAAGGCGATGGACGGATCGGACTCCACACCGTCCACGCTGACGCGAAGCACTGAAACGCTTGTCCATGCCGGATTCTCCGGAGGTACCTCCGCGATCATCGGGAAGGAGATCCACGGCACCACCGCGGCATTCGGCGATTCGACATCGCACGAAATCCTCAACGTCGCATTCCCGTCGCCCGAGATGACGAAGGTGTCGTGTCGATGGCGGAAGCGGATGAGCTGGGGCACGTACGCTTCCAGGTCTCGCAGATGTGCCAGGTCGCGCACTCCTTTGCGGATGCGGTCGGCCAACAGCCAAACGGCGACCAGGCCGGTTGCGATGGAGGCGGTGATCAGTAACCACGTGAGCACGAGGAAGAGCGCGGTTTGAGAGGCGCTGGACCTCAGACTCACCAGCGTTCCCGCGATCGTGAGCACAGTCGATACCACCGCAGAAACGAACGCCGCGAGGGTCGCGCTGACCCCGTCGTCCCGTGGCTGCCCCACACCGTTCTCCCCCCGGTACGTGCCGTGCCCGCCATTGTCGCTTCGGCAGCAGTCTCGTGACCAGCCGAGCACACAAAGTCATGCAACGCCTCCTCCTGCCGACGCGCGGTCGGCGAGGGCATCCGGGCGAGGCCGCCCCGGCGGACGACGTACTTCCCCGGGAGTACGTGTGATCACCACGCCGGGGTGACGCCGCCCCGGACCGGCGGCGTCTAGCGTGGCGGTATGGACGAGCAGCGGGTGCGGGGCGGTCCGCCTCAGTGGTGGCGGCACGGTCCTCCCTGGTGGGACCGGTGGGGAGAGGGGGAGCGTGCGCCCCACTGGCCCTGGCGGTCCACCGTCGTCGTCACGGTCTTCGTGCTGGCCGGCTCGAACTTCGCCGCTCACGGCCAGGAGGGCGAGCGGGCGGCCCTGGACCCCTTCGCGCGGGTCCTGCTGCTGGTGGCCGGGGCGCTGCTGCTGTGGCGCAAGCGGTATCCGGTCGCCGTGGTCTTCGGCACCGCGGGTGCCGTCATGGTCTACCTGGGGGCCGGGTATCCGTACGGGCCGGTGCTCTTCACCGTCGCGCTGGCGTGCTTCAGCGCGATCGTCGCCGGGCACCGCCGGGCGGCGTGGGCGGCGATGGGAACGCTCTGGGTTGGGCACGTCCTGGTGGCGCACTGGCTCTACCAGTGGCTGCCGCCGTCGGGGGACTCCGCCGCCTCCTGGGGCGAGGAGCTGGTGGTCGCCACCTGGGTGGTGGCGATCGCGGCGGTCTCGGAGCTGTTCCGGGTCCGGCGCGAGCAGTGGGCCCGGGAGCGGGCCGAGCGTGCCGAGGCCGCACGGCGGCGGGCCGACGAGGAGCGGCTGCGGATCGCGCAGGAGCTGCACGACGTGCTCGCCCACAGCATCTCCGTGATCAACGTCCAGGCGGGGGTCGGCCTCGCGCTCCTCGACTCCGATCCCGAACAGGCCCGTACGGCGCTCACCACGATCAAGGCCCAGAGCAAGGAGGCGCTCGGCGAGGTCCGCCAGGTGCTCGACACGCTGCGCGCGCCCGGTGACGCGCCGCGCGCCCCCGCGCCCGGGCTGGACCGGCTGCCCGAGCTGGTGGAGCAGGCGGCGAGCGCGGGCCTCACGGTGGACGTCGAGGGGGAGCCGCCCCGGCTCGCTCCCGGCACGGACCTCGCCGCCTTCCGGATCGTCCAGGAGGCCCTGACCAACGTCGTACGGCACTCGGGCTCGCGGCACGCCCGCGTGCACTTCGCGTACGACGCGGGCGTGCTGCGGCTGCGCGTCGACGACGACGGGCCGGCGACCGGGGCCGATGCGGGCGGCAGCGGCAACGGGCTGGCCGGTATGCGGGAGCGGGCCGCCGCGCTGGGTGGCACCATCGAGGCGGGACCCCGCCCGGACGGCGGTTTCCGGGTGCTCGCCGTACTTCCGTTGAGTGCTTCCGCCGGCCGTTGAGCCGTACCCCAGAACCACGTCAGGAGGACGACGGTGATCCGCGTACTGCTCGCCGACGACCAGTCACTGGTCCGGGCCGGGTTCCGGGCGCTGCTCGACGCGCAGCCCGACATCGAGGTGGCGGGCGAGGCCCCGGACGGAGAGGAGGCGGTGCGCCGGATCCGCGAACTGCGGCCCGACGTCGTCCTGATGGACATCCGCATGCCCGCGCTCGACGGCCTGGCCGCGACCCGCCGGGTCACCGAGGACCCGGACCTGAAGGACGTCAAGGTGGTCATGCTCACCACCTTCGAACTCGACGAGTACGTCTTCGAGGCCATCCGCTCGGGGGCCTCCGGCTTCCTGGTCAAGGACACCGAGCCGGACGAACTCCTGCGCGCCGTACGGGCGGTGGTCGCGGGCGACGCGCTGCTCTCGCCGGGGGTGACGCGCCGCCTGATCGCCGAGTTCGCGGCCCGCTCCAAGGAGCCCGCGGCGGCCGACGTGCTGGCCGGGCTCACCGAGCGGGAGCGGGAGGTGATGGCCCTGGTCGGCATCGGCCTGTCCAACGAGGAGATCGCCCGCCGCCTGGTCGTCAGCCCGCTCACCGCGAAGACCCACGTCAGCCGCACGATGGTGAAGTTGCACGCCCGCGACCGGGCCCAACTGGTCGTGCTCGCCTACGAGTCCGGGCTGGTGCGGCCGGGCTGGCTGGGCTGATCCGCCGAGCGGAACCGGACCAGCACACTGACGACCCGGGCGGCGAAGAGGACGGGCGCGAGCACCAGCCCGGCGCGCAGCAGCAGACGCTCCGGCGTGTCCGGGAGGTCGAAGAGCAGCGCGGGACCGGCCACGGCCCCGAAGACGACCGCCGCCGCGAACGCCGCGCTGCACAGCGCGTACCCGATCTCGACGGTGACGGCATCCCGTTCGGCCTGCGTGCGGCGTCCCCCGTGACTGGTCATACGGCGAGTCAAACAGGAAGGCCTCCGGTGGGCAAGCGACTACGGGGCGACGTCGGCGACGCCGTCCGCGGGTTTGTCGAGGACGTACGCCGTGTAGCGAGTGACGCGTCCGATGGCCCGGTGAGCCCGGACGACGGAGATGACCTCGTCCCAGTCCTGTGCGTCGAGTGTCCTGAGGCCGGGCCACCGCACGCACAGGGCCTGTCGGCCGGCCCGGGTGGAGGCGGCACCGGCGAACAGGGCACAGAGCTGGGCTGCCCGGTGGAGTACGGGAGTGGTCCAGTCGAGGATCCGGCGCGTGGTGAAGCCGGCGGCGGACGCCAGCAGCGGGTACCGCTCGTACGGTTCGATGTCGTCGAAGCGCCAGGTCCCGCGTACGAGGCCGGTCGCGTCGAGAGTCCCGATCGGCTGGTCCGTACGGGACGTGACGTCCACGATGACGAGCCGGCCTCCTGGGCGGAGCAGCCGGAAGCTTTCGCTCAGGAATGACCTGCGGCCCTCATGGCCGAAGTGGAAGGCGGCCTCCAGGCAGTGCACCCGGTGGAAGGAACCGCCCGCCAGCGGGATCCGCGCTGCCTGCCGGGGCAGAGCCGTGGCGTCGGCGACGGCGAAACGCACGCCGGAAAGGCCACCGAAGCGGCGACGTGCCTGGTCGATCTGCTCGGGCTGGATGTCCACCCCCAGCGCCCGGCATCCCGCGGCGCCCAACCGCGCCGTGGTGTCACCGCGACCGCATGCGGCGTCCAGGACGAGCTGCCCGGGCCGGGCGTCCAGCAGCGCCAGCGACCGGCGAGCCAGCCGGCGCTGAAAGGGCGCCGGACCGGCCAGGACCACGAGCGGCAGGGTGGGCAGCGTGAAGTAGCCGATGTCGACCAGGCTGTCCCAGCCGAGGTGCCGCAGCACCCGGAAGAGCACGCTGTCGTCGTTGTACGCACTCGCGAGGTCCCCGCTGTCACCCATCCCGCATCCTCCCCTTTCCGAGGGCACGCACACCGGGCCCACTGTCCGTGTCACCGCCTCGACCTGCGCTTACACTGAGCTCATAAGGGACGTTCGTGACGTACCGGAATCGCCGTGCGCTCTCAGCGGATGCTCGTACCGGCCCTCGCCCTGGTCCTCTTGACGGTGCCCGCGATCTCAGCCCGGGCACAGGGTGAGGAAGTTCCGCGCGGCCCCACCTTCGCCGCACGCGCTCTGCAGGCGCTGATCGACGGTATCCAGTTCGGGGTGATCATCGCGATCACCTCGGTCGGACTCTCGCTGATCTTCGGCACCATCCACCTGATCAACTTCGCGCACGGTGAGTTCGTGACGATCGGCGCCACCTTCGCGTTCTTCCTCAACGTCTCCGCGGCCGGTCCGGGCTGGCACCTGATTCCCGCCGCCCTCGCCGCGGTGGTCTTCGGCGCCCTGCTGGGCGGGGCCGTCGATCGCGGCATCTGGCGCCCGCTGCGCGCTCGGGGCACCGGGCTGATCAACATGTTCATCGTCACCATCGGGCTCTCGCTGGTGCTGCGCCACGTCGTCCTCGTGCTGTACGGAACCCGGCCCGCCTCCTACGCGCAGTACGACATCCAGAGCACGATCGACCTGGGGCCGGCCGGCATCACCCCGCGGGACCTCACCGTCACCCTGCTCGCCGTACTGGTGCTGCTCGGCATCGCAGCGCTCCTGCAGAAGACGCGGATCGGCACGGCCGTACGGGCCGTCTCCGCCAACCGCGACCTCGCGGAGGCGTCGGGCATCGACGTGCAGCGGGTGGTGCTGTTCGTGTGGATGCTCGGCGGCGCTCTGGCCGCGCTCGGCGGGGTCTTCTTCGGCCTGGTGGAGATCGTCACCTGGGACATGGGCTTCAAGCTCCTGCTGCTCATGTTCGCGGGGATCATCCTGGGCGGCCTCGGCTCCGCCTACGGTGCGATGGTCGGCAGCCTCGTCATCGGCGTCGTCGCCCAGATGTCCACCCTGTGGTTCCCGGTGGACCTGCAGTACGCGTGGGCGCTGCTCGTCCTCATCGTCGTCCTGCTCGTCCGGCCGCAGGGCATCCTCGGCCGGGCCGAACGCGTCGGGTGAGGGGGCGCGCCATGGACTTCTCGGCCATCCTCTCCGACGCCCTGCGCTCGGGAATCGGCCCCATCGCCGCCGTCTACGCGCTCGCCGCGATGGGCCTGAACCTGCACTTCGGCTACACGGGGCTGCTGAACTTCGGCCAGGTCGGGTTCATGCTGGTCGGCGGCTACGGGCTCGCCATCACGGTGTCGACGTACGACGGCCCGATGTGGCTCGGCGTCCTCGGCGGCATCGCCTGCGCGATCGTGCTGGCGCTGCTGCTCGGCCTGCCCACCCTGCGGCTGCGGGCCGACTACCTCGCGATCACCACGATCGCGGCGGGGGAGACGCTACGGCTGTTCTACCGGTCCAGCTGGGCCGAGCCGGTCACCGGTGGCGTGTTCGGGCTGCAGAGGTTCGCGAACGACTTCTACGAGCTCAGCCCCATCGATCCCGGCACCTACGGCGTGTGGCTCGTGCGGTTCAGCTCCCGCGACCTCTGGGTGATGATCGTCGGATGGGCGCTGGTGCTCGTGGTCGGAGGACTGATGGCCCTGCTGATCCACAGCCCGTGGGGCCGTGTCATCCGGTCGGTCCGTGAGGACGAGGTCGCCGCGCGCAGCCTCGGCAAGAACGTCTACGCGTACAAGATGCAGAGCCTCGTGCTCGGCGGCGTCATCGGGGCGGTCGCGGGCATGATGCAGGCGATCCAGGTGCAGTCCGTGAACCCGGACAACTACGATCCGGGTGTCACGTTCTTCCTGTACACGCTGCTCGTCCTCGGAGGTGCCGGGCGGATCCTCGGGCCGGTCGTCGGCTCGATCCTGTTCTGGTTCGTCCTCAGCTTCCTTGACAGCGCGCTCCGCCAGGCCATCGACGCCGAGTACATCTCGCCGGACCTCATCAGCACGTCGGAGGTCGGCGCGGTGCGCTTCGCCCTGGTCGGGGTGGCCCTGATCCTGCTGGTCGCGTTCCGGCCGCAGGGCATCCTCGGCAGCCGGAAGGAGATGCTGCTCAGTGGCCGCTGATCCTGTCGTGTCCCGTACGGGCCGGCTCTCCGCGATCGATCCGGAGCCGGGGGTGCGCAAGCCCGACCCTCTGCTCGTCCTGGACGAGGTGACCCGTACCTTCGGCGGTCTCGTCGCCGTGCGGGTCGAGCACCTGGAGGTGCAGCGCGGGGCCATCACGGCGCTCATCGGGCCCAACGGCGCGGGCAAGACCACCCTGTTCAACGTGGTGAGCGGGTTCGACCGGGCCGACGGCGGCCGGTGGTCGTTCGACGGACAGTCGCTCACCGGCGCCCCGGCGCACCGGGTGGCGCGGCGGGGAATGGTCCGTACGTTCCAGCTCACGAGGACGCTCGCCCGGCTCACCGTGCTGGAGAACATGCTGCTCGCCGCGCCCGGGCAACGGGGCGAGCGGGTGCTGCCCGCGCTGCTGCGACCACTGTGGCGCGGGCAGGAGCGGGAGCTGGAGCGCCGGGCCGGCGAACTGCTGGACCGGTTCCGGCTCGGACCGCTGCGCGACGACCACGCCGGCACGCTCTCCGGGGGGCAGCGCAAGCTGCTGGAACTGGCCCGCGCGCTGATGGCCCGGCCGGTCATGCTCCTGCTCGACGAGCCGATGGCCGGGGTGAACCCCGCGCTGACTCAGTCGCTGCTCGGACACATCACGCAGTTGCGGGACGAAGGGCTGACGGTGTGCTTCGTCGAGCACGACATGGACGTGGTGATGGGCATCAGCGACTGGGTGGCCGTCATGGCCGACGGCCATCTGGTGGCCGAGGGCCCACCGCACACGATCGGCCGGAACGCCGCCGTCGTCGACGCCTACCTGGGCAAACGGCACGACGAGCCGGAGGCGAGCGAGGAGAAGGGCGAGGAGGACTAGCGATGTCCGCAGAGGAGCAGGCACCGGTGCTGGCGGCCGACGACATCGTCGCCGGTTACGTCCCGGGTGTGGATGTGCTGCGCGGATGCAGCGTCGAGGTGCGGCCGGGCGAGGTGGTCGGGGTGATCGGCCCCAACGGTGCCGGCAAGTCGACGCTGGTCAAGGCCGTCTTCGGGCTGCTGCGGGTGCGCGGCGGGACCGTGCGGCTGCGCGGTGAGGACGTGACCGGCCGGCCCGCGCACGAACTGGTCCGGCGGGGCGTGGGCTACGTACCGCAGCTGCAGAACGTGTTTCCCACGCTGACCGTCGAGGAGAACCTGCGCATGGGGGTCTACCTGCGGCCCAAGGACCACGCGCGGCGGGTCGCGGCGGTCGAGGAGCTCTTCCCCGTGCTGGCCGACCGCCGCAGGCAGAAGGCCGGCGCGATGTCCGGCGGCGAACGCCAGATGCTCGCGATGGCCCGCGCCCTGATGATGGAACCGCAACTGCTGCTGCTCGACGAACCGTCGGCCGGCCTGTCACCGCTCCACCAGGACCACGTCTTCGACCGGTGCAGAATGATCAACAACGCGGGCGTCGCCGTGCTCATGGTCGAGCAGAACGCCCGCAGATGCCTCCAGTTCTGCGACCGCGGCTACGTCCTCGACCAGGGCCGCAACGCGTACACCGGCACGGGTACGGCCCTGCTGCACGACGAGAAGGTGATCGAGCTCTACCTCGGCACACTCGCCCGCGTCCGTTGACTCCCGCTGTCGGTCCTCCCTGTCACTCCTCGGCCCTGCTGGTCTCGGTACGCAGGGTCTGCAACCGTCCCTCGTCGTCGTAGCCGTACACCTCGATCGTCGCCTGGCCGGGTTCGCCCTTGTCGGTGAAGTTCAGCGGACCGCTGACACCCTCGTAGTCGATGTCCCTGCCGTCGGCGAGCAGTTCCTTGCAGGCGGCGAACGAGTTGCACTTCTCGCCGTCCTTGGTGATCCCGTTCATCTCCTTCGCGTACTCGCCCGGGTCGTCGGACTCCGCCTTCTCGGCGGCGAGGGCGATCGTCGTCGCGCAGTCGAACGCCTGCGGTGCGAACTGCAGCTCCTTCAGATCCGGCGCGAATTTCTTGAGGTCCTTCACGTACTGCGCGTTCCCCGCCGACGCCGGGGCGGTCCCCTTCATCCCGGAGAGCCTCTCGGGCTGGCCGGGGGCGACCAGCGAGGCCAGTTCCTCACTGCGCAGTCCGTCGGCGCCGTAGACGCCGATCCGGTCGGGTCCGAGTCCGGACTCGATCATGCCCTGCAGGATCTGGGTGCCTTCCTCGAAGGCGATCACCACGGCGGCGTCCGGCCTGGCGTTCTCGATCTGCTGGGCGACCTGGTCGAAGTTGGTCGCCTTCGGGTCGTAGGTCTCGGCGAGTGTCACCGTCGCGCCACGTTCCTCCAGCGACTTGCGGGTGGCCTCCATCAGGCCGCGCCCGTAGTCGTCCGCCCGTGCGACCAGGGCCACCCGGTCGTGGCCGTCGTCGCGGACGACGTCCGCCAGGATGGGCCCCTGCAGCACGTCGCTCGGGACGGTGCGGAAGTAGTAGCCGTCGTCCTCGTAGTCGGTGAAGGTGGGAGCGGTGTTCGACGCCGAACACTGCACGACGCCCGCTCCGGTCACCCGGTCGATGAACGCCAGCGACATGCCGGAAGCCGCGGCGCCGACGATCGCGTCCACGCCTGCGGCGAGGACCCGGTCCGCCGACTGTGCGGCAACGGCCTCCTGGCCCGCCTCGTCGCTGGAGACCACGCTCGGCACCGGCTTGCCGAGGACTCCGCCGGCGTCGTTGATCTTCTGTATCGCGAACTTCAGCGACTCGATCTGGGGTGGGCCGAGGTAGGCCAGCTGTCCCGTTTCCGGCAGGACGTAGCCGAACTGGAGCTCACCATCGCCCGGCTCGGCCCGGGCTGTGCCCGTCGAACCGCAGACGGCAATCACAAGAGCAGCCGCGCTTGCGAAGATCGCGGACCGCCGTATCGACGCTTTCATCTCCGCCTCCGCTCGTTACAGGCGGCGGTGGACGACTGGCCGGCCCTCCGCCTGCCATTGACATGAGCGTAGAACGCTTTCGGAGTCCGGAAAAGTATGAAACGTTCACTTTTGCGATTGAGTCGGAAACGCTTCTGAGTCGGAAACGCTTCCTAGTCGCGCACGGCGACGTGCTCCGCTTCCTTCGGGGTGGACCTGGCGACCACGACGGACGGCTGGTCCCGGCGGGTCCGCAGGCCCGTGAGGGTGATCAGCAGGCCGGCGAGGGCGACGAGCGTCACGACCAGCAGGCCGGGCCGGTAGCTGTCGAGGACGGCCTGCGGGGAGGCGTCGCCCCGCTCGGGGGCGTTCGCGGTCACCACCGCCGTCACCACGGCGAGGAAGATCGCGCCGCCCACCTGGACCGAGGTGTTGAGCAGCCCGGAGACCATGCCCTGCTCATGCTCGTCGACGCCGTTGGTGGCCTGGACGTTGAGGGACGGGAAGGTCAGCGCGAAGCCCGAGCCGACCAGCAGCATCGTGGGGAGGATGACCGCCGCGTAGACCGGGTCGAGGTCGATGCGCAGGAACAGCACGTAGCCGGTCACCATCAGGGCGAAGCCCAGCACCATCAGCCGGGCCGTGCCGAACCGGTCGATGACGGCCCCCACCTTCGTCGCGGACAGCGCCACCAGCGCGCCCGCCGGCAGGAAGGCCAGGGCCGTGTGCAGCGCCGACCAGCCGAGCAGTTGCTGCATGTAGAGGGTCACCAGGAACTGGAAGCCGATGTAACTGCCGACGAACGTCAACGCGCCCAGCTGAGCCCGCACTTGCGGCCCCGAACGCAGCACACCGAGCCGGATCAGCGGACTCGGGCTGCGCCGCTCGACGGCGACGAAGGCCGCCAGCAGGACGGCGACGGCGGCGAAGGACAGGACGGTCCGGGCGGCCCCCCAGCCCGCCTCGGGCGCCTCGACGACGGTGAAGACGAGCAGCAGCATCGAGGCGGTGCCGAGGACGGCGCCGGGGACGTCGTAGCCGCCCCGGCCGCGCTCGCGCTCCGTGCGCGGCAGCAGCTTCAGGCCCACGAGCAGGGCGATCAGTGCGATGGGGGCGGGCAGGAGCATCGTGAGCCGCCAGCTGGCCTGAGTGAGCAGGCCGGAGAAGACCAGTCCCATCGAGTAGCCGGTGGCGCCGCAGGTGGTGTAGATGGCCAGGGCGCGGTTGCGCAACGGGCCTTCGGGGAACGTCGTGGTGATGATCGACAGGCCGGCTGGGGCGGTGAAGGCCGCGCTCAGGCCCTTGACGAAGCGGCTGGCGATGAGCAGCGGACCCGAGTCGACGAGGCCGCCGAGCAGCGAGGCCAGCGCGAAGACGCCCAGCGCCACCAGGAAGACCTGGCGCCGGCCCAGCAGGTCGGCGGCGCGTCCGCCGAGGAGCAGCAGGCCGCCGTAGCCCAGGATGTAGCCGCTGACGATCCATTGCAGCGCCGAGGTCGACAGGCCGAGGTCGGCACCGATGGAGGGCAGCGCGACGCCGACCATGGACACGTCCAGGGCGTCCAGGAACATCGCGGCGCAGAGCACCAGCAGGGTGCCCCAGAGCCGGGGAGTCCAACGCCCGTCGGGCGTGGGGGAGGTGAGCGGAGAGGTCATGCCCGAGAGATTACATGCGCATGCATGTGATGCAAGCGCATTTGATTCAGGTGCAACAATCCCGGTTCTCTGTTACGGTGCGGCGCATGGCGGCGAAGCAGGCCGAGCAGGCGCTCGTGGAACAGTGGCGCGACATTCTGGCGCTGCATGCGCGAACACAGTGTGAACTCGACCGGGTTCTGCACGAACACGGCCTGTGCGCCAGCGACTTCGAGGTGCTCGACGTCCTCGCCGGGTGCCGGGCGGCTAAGGGCACACCCTCTTACCGCGTCCAGGAGATCTCCGAGCGGGTCCATCTGAGCCAGAGCGCGCTGTCGCGGCTGATCGCGCGGCTGGAGAAGGAAGGGCTTGTCGAGCGCTGCATGTGTCCGGAGGACCGGCGGGGTGTGCGCGTCGCGCTCACGGCGAAGGGGCGCACGCTGCACGGTGAGGTGCTGCCCGTGCAGCGTGCGGTGCTGGCACGGATGCTGGCGGAGGACTGAGTCCGGTCGGGTGCCTCGAGTCGGGTCAGATTCCCGAGGTTTCACGCCACAGCTCGGCGAGCGCCCGGTCGCCCGTGACCGACGGCAGGGGAGCCCGGTTCCACAGCGCCAGGTACAACTGCCCGGCCGGGCCGGACAGTTCGCACTCGGCGTTCCCCGACGCGCCCGGCGTGGACACGGGCGGCTCGGACGACAGCCGTACGGTCCACACCGCGCCGGTGTCGTCCGTGCGCACGCGCAGGACACGCGGCTCGGGGGTCCGGACCCGGCTCCTGGAGCGGGCGTGGAAGCCGCGCAGCAGCTCGTCGATGCCGTCGGTCGCGAAGTCCGGGGTGACGGCGGTGATACCGGCGCCGCGCGCGGACTCCGCGTCGACCCGGTGCACCGCTGTCTCGTGTGCCTGCCGCCGGGTCCAGAAGGCCAGCGGGGACGGCGCGGGCAGGAAGAACCAGCACTCCACGTCGGGTGACGCGCCGGCCAGCGTGTCGACGAGGTGGCGGTGACTGTCGCGGTACCAGGCCACGAGCCGGGCACCGTCGAGGTCCGGGGCGTCACCCAGCGGACGGCGCTCGGTGTACCCCCCGGTGATGTACGACGCGGCCCAGCGGTGCACCGCGCCCGTGTGCCGCAGCAGATCGCGCACGTGCCACTCCGGGCACGTCGGCACCTTGGCGTCGGTCCCGGCCTCCTCGGCGGCCGCGGCCAGCAACCGGCCCTCTGTCTCCAGCGCTTGAAGGAACTCGGCGGTCTCCATGCCGCGAGTCTGCCGTACGGGGCGCGCTCGAAGCGCCGGAATTTCCGCGAGGGACATCACGGCAGCGGTGTGCCGCCCGTGGCGTTGACGATCTCGGCGGTGATGTACGACGCCTCCTGGGAGGCGAGGAAGACGTAGGCCGGTGCCATCTCGGCCGGCTGCGCGGGCCGCCCGATGGGCGCCTGCTTGCCGAACTTCTGGGTGTCCGGCATCGTCGCCGGGATCAGCGGCGTCCACACCGGGCCGGGCGCCACGGCGTTGACGCGGACGCCCTTGTCGATCACCATCTGCGCCAGTCCCTGCGTGAAGGTGACGATCGCGCCCTTGGTCGTCGCGTAGTCCAGCAGATGCGGACTGGGCTTGTAGGCCTGCACCGACGTGGAGTTGATGATGCTGCCGCCCTCCGGGATGTGCGGCAGGGCCATCTTGCACAGCCAGAACATGCCGTACAGGTTGGTGCGCAGCACCCGGTCGAACTGCTCGGTGGAGATCGCCTCGATGCCGTCGGGCTGCGACATCTGGTACGCCGCGTTGTTCACCAGGACATCGATCCGGCGGAACTCCGCGACGGCACGGTCGATCAGCGCGCGGCAGTTCTCCTCCTCCCGTACGTCGCACGAGACGGGCACGGCACGCCGCCCGGCCTCCTCGACCAGGCGGGCGGTCTCGGCGGCGTCGTCCTTCTCGTCGTCCAGGTGGGTGAAGAGCACGTCGGCCCCCTCCCGGGCGAACGCCAGGGCGACCGCGCGGCCGATCCCGGAGTCCCCACCGGTGATCACGGCCTTGCGGCCGTCCAGCCGTCCGCTGCCCCGGTAGGACTCCTCACCGTGGTCCGGGGGCGGGTCCATGGGGCCGGTCCAGCCCGGGTGCGGCTGGTCCTGGGAGGGAAACTCCGGCGTGGGGTGCTGGTCGCCGGGGTGCTGTTGCTCGGTCACGGGTCTGCCTCCTTGTCCATGGCGTACGGCCCGGTGATCACAGCCGGTGATCACAACGGGCGGAGCCCCGGGTACCCCGATGCCGGGGTGCCGATCACCTCCTTGTTCGTCCGGATGTCCGGCAGGCCGGTCCGCCGGGTCAGCCCGCCGCGGCGCGTCGCGTCGCGAAACCGATGAGCGCGGCCACGGCGGCCAGGATCGCCACGCTGGTGAGCGCGGCCGGGAGGGAGAACCAGTCCGCCATGAACCCGATGGCGGGCGGCCCCAGCAGCATGCCGCCGTAGCCCAGCGTGGAGGCCGTGGCGACTCCGCTGGGACCGGCGAGCGCGCCCGCGCGTTCCACGGCCACGGGGAAGAGGTTCGCGAGGCCGATGCCCGTGACCGCGTACCCGAGCAGGGCCGCCCACAGGGCGGGGGCGAGCGAGCCGAGCAGCATCCCGGCCGCCGCCGTGGCGCCGCCCGCCACGACGGTCCGGGTCCGCCCCAGGCGCTCCAGGAGTGTGGTGCCGGTCAGGCGGCCCACCGTCATGGCGAGCGCGAAGCAGGAGTAGCCGATGGCCGCGGCACCCGGCGAGGCGGCCAGGTCCTCTTCCAGGTGCAGGGCGCCCCAGTCGGCCAGCGCCCCCTCGCCGTAGGCGGTGCACCCCGCGATCAGGCCGAAGACGAGCACGAGTCCCCGGGTACGGCCGTCCAGGCGGCGCGGGGCGTCCTCGGCGGGACGCTCCCGTTCCGGCGGTGCCGGCGGCTCGTGCCGGAGCAGAACGGGCCCCGCCACGGCGGTCACGAGCAGTCCGACGCCGGTGAGCAGCAGCAGGTGCCGGGTGGGGGAGAGGGACCCCGCGACCAGGGCGCCCAGCCCGGCGCCGACCATGCCGCCCAGGCTGAACGCGGCGTGGAAGCTCGGCATGATCGGCCGCCGCATCGCGGCCACGAGGTCCACGGCGGCGCTGTTGAAGGCGACGTTGATCCCGCCGTACGCGGCACCGAAGACCAGCAGGACGAGGCCGAGCGCGAGGGCCGAGTGGGTCAGCGGGGGCAGGGCCACGCTGAGGGAGAGCAGGACGGCGCAGACGACGGTGACCCGGTGGTTGCCGAAGCGGCGGCACAGGCGGCCGGTGAGGATCATCGTGACGACGGCTCCGGCGGAGACGCCCAGGAGGGCGAGGCCCAGGGTGCTGGCGGAGGCGTCGGTCTGTTCCTTGATGGCGGGGATGCGGACGACCCAGCCGGCGAAGACGAAGCCGTCGAGGGCGAAGAAGACGGTGATCGCTGTACGGAGTGTGGTGAGGGAGTTGCCGTCGCCCGGCACGGCACTGTGCGTTCTGGGTTTGTTTATTTGCGGCACAAACTCAGGCTAGGTGGGTGCGGGTGCCGCGACAAGGTGCGACGCCGGGACGAGAAGGTGCGACTCTGGGACGAGAACCATCCGCCGAGGGAACCCGGGAGCGTACATGGGACGTGACGTGCCGGCCCTGGTGTTCACACGGGAGGACCGCCGTCGGTACCGGGCCAAGATGCAGACCGGCCTCGAAGTGCTGGCCCGGATGCTGCGCGAGTCCAGCTTCGAGAGCGAGCGCCCCCGGGTCGGGCTGGAGATCGAGCTCAACCTGGTGGACGACCACGGGCTGCCCGCGATGCGCAGCACCGACGTCCTCCAGGCGATCGCCGACCCCGCCTGGTCGAGCGAGCTGGGCCGCTTCAACCTGGAGATCGACATCCCGCCCAGGGAGCTGACGACCGGCGGCCCCGGCGCCTGGGAGCAGACGATCCGGGACGCCCTGAACCACGCCGAGGACCGGGCCGCGGCCGTCGGCGCGCACCTGATCATGGTCGGCATCCTGCCCACCCTGGACGAGGCGGACGTCAGCGAGTCCGCCCTCTCCGGCGACCCGCGCTACCGGCTGCTCAACGAGCAGATCTTCGCGGCACGCGGCGAGGACCTGCGGATCAGGGTCGACGGCGTGGAGCGCCTGTCGACGTACGCCGACACCATCACTCCCGAGGCCGCCTGCACCAGCACCCAGTTTCATCTCCAGGTCGCGCCCAAGCAGTTCGCGGACTACTGGAACGCGGCCCAGGCCATCGCGGGCGTGCAGATCGCCCTCGCGGCGAACTCGCCCTTCCTGTTCGGCAAGGAGCTGTGGCGCGAGACCCGCATCCCCCTGTTCGAGCAGGCCACCGACACTCGCCCGGAGGAGATCAAGGCCCAGGGCGTACGGCCCCGGGTGTGGTTCGGGGAGCGGTGGATCACCAGCGTCTTCGACCTCTTCGAGGAGAACGTGCGCTACTTCCCGGCCCTGCTGCCGCTGTGCGAGGACGAGGACCCGCAAGCGGAGCTCGACCGCGGCGGCGTTCCGCAACTGGGCGAACTGACCCTGCACAACGGCACGATCTACCGCTGGAACCGCCCCGTCTACGCCGTCACCGAGAGCGGCCCGCATCTGCGCATCGAGAACCGGGTGCTGCCCGCCGGCCCCACCGTGGCCGACATCATCGCCAACGGCGCCTTCTACTACGGCCTCACCCGCGCCCTCGTCGACGAGGACCGGCCGGTGTGGACGCGGATGTCCTTCGCGGTCGCCGAGGAGAACCTGCACACGGCGGCCCGCGACGGCATCGACGCCCGCCTGTACTGGCCCGGCGTGGGCGAAGTGCCGGTCACGGAACTGGTGTTGCGGCGTCTGCTGCCGCTGGCCCACCGGGGTCTGGAGCTGGCCGGCATGGACGCGGCCTGGCGCGAACCCCTGCTGGGCATCGTGGAGCAGCGCTGTGTCACCGCCCGCAACGGCGCCCTGTGGCAGGCGGAGACGGTCCACCATCTGGAGAAGGCCGGCGTCTCCGACCGGCGGGAGGCGCTGCGGCAGATGACCGCCACGTACATGGACTACATGCACATGAACGCGCCCGCGCACACCTGGCCCGTGGACTGACCGCCCCGACATCGCCGTCTCACGCCGGGCTGGGGGCGGCCTGGCCTCCCCATTCCTCGGCGGTCGTCAGCGGGACGGGGGCGGGCGGCTGCGCCGACGTCGTCAGCTCGATGCGCCGTCCCTCGGCCGACGAGCGCAGGAGCGCGGTCATCGTCTCCAGCACGTGCAGGGCGAGTTCGCCGTTCGCACGCGGTGCGCGCCGCGCGTCGGCGGCGACGAAGTCCAGCAGCCCGACGCCCCGCGCGCCCTCGACGTAGCCCGCCGACGGCGGGAGCGTGCGCCACTGCGTGTCGCCCAGTCCGAAGAGCCGTACGTCGCCGTCGAAGCGGTTCGGGTCCGGGACGGCGAGGGTGCCCGCCTCGCCGTGGACCTCGATCGGCGACGCCGTGGTGGCCACCCCGTCGAAGCTCGTCGTGATCGTCGTCAGCGTCCCGTCCACGTGCTCCAGCACACCGGAGACGTGGCTGTCCACCTCCACCGGTATCCGCTCGCCCGCACGCGGACCCGAACCGATGACCCGCTCGGCGCGCAGCCGGCTGGACGCCCCCGTCACGGCCCGCACCGGGCCCAGCAGGTGGATCAGGGACGCCAGGTAGTACGGCCCCATGTCCAGCAGGGGGCCGCCGCCCTCGGTGTAGTAGAAGTCGGGGTGCGGATGCCAGCGTTCGTGGCCCGCGGTGACCATCACGGCCGAGGCGAACAGGGGGCGCCCGATGCGCCCCGCCGCCACGGCCGCCCGGGCCGTCTGGACCCCGGTGCCCAGCACGGTGTCCGGCGCGCACCCCACACCGACGCCCGCCCGCGCGGCGGCCGCCATGACGGCGTGGGCGTCGGCGAGCGTGGCGGCGAGCGGCTTCTCCCCGTAGACGTTCTTGCCGTGGCCGATGGCCCCGAGGGCGATCGCGGCGTGCGCCCCGGGCGTGGTGAGGTTCAGCACCGTGTCCACGTCCGGGCTGCTCAGCAGCTCCTCGACGGTGAGCGCCCGGACTCCGGGCAGCTCGGCGGCGACCGCGGCCGACCGGGAGGCGTCCAGGTCGGCGACCGCCGTCACCCGCACGGCGGAACGGCCGGCGAGAGTTTCCAGGTACGCGCGGGAGATGACGCCGAGCCCTACGACGCCGACGCGGTGCGCGTCGCCCACAGCATGCCCCTCTCGATGATGGCGCGGACGTTCGGGTTTTCGAGCACGTCGACACTGTGTCCCGGTGTCGTCACCACGATCCGGCCGGCCCCCCACCGGCGGGTCCAGACCGCCGGAGAGGTGACCGGCCGGTGCCAGGGCTCCCACGGCCGGGTGGGGTGCGTGGTGGTGGCCAGTACGTCGATGAGGTCGTCGTGGAGCACCCAGTACTGCTCGGTGTGCAGTTCGAAGTCCTCGATGCCCGCGGTGACGGGGTGCTCGCGGCCGGCCTCGGTGAGGGTCATGGTGTGCGGCAGGAAGTTGTCCTCCGGCCCGCCCAGGCGCTCGCACGGCTCCTTGCCCGGGTGCGTGGCGAACTGCCCTCCCACCAGGTGGAGATAGTCGGAGGAGGCGCGGAACGAGTCGGCGATGCCGCCGTGCCAGCCGGTGAACCCGGTGCCGGCCACGACCGCCGAGCTCAGTCCCGCGAGCTGCTCGCGCGTGATCTCCGACATCGTGACGCACTGCACGATCAGGTCGGTGCCGGCCAACTCGGCGGCGTCGGCGTAGACGTCGGTCGACTCCTCGACCCGGACGGCGTATCCGTTGCTCCGCAGGAAGGGCAGGAACAGTTCCGTCGCCTCGACCGGCTGGTGCCCCTCCCAGCCGCCGCGGACCACCAGTGCTCTCTTCTGCGTCATCGTGATCTCACTATGCGGCGGGCGTCCGCGCTCACGAAAGAGGGCAGGGCCTCACGAAAATTTCGCTGTCGAGGCCCGGGCGCCGACCGTCCAACAGGCCGCGGTGAAACGGACTTCCGAGCCGTGCACGAAGGGGTCGAAGGCGGCCCGGACCGTCTCGACGACCCGGTCGCGGGTCTGCTCGTCCACCTCGGGCAGGTGCATGCCGACCGCACCGAGCCGGGTGAAGTAGTGGACCAGTTCCTTCTCGGGCAGGGTGCAGACGACGTCGACCGGCCGGATGTCGATCCCGGCCCAGCCGCTCTCGGCCAGGATCCGCCGGACCTTGTCCGGGTCCGCGAAGGCGAACTGTCCCGGCTCGTCCGGCCTGCGGACGGGCAGGTCCGGGAGCAGCGGGGCGGCGGCGCGCTGGGCCGTCGTCATGAACGGGTTCTCGGCCGGATCGCGCCAGACGACGAACCGCAGGGCGGCCTCGTCCCGGGCCGCGCGCCGGAGGTTGGCGAAGGCCCGGACGGAATCGCGGAAGAACATGACGCCGAACCGCGAGATGACGGCGTCGAAGGTGCCCGGCTCGAAGGGGTGGTCCTGGGCGTCGGCGCAGAGGAAGGACGCCGGTACGTCCTCCTGTCCGGCGTACTCCCGGGCGGTGGTGATCATCGCCTCGGAGATGTCGACGCCGACACAGCGACCGGCCGGGCCGAGCCGTCGCGCGACGGCCAGCGTGATGCCGCCCGTACCGCAGCCGACCTCGAGCACGTGCCGCGCCTGTTCGGCGGCGACGGCTTCGACGAGGAGCTCCTCGAAGGGCCTGAACATCTCGTCCAGCACGCCCTTCAGATCGCCCCAGGCGTGACCGGCGCGCCCCTTCCAGCGGGCTGCCTGCTCGTCGGCGGCCCTGCGTTCAGCGTCCATGGCTTTCTCTCCTTCTGGTTGCCCTCGGCGTACCGGGATGACAGCGTTCTACTTCAAGTCGACTTGAAGTCAAGACAATGACGGACATGACAGAAACGACAGAAACATCAGATGCGACAGAAACGACACAGCTGGACATCGCCGAAGTGTCGCACCGCGCCGGGGTTCCGGCATCGACCCTGCGCTACTACGAGGAGAAAGGGCTGATCTCCTCGACGGGCCGGCGCGGCCTGCGCCGGCAGTACGACCCGGGCGTACTGGAGCGGCTGGCGCTGATCGCGCTGGGGCGGACGGCCGGGTTCTCGCTCGACGAGATCGCGGACATGTTCGCGCCGGACGGGCGGCCGCGGATCGACCGGGGGATGCTGGCCGCCAAGGCGGACGAACTCGACCACAGGATCCGCGAACTGGGCGTACTGCGCGACTCCCTGCGGCATGCCGCCGCGTGCCCCGCGCCCAGCCACCTGGAGTGCCCCACCTTCCGCCGCCTCCTCGACGCGGCGGCCTCCGGCGGTGTGGCGGCGCCGGGAAGGCGGATTCCGGGTCGCTAGCGGGCGGTCGGTGCTCTTGGCCCAATCGTGGTTCGTGCTTTGCCCGATTCCCGGTGCTCCGTGCCTAGCCTCGGCTGCGAACTTCTGGAGGCCGCAGTGCTGAACACCGTGAAAGCGCAGGCAGCGGGGCTGACGAAAGACCAGCGCAACGCCTTCGTGGCCGCCTATCTCGGCTGGGCGATGGACGCGTTCGACTATTTCCTGGTCGTGCTCGTCTACAGCGAGATAGCCGACGATTTCCATGTCTCCCTGACCGACATGGCCTTCCTCACCACCGCGACGCTGGTGATGCGGCCCATCGGCGCGCTGCTGTTCGGCATGTGGGCCGACCGCCGCGGCCGTCGCGTCCCGCTCATGGTGGACGTCGTCTTCTACTCGATCGTCGGGTTCGCCTGCGCCTTCGCGCCCAACTACACCGTGCTGCTGGTACTGCGCCTGCTCTACGGCATCGGCATGGGCGGCGAGTGGGGTCTGGGAGCGGCCCTGGCCATGGAGAAGATCCCGGCCTCGAGGCGCGGCTTCTGGTCGGGGCTGCTGCAGAGCGGCTATTCGCTGGGGTACCTGCTGGCCGCCGTGGCGTTCTTCGTCATCGAGCCGGTCTTCGGCTGGCGGGGACTGTTCGCCTTCAGCCTGCTGCCCGCGCTGGTCGCGCTGTGGGTGCGCAGCCGGGTGGAGGAGAGCGAGGTGTGGGAGAAGACCGTCCGGCTCAACCGCACCCCCGCGCACCAGGTGTTCAAGAACCCGGCGGTGCTGCGGCGCTTCGTCTACCTGGTCGCGCTGATGACCGCCTTCAACTGGATGTCGCACGGCACGCAGGACATCTACCCGACCTTCGTGAAGAAGGGCCTGGAGCTGTCCGCGAACACCTCGATCGCGATCGCCGTCGTGTACAACATCGGGGCCATGATCGGCGGTGTGCTGCTCGGTGCGTACTCCGAGCGGCTGGGCCGCCGCCGGACGATCATGATCGCGGCGGCCGGGGGCCTGGTCGTGGTGCCGTTCTTCGTGCTGTCCACGACCGTCGGCTGGCTGATGCTGTCGTCCTTCCTGATGCAGGTGTGCGTACAGGGGGCCTGGGGTGTCATCCCGGCCCATCTGACCGAGATGAGCCCGGACGCCGTCCGGGGCTTCTACCCGGGCGTCACCTACCAGCTCGGCAATCTGATCGCCGCGTTGAACCTGCCGATCCAGGAGGCCATCGCCGAGCGCCACGGATATCCGTCGGCGATGGCGTGGACCGTCGTGCCCACCCTGGCCGTGGTGATCCTGCTGAGCGCGATCGGCAAGGAGGCCAAGGGCATCCACTTCGGAACCAGCGGCCCACAGGCCCCGAGCACGGCGGCAACGGGCACGGTCCAGCCCTGACGGGCAGCGTGCGGCTCACGCCGGGCGATCCCTGGGCGCCGGCGAGCTCCCGGCGAGCGAGACCCGCCGCCCGGCGTGAGCACCCTGCGCGGCGCAGGACCTCGGCGCTGGGCAGGCCTCCGGCGCCGCGCAAGTCCCCGCCGCCGGGTGAACCCCGGGTACTGCGTGAGCCTTCGGTGCAAGATCGACGACGGGGGAGTGGCAGGGACGCCCACGGCGAACGCCCCCACGGGCGACGCGTTCCGGGGCGCGCCGCGCCCCGCTCTCCCTGGCCCTCTCCGCGGACGGCGGACGCACCTGGCCGCTCCGCCACGACCTCGAAACCGGCGACGGCCACTGCCTGACCAACAACTCCCGCGACGGCCTCAACCGCGAGCTGTCCTACCCCTCCCTCGCCCAGACACCGGACGGCACGCTCCACGTCGCCTACACCCACCACCGCCGCACCATCAAGCACCTCCGCCTGGACGGCGACTGGCTGAAGAGAGAGGTCCCCGCCTGACCCGGCCCGCGCTCCTGGAGTGACCCGTCGTCCGACCGTCGATCCACCTCTGACGGAGGATCACACAGCGTCCGAAACCCTCACCCTGCGCGTTTTGGAACAGCACTTCTCCTGCGCTGCATCAGCGCTGTACGAGCGCTAACCGGCCTCCCACGACAGTTGGATCACCGCTCCCGCCCGGGAGAACGGAGACCGAAAGGGACGGCCACATGGGTACCGCCAGGACACCGCAGCGCAGGGCCATACTCACCGGCGGGCTGGCTGCCACCGCAGCGATGCTCACCGCCTGCTCGTCGAACCCGGACACCTCGAACGCGGGGAAGACATCGGCCGTGGGCGCGGCGAAATCCCCCTCGCCCTCGCCCGCGGCGGGCCCGCGACCGGACTCGCCCTGGGGGGCGTTCGCGCGGCTGATGGACGGCAACAAGCGCTGGGTGGACGGAAAGCTCCAGCACCCCGACCGCGACCCGAAGCGGCGCGAGTTCGTCGCCGAGGCGCAGGACCCCTACGGCGTCATCCTCTCCTGCATCGACTCCCGCGTCCCGCCGGAGCTCGTCTTCGACACGGGCCTCGGCGACCTGTTCGTGATGCGCACCGGCGGACAGGTCGTGGGGCCGGTGGTCGTCGGTTCAGTGGAGTACGGTCCGATGACCTCCGGCACTCCGCTCATCGTGGTCCTCGGACACCAGCGCTGCGGTGCGATCAAGGCGGCCTACGAGGCGATGCGCGACGGCAAGAAGCTCCCCGGCAACCTCCAGGCGATCTCCGACGCCCTGCGGCCGGCCTACCGGGAGACCGCCAGGCAGCAGCACACCGACCCGGTCGACGCCATGGTGCGGATCCACATCAAGCAGACCGCCGCCGAGCTGCGGACCAACCGGGACCTCGCCCCGCTCGTGAAGAAGGGCGACCTGGCAGTCGTCAGCGCCTACTACTCGCTCGACACCGGCCGCGTGGAGGTCCTCACCGGCGCGCCCTCCGCCTGACCCGGAAACCACGACGACCGGGCGGGAAAAACGTTCCACGCCCGGTCACGTTATACTTGCGGCGCCCATGAAGGCCACCGTCGTGCCTGGTCGCACGGCTGCAACAGCGAGGGGGTGGACGCCGTTCCGGCACGCCCCGCCCGCATCCAGGACGTCGCGGCCGCCGCCGGCGTCTCGGTGTCCACCGTGTCGAACGTGCTCAACCGGCCCGAGCGCGTCACCGCACAGACCGCCGAGCGCGTCCGCATCGCCGTCGCCGCGCTCGACTACGTCCCCCACCCCGGAGCCGCCGGACTGCGCACCGGGCGCGCCTCGGCCATCGGCCTGGTGCTGCCCGACGTGACCAACTCCTTCTACGCGCGCATCGCCCGGGGCGCCGCGGACGCGGCCTACGACCACGGCTACTCCCTCGTCCTCTGCCACAGCGGAGACGACCCGGAACGGGAGCAGGGCTACTTCAGCATGCTCGTCGAGCAGCGGGCCGTCGGCGTCGTCGTCGTGCCGCTCGGCGCCGACCCGGGCCGGCTCGCCCGGCTGCGCGAGCGGGGCATCCCGCTCGTCCTGGCCGATCGCGCGATGCCCGACCGGGAGGGCTGCTCGGCCTCCGTCGACGACATCGCCGGCGGCCGGATCGCCGTGCAGCACCTCCTCGACCGCGGGGCGCGCGACATCCTCGTCGTCAACGGCGAGCGCGGCATACGCCAGTGCGCCGACCGCTACCAGGGCGCCCGGCAGGCCGTGCGCAGCCGGCGCGAGGCACGGCTGGACCAGGTCGGCGCCGAGCGGATGACCGTCGCGTACGGCACACGGATCGCGCACGACCTCGGGGACCTGCCCGACGGGGTCTTCTGCACCAACGACTTCCTCGCGGCGGGCCTGTGCCGCGGGCTGACCGACCGGGGCGTGCGCGTCCCCGAGGAGGTCCAGGTGGTCGGCTACGGCGATCTCGACATCGCGACCTTCGGCGCCACCACCCTCACGACGGTCCGGCAGCCGGTCGAGGACCTCGGCCGGGCAGCGGTGGAGATGCTCCTCGACGAGATCGAGGCCCGCGCGGACCACGTCCACGAGACCCGCGTCTTCGCCCCCGGCCTCGTCGTGCGCGACTCCACCCGACCGCCCGCCGACGACTAGGGCCCGTCCTCCGGGCCGGACGGGATCCGCAGCGTCACCGGCCCCAGCAGCCCCGACGACAGCTGGGAGTCGAACGCCCAGGCCGTCGGCGTGGCCTCCGCGAGATACGGCGCCAGGGTGCCCCGGACGGTCACCTCCAGCCGCACGGTACGCCCGGCGGCACCGCGCAACGGGAAACGGTACGGCGCGCAGAACGCCTCACCGGCCGGCTCCCCGTCGACCGACACCTCCACACTGCCCCGCACCCGTCCGAGATCCAGTACGGGATCGGGCCCCGACGGCACATCCAGGACCCGCGCGTACGTCACGCCTCCGCTCCAACTGCCCAGCCCCAGCTCCCGCCAGTCCCCCAGGGGCAGCGGCGCCGGCACGGCACGCACCCGCACCGGCCCCCGCCAGGCGGAGCCGCCCCGCAGGACCGCCGTGGGTTCCGTGACCACCTCGACAGGCGTCGGCTCCTGGAGCGGCTGACCGAGTTTCAGCCGATCGCCGTCCAGGGGCAGTTCCGGCCCGTCTCCGACGCGCGCACTCGCGCGAAGCAGCAACGGCAGGGCGAGCGACACCGTTCCCGCCGGCACGGTGAACCGGAAGCGCTGCGGCATCGCGTGGACATCGTCGGTGGACCGCGACGGCCATACGGTGCCGCCGAGCACCGGCCGGCCGGTGAGCCACCCGGTGTCCGGCAGCGGGTGCGGCCGTACCACGGCGTGGCAGTGCTGCACCTCGCCCCGCCTGCGCTCGTCCTCGACGGTCCGCCCCCGCCAGTCACCCGACCCGGCCTCCCAGCCGGCGCCGCTGACCAGGGCCGTCACCCCGGCCCCGGACCGCACCACCAGGTCGACGAACACCGCGTCCCGGGCGTCGGCACCGTCGGCCACGACCTCCAGGGTGTGCTCGCCCGCCCCGAGCTCCGGTTCGTGGCGGAAGAACATCGGCACGGCGCCCCAGTCCGCCTCGTAGTACTCCACCTTCTCCTGCCGCGCCACGACCTCCCCGTCGAGCAGCACGGTGACCGCCGAGGCGGCACCCACGACGAGTACCGCCCGGGCGTCGCCGCCCGGCACCCGGAGCCGCGCCCGGTAGGCGACGCGGCCGTCCGGCCGCACCCCGTCCGGGGGCCGCATGAACCGCGGACGCGGCCCGAGCCCGCCCGGCTCCGACAGACAGAAGAAGCTGCCCAAGGGAGTGCCCTCGGCGGCCGAGATCGTCGAGGGGCGGCTCTGGGCGCCGGACAGTTCGTACTCGAGCACGTTGCGGTCCCGGGCCACCGTGACCCGGGCGGAGGCCAGATAGCCGCCGCCGTCCGGCTCCAGCGGCTCGCCGTTCCACCACACCCGCTTGACGCACTCCGCGCCGACGTGCAGTTCGGCCGGCCCCCGGTGGCCGGTCTCCACGATCGCCCGGACCCGCGCGGCCGTTGCGCCGCCCGGCACCGGGACACGGACGAACTCCTCGTTCACCAGCCCCTTGAGACCCAGCAGCCCGCCCGGGTCCGGGATGCCCCGGCTCGACGAGTACACGGCGACGCCCCAGCCCGCGTCGGGTGGTACCAGGGGCAGTTCACCGGCCAGGATCCGCTCCACGGCCGTGGCGTCCAGCGGCTCGGGCACCTCATCGAACGGCACCGGCGGCAGGACACGGACCCGGTTGCCGTACGTGACCCGGGTCCGTTCCCAAGCCCCGCCCTCGGTCCACTCCATGGTCCAGATCTGCGGCTCGTCCACCGGCGAACCCGGGGGCAGCGCCAGATCGCCCCAGGTGTTGTCCATGGTGGGGACCAGACGGCCGTGCCAGCCGGTCGAGACGTCGAGCACCTGGGCGGGCGCCTCCAGTTGAGGGCCCGTGGGCGTCGGCCGGCCCTCGCGCCACACGACCAGGACCGCGGGGGCGCCGTCCAGCGGCACGTCGATGGTCGAGACGTTGCCGTCGCCGGAGACGGTGACGTGCGCGGGGGTGCGGGAACCGGTCGCCGGGTTCCAGACCGCGGCCTCGGCGACGGCGGCCCGCACGGTGACGGACGAGGTGCCGGCGTCACCCGAGGGGGACGACCCCGGCCGCAGCGGATGCGCGCCGATCTCGGGGAAGGCCGCCGTGACCAGAGCCACCGCCTCGTTCCCCGTCCGCCGGACGAGCAGCGGCACGTCGCCCGTGGCGTGACCGGCGACGTCGGTCACGGCCGCCGCGCCGGCCTCCGGGTCGCGCACCCGCTCCAGGCCGGGATGCGCCGGCAGGGCC
>KE354398.1 GCA_000415505.1 Streptomyces afghaniensis 772
GGCCGGCCAGCGGCCCAGCAGTCCCAGTGCCAGGCCGGTCTTGGAGACATGCCCGACCTCCTCGGGCACCCGGCCCGCTGCCGTCGCCGGTCATCGTCCGCCCATTCCCGGGGCAGGAACAACTCCCACTCCAGCGGGCAGGACGCGGTGTCGGTGGCCGCGTGCACACTGACCGCAACCTGGCAGTCGGCCCGCTTGCCCAACGCTCCGCAGTACTGCCGGGCCACCCCCACCGACGCCGTCCCGCCCGCCGCTGATCCCGCCGCGGGACCGAAGCGAACACATCGGCAACGAACTCCGATAGCTCACCCCGGAGCCGTTCCACTTCCCCCAGCCTCATGCCAGTCAGATGCCCACTACCAGGCGAGATCACCCGACGTAACGAAGCACTACTAGGGCTGCTCGGTGGCTCCCCACGTGTCGAGGTAGGACTCGGCGCCGCGGAACAGGTCCTCCACCACGTCCTGGCCGCCGACCCGGCGGATGTCCTCGATCCAGTCCGGGACGAGGCCGTAGTGGGCGGCGCCGTCGGTGTTCAGGTCCCAGGTGCGCTCGCCGGTGGTCTGCCGGTCGATGACGGAGCCGCCGTCGACGCTCTTGAAGGGGTAGGTGACCTTGTTCGGGGCGTCCGCACCACGGGGGGCCGGCCAGCCGCCGACGCCGTTCATGTCGGTGCCGTAGCCGTAGCCCACGCCGTACTTGTCGCGCAGGGCCTCCGTGCGCTTCGCCTCCGCGACGAAGCCCTCGGAGCCGTGCATGTACTGGGCGATGAACCCGCCCAGGCGGTACACCCGTTCGGTCCAGTTCAGGTCCATCCAGCTGTGCGAGGAGAGCACGCCCGGGTAGGACTCGGCCTCGAAGATGTCGAGCACCCGGCCGGTGGCCTTGACGCTCATGTGGTCGATCTCCAGCATCATCCCGCGTTGCATCATGCCGCGGACGGCGTACTCGCCGAGTCCGGTGAGTCCTCGGACGTTGCACTGGGCGTCCGCCTTGTACGAGGGAACCCGCACACCCGCCGGTAGCTTCTTCTCGGCCGCGGCCGCCGTCGCGTTGCCGATGGGGTTGTCGTGTTGCGGGCCCTTGCACGTCTCCGTCTTCCAGAAGGTGCCCGTCGACAGGAACTGCCCGACGTTGATGGCCGTTCCGAGCGCGCCCGAGTCGAAACGGACACCGCACAGCGCGTTGTCGAACTTGTGGCACAGGAACATGCTGCGCACGCCCAGCGCGTACAACTCGTCCAGGCCCTTGTCGATGTCGGCCCTGCTGCATTGGGGGATGTCGAGGATCTGCTTGCAGCCGAAGGGCTCGGAGGTCTCGACGCCGAGGACGACCGCCAGCTTGCCCTGCTCGATCACCTCACGGGCCTGCGCGCTGTCGGTGACGATCCGGAACCAGCCCTTGCCCGGCCCGCCGTACATCTTGTCCACGAAGGACTGCATGTCGTACGTCAGTTTGGCCTGGAGCCGGATGGACGTCATCTCGTCGCAGCCGCGGTCCTTGAAGAAGTACACGGAGCAGATGACGCCATTGGTGACGAGGTCGTTGACCAGGACCCGCTGACCGCCGCGCCAGGCCCGCTCCACCCAGGCGTAGTAATTCTGCTGGTGGGTCAGCGAGTCGTGGGCCGGCCAGTCCTTGAAGGTGGGCCAGCCGACCGGGTCGTGTTTGCCGTCGCCCCCGTTGGTGATGAAGTCGAAGATCGCGAGCGAGCCGTCCGGGTAGTGCTCGGGGCAGTCCTTGAGCGCGTCGGCGACACCCTGCTCGGAGAACGGCTTTCCGCAGATCAGACGGCCACCGAAGCCCTCGTTGGCGAAGATGTGGTCGTGCGCGTCGACGAATCCGCGGACTTCGCCCTTGGCGTCGGTGCCGGTGAAGGGCTCGCCCGTGACGTTGATCCGGGAGTCCGGCGCGGGTCGCGCCGTCGGGTTCCACCAGTCGGTTCCGGCCGCCGAACTCGGCGTCGGGCCCAGCGCGACGGCCAGCACGAGCAGGAGGAGCGACACAACGGTGACGTTCTTGCGTCGGCGGTACGGGCGTCCTGCACTGGTCACGGCCCACGTCCTCGGTCGGGGGGGGGTGGCGGGGTCGACGTACCGGCCGCCCGGTGCCCCGAAGGCCCGGGACCGAGGGCCGGGTTGTCATGACCTCATCCAAGGATCCGACGAGGATGGCCACTGCCGCGTCACGAGTCAAGAGCCCGTGACCGATGACCTACTGACGGGTCATCGGATCGGCGGGGTCGGAGCCGGCTCAGCGCAGACGGTCCTTCGTTCGAAGCCGAGGCCGCACAAGGGGTTGGCCTCCGGGCGGCCGTCCATCATCTCGGCGACCTTGTAGTACGCGCCGTCGAAAGGCAGGAACCAGGGAGTGCCGTTGTAGAACGGGACGGGGACCTTCTGCCGCGTGCGGCAGCCGGTCCCAGGAGAAGCCGACCATGCCGCTGCCCACGTAGTCGATCCGTACCCCGGCGAGCCGGTAATGCCCCGTGCCCGGCCGGGGGAGGGGGAGGCCGGGCACGGGGCGACCCGCGTGCGGCCGGGGGGACCGCACGCGGGGGCTGCCCGCCCGGTGCGCGACGGGGCGTGTCTCAGGGCAGGAACACGGTCATCGCACAGGCACCGCGACGTACTGGTACTCCAGGAACTCATCGATACCGACCTGGCCGCCCTCACGGCCGAGGCCGGACTGCTTGACCCCGCCGAACGGCGCGGCCGGGTTGGAGACGAGGCCGGTGTTCAGGCCCACCATGCCCACCTCCAGCCCCTCGCTGACACGCAGCCCGCGGTCCAGCCCCTGGGTGAAGACGTAACCGACCAGACCCCAGGGCGTGTCGTTGGCCCGGCGCAGCACCTCGTCCTCGTCGTCGAAGGTGAGGATCGCGGCCACGGGGCCGAAGATCTCCGTGTCCATCAGGCGGCTCTCGGGGGATACATCGGTGAGCACGGTCGGCGGGTAGAAGCAGCCCGGCCCTTCCGGCGTACGGCCGCCGACGAGGACCCGGGCGCCGCGCTCCACCGCGTCGGCGACGAGTTCCTCGACCTTGCCGCGTCCGGTCCTGTCGATCAGCGGGCCGACGTCGACACCGTCCCGGGTACCGGGACCGACCACGAGCGCGCGCATCCGCTCGGCGAGCCGCCGGCCGAACTCGTCCGCGACCGACCGGTGGACGAAGAAACGGTTCGCGGCGGTGCACGCCTCGCCCATGTTGCGCATCTTGGCGACCATCGCGCCGTCCACGGCCACGTCCAGGTCGGCGTCGTCGAAGACGATGAACGGGGCGTTGCCGCCCAGCTCCATCGAGGTGCGGACGACCGTGTCGGCGCACTGGGCGAGCAGGATGCGGCCGACGCCGGTGGAGCCGGTGAAGGAGAGCTTGCGGATCCGGCCGCCGCGCAGCAGCGGCTCGCACACCTCTCCGGCGCGGGAAGTGGTGACGACGTTCAGCACGCCGTCCGGCAGGCCGGCCTCCTTGAGGATGCCGGCCAGGGCGAGGCTGGAGAGCGGGGTCTGCGGGGCCGGCTTGAGGATCATCGTGCAGCCCGCCGCGATGGCCGGGCCGATCTTGCGGGTGCCCATGGCCAGCGGGAAGTTCCACGGCGTGATCAGCAGGCAGGGCCCGACCGGGCGGCGGGAGAGCAGCATGCGGTTGCGCCCGTCGGGCAGCGTGCCGCACCCGCCGTCGATGCGGACGGCCTCCTCGGAGAACCAGCGGAAGAACTCGGCGGCGTACGCCACCTCTCCCCTGGCCTCGGCGAGCGGCTTGCCCATCTCGGACGTCATCAGGTGGGCGAGTTCGTCCGTGCGCTCGAGGATGAGCTCGTAGGCGCGGCGCAGGATCTCGCTGCGGGTCCGGGGCGCGGTGCGTGCCCAATCCTGCTGGGCCTGAACGGCCGCTTCCTCAGCGAGCTTGGCGTCCTTCGGACCGGCGTCGGCGACGTGGCAGAGGATCTCGCCGGTCGCGGGGTCGTCGACGGGCATGGTGGCGCCGTCCGCGGCGTCCACCCAGGCACCGCCGATGAACAACTGGTTCAGTACGTCGGTCATGATGTCTCTCCTGTTTGATCGGCGGCGGGGTCGAGGAGTTCCGCGAGGTGCAGGGCGCGGATGTCCCGGCCGTCGGCGAGGTGGTCGATCTGGGTGGCGCAGCTGAAGCCGTCGGCCACGACGGTGCGTCCGTCGAGGTGGTCGATGCGGGGTTTGAGGGCGAGATCGGCGACGGCCATCGAGGTTTCGTAGTGCTCTGCCTCGAAGCCGAAGTTCCCGGCGAGTCCGCAGCAGCCCTCGGCCTCGTCGACGCCGCGTACGCCGAGCCGACGCAGCAGGTCGGCGGGGCGGCGGCCCTTGAAGGTGGCGTACTCGTGGCAGTGGGTCTGGAGGACGACGTTCTCGGGCAGCGGCGGCGGGCTCCAGTCCTGGTCGGCGAGATCGGTGAGGGCCCCGGTGAAGGTCTGGACGCGGCTCGCCACGCGCTGGGCGGCCTCGGTGCCGAGCAGTTCGGGGACGTCACGTTTCAACGCGGCCGCACAGCTCGGCTCGGCCACGATGATCGGCCGGTCGTCACCGTCGAGCGCGGCGACCGTGCGGGCCATGATCTTGCGGGCGACGTTCAGCTGTCCGGTGCTGACCCAGGTCAGCCCGCAGCACAGTCCGTCCCGCGGCGCGCAGGCGATACCGGCGTCGGCCAGCACACGGCTCGCGGCTCCCGCGACCTCGGGGCGGAAGGCGCGGGTGAAGCTGTCGACGAAGAGCACGGCCTTCGCCGGCTCCGCGGTTTTGGCGGCGCGCAGGGCCTTGCGCAGGGCGCGGCGGGAGGCGAAGGCGGGAATCCTCCGCTTGGTCGTCACGCCGCCGAGACGGGCGAGCAGCTTGCCGACCGGCCCGCGCAGCAGCGCGTTGATCGGCCGGGCGGCGTAACCGGCCAGGGCGGAGGTCCTGGGCAGCCAGCCGAGTGAGTAGTGGGAACGGGGGCGCAGGCGGCCCTTGTAGTGCTGGTGGAGGAACTCCGCCTTGTACGTGGCCATGTCGACGCCGACCGGACAGTCACTGGAGCAGGCCTTGCACGACAGACACAGATCGAGGGCGTCCTTGACCTCGGTCGAGCGCCAGCCGTCCCGCACGGCCTCACCGCGGACCATCTCCTGGAGCATGCGGGCCCGGCCCCGGGTGGAGGCGTTCTCCTCGCCCGTGGCCCGGTAGCTCGGACACATCACCCCGCCCGCGTCACTGCGGCAACGGCCGACACCGACGCAGCGGCGCACGGCGCCCGCGAATCCGTCCTCGTCAGTGGGGGAAGCCGAAGGTCGTGTCCAGCAGCGGGAGTTCCCGCAGCGCCAGGTCGGCGTCCAAGGGAGCCGCGTCGACGATCACACCGGGGTTGAGCAGCCCGTCGGGGTCGAAGGTCTTCTTGAACGCGGCGAACGCGGCGATCATGCGGTGGCTGTACATGACCTCCAGCAGTTCGCTGCGGGCGCGTCCGTCGCCGTGCTCTCCCGACAGCGTGCCGCCGTGCCCGACGACCAGCGCGGCCGCCTCGGTGACGAAGCGCCGCATGACCGTCCGGCCGGCCTCGGTCGCCGGGTCGAAGTCGATGCGCACGTGGACGCATCCCGCGCCGAAGTGCCCGTACAGCACGCCCGTCAGCTCGTGCGAGGTCAGCAGCTTGCGGAAGTCGCGCAGGTAGGCGGCCAGGTTCTCCGGGGCGACGGCCGCGTCCTCCCAGCCGGGCCAGGACTCCCCACCGTCCACGAGCCGGGCGGCCAGCCCCGCCCCGTCCTCACGCACCCGCCACAGCGAACGCCGCTCGGCCGGGCTCTCCACGACCCGGCCGCCGGTCATCCGCCCCCGGGCCTTGAGAGTGTCGAGGAGCTCAGCGGCGCGGGCGTTCACCGCGGCCTGGTCGTCGCCTTCGAGCTCGACGTACAGCCAGGCCCGCCCCTCGGGCAGGCCGGTGACGGAGTCCGAGCCGCGGCGGGCACGCATGGTGGCGACGATCGCCTCGTCCATGCCCTCCACCGCACTGGGCGACCAGCGCAGGATCTCCGGCACGTCCTCGGCCGCCTCGACCACGTCCTCGTAGCCGAGCGTCAGCAGTGTGGATGCCTGTGCGGTCGCCACCAGGCGGACCGTCGCGGCGGTGACGACCGCACAGGTGCCTTCCGTGCCCACGAGTGCGCGGGCCATGTCGAAGCCGTTCTCGGGCAGCAGGTGCTGCAGCTGGAAGCCGGAGACCTGACGCGGGATCCGGCCCAGCTCGGTGCGGATCAGCGCCAGGTTGTCCTCGACCAGCCGCCTGAGGCCGGATTCGAGCCGGGCGACGCGCCGTACGGCCTCCGCGTCGCCCGGCTCTGCGGCACGCAGCCCGGAGTGGTCGGCGACGGCCCGCACGCCGTCGGCCGTCACGATCTCCAGGGCCTCGACGTGGCCGCTGGTCCGCCCGTCGCGCACCGACCGGTTGCCGCACGCGTCGTTGCCGATCATGCCGCCGAGGGTGCAGCGGCTGTGCGAGGACGGATCCGGCCCGAAGTCGAGCCCGTGCAGGGCGGTCGCGCCGCGCAGGGCGTCGAGGACGACACCGGCCTCGACCCGCGCGGTGCGCGCCTCCTCGTCGATGTCCAGGATCCGGTTCATGTACCGGGAGAAGTCCAGGACGACTCCCAGCCCGACCGCGTTGCCGGCCATGCTGGTGCCGCCGCCCCGGGCGGTGACCGGGACGCCGGCCTCCCGGCAGGCCCGCAGCACCGCGACCACGTCGTCGGCGGTGCGCGGGAAGGCCACCGCGCGCGGCAGCACACGGTAGTTGGAGGCGTCGTAGGCGTAGGGGCCCGTCGCTCCCGGGCCGGTCTCCACCCGCAGACCGGGCGCGATCTCGGCGATCCGGGCCGTCAGACCCGCCAGGTCGCGGGTGGCGGTGGTCATCGGTCCGCCGCTCCCGAGGTGCCGGCCTCGACGGCGTTGGCCCAGGCCTGGAGACCCTCGTCCACGCCCGCCTCGTCGATGACGAGCGCCGGGATCATGCGGACCACCTGGTTCCAGGCGCCGCACAGCAGCAGGAGCAGGCCCTCGTCGATGGCGGCGCGCTGCACGCGGGCGGCGGTCTCGGGGTCGGGCTGCCGTCCTCGGTGACGAACTCGGTGGCGAGCATGAGGCCGAGGCCGCGGACGTCGCCGATGCCCGGGGTCCGGTCGGCCACCGCCTCCAGGCCGTGGCGCAGCCGCTTGCCCATCGCCTCGGCGTTCTCGACGAGCTTCTCGTCACGGACGACGTCGAGGGTCGCGCAGGCCGCGGCGCAGGCGACGGCGTTGGCGCCGTACGTGCCGCCCTGCGAGCCGGGCCACGCCTTGGCCATCAGCTCCTCGGAGGCGGCGATGCCGGAGAGGGGGAAGCCGCTGGCCAGGCCCTTGGCGGTGACGAGGATGTCCGGGGTGACGCCGAAGTGGTCGTGTCCCCAGAAGCGTCCGGTGCGGCCGACGCCGGTCTGCACCTCGTCGAAGATCAGCAGGAAGCCGTGCCGGTCCGCCCGCTCGCGCAGCCCCTCGATGAAGGTGCGGTTCGCGGGCACGTAGCCGCCCTCGCCGAGCACCGGCTCGACGATGATCGCGGCCGTGTCGGCGGGCGACGAGATCGTCTGGAGGGTGTAGTCGAGCTCCTTGAGGGCGAAGCGCGTGGCGGTCTCCTCGTCCCAGCCGTACCGGAAGGGCGTCGGGAACGGAGTGACGACCACGCCGCTCATCAGCGGGGAGAAACCGGACCGGAAGCGGATACCGGAGGTGGTCATGGAGGCGGCGGCGACCGTACGGCCGTGGAAACCGCCGTGGCAGACGATGACGTTGGGCCGGCCGGTGGCCTGGCGGGCCAGCCGCAGTGCCGCCTCGACGGCCTCGCTGCCGGAGTTGGTGAAGAACAGGCTGTCGAGGCCGGCCGGCAGTACCTCGCCCAGCTTGCCGACGAGGCGGCGCAGCGGCTCGTGCATGATGGTGGTGTACTGGCCGTGGATCAGCGTGCCCACCTGCTCCTGCGCCGCCGCCACGACCTTGGGGTGACAGTGCCCGGTGCTGGTGACGCCGATGCCGGCGGTGAAGTCGAGGTAGCGGCGGCCGTCCTCACCATAGAGGTGGACGCCCTCGCCCCGGGCCGCCACCACGGGCGTGGCCTGGCGAAGGTGCGGTGACAGTGCGGTCATGTTGTCTCCCGGCCGTGCGTCGAGGTGTGGTTGCTTGGCTCAGCTCCGGTAACCGAGCATCCAAGCCACCGCGAGGGGCGACAACGCGTGATCTGTCCAGCCGGAACGCGTTGTTCGGACGTTGTGTCAACCTCCCAGCCCCTCGGGTCCCGCCCGCCCCTGCCGTGGACAGCTCTTGCGCAGGTCAGTGCCGCTTGTCAGAGTGACCGGGCGAGCAGGGAGTCACCGTGAACGAGAACGACCCGAAGGCCCCGGCCGGTCGCGCGCCGACCGTCGCCGACGTGCTGGCCCTGCCCGTCCTGGCCGCCGGACAGCCCCAGGTCGTCACCGGGCTGGCGTCTCTGGACCGGCCGGTGCGCTGGGTGCACATCACCGAGCTGACGGATCCGGCGTCCTTCCTCAAGGGCGGGGAGCTGGTCCTGACGACGGGCATGCCGCTGCCCGAGGACGCCGCGGGGGTCCGCCGGTACGTCGACGAACTGACCGAGGTGGGAGCGGCCGCCCTGGTCATCGAGCTGGTACGGCGCTACCACCGTCCGCCCGACGCCCTCGTCCAGGCCTGCCGCGCCCGGGGGCTCCCGCTGGTCACTCTCGCCCGGGACGTCAACTTCCTGGAGGTCACCCAGGTCGTCCACGCGCTCATCCTCGGCAACCAGGCCGAGGCGATGCGCCGGACTCAGCGGATCCACGAGGCGTTCACCGCGCTGACGCTGCGCGGCGCGGGGCCGGAGGACGTGGTGCGCGCGGCGGCGGAGATGAGCGGCCGCACGGTCGTCCTGGAGAACCTGGCGCACCAGGCACTGATCTGCGAGCCGTCGGGGAGCACGGTGCAGGAGGCGCTCACCGGCTGGGAACAGCGCTCCCGGGCCACCGAGCCCGGCGACCACACCGAGGTGGGCGGCCCGGAGGGCTGGCTCACCGCGCCGGTCTCCTACCAGGGGGAACGCTGGGGCCGTCTGGCCATGCTCCGGGCTCCCGACGACGGGCCGGCCTTCGGGCCGGAGCACGTCACCGTCCTGGAGAGGACGGCGATGGCGCTGACCGTCGCCCGCCTCATCCACGCCACTCCTTGGGAACACACGGCCCACCGCAACGCCCTGCGGGAACTGGCGGAACAGCGCCACCACTCCCCCGCGGACGCCCGTGCCCGCTGCGCCGCGCTGGGCCTGCCCACCGAGGACAGCCGATACCTGGCGCTCCTCGTCGACCTGGGCCCCGGTGCGTCGGGCACCGAGCCGGAGTCCCGACTGCACCGGGAGCTCAGGTCGGCGGGAATCCCGGCCCTCGTCGGGGAGCTCTCCCCCGGCCGCCTGGGTGTCCTGCCGGCCCTGCGCGCCGCCCAGCCCTGGCGTCCGGTGGCCGAGCGCCTGAGCCGCACCGCGCTGGGGCTGTCCCCGCAGGCGCTCGTGAGTGTCGGCTCGGAGGTGGCGGACCTCGCCGACATCCCCCGTTCCTTCCGGGAGGCGGCCCGCGTCATAGAGGCCACCCCGCCCGGCCAGCCCCTTCCCCCCGACCGCTCCTTCCACGAGCTGCCGGACATCGACCTGCGCCGCCTGCTGTACGCGCTGCGCGAGGACACCCGCGTCCAGGACTACACCGAACGGCGGCTCGGCCGGCTCATCGACCACGACACCCGGCACGGCACGGATCTGCTGACGACGCTGGGCCACTACCTCGACGCCGCCGGCAACAAGACCACCGCGGCGCGCCGCGGCGGCCTGTCCAGGGAGACCATGTACCAGCGTCTGCGCACCATCGAACGCCTCCTCGACACCGACCTCGAATCCGGCGAACGGCGCACCGAACTCCACGTGGCGCTCACGGCGTTGCGCGTGCTGCGCGCAGGGTGAGCATCAGTCCGGCCGGGGCCCCGCCTGTCGGACCAGCCGCCATTCCTGGGAACCGTCCGCGGCCTCGTTCTGGAGGGTGAGCGGCGCCCCTCGGGACGCACCGGTCAGGTACAGGTCCGGGTTCTTGGCCGCCTGGAACCTGTAGGAGCCGTCGTCGGTCCTGATGACGTTCCAGGTGCCGGCGGAGTTGTCGTCGACCCACTGGCCGATGCGCTGCCCGGCGGAAGCGGTCCCGGTCCAGATCGCCGCCGCCCGGCCGCCCGACTTGTTCAGCAGGGTCGTACCGCCCTGCGGCCGGGTCACCACGTGCCAGTACTGGGTGTCCTTGTCCGTGGCCGCGCCGGCGTCCTCCAGGCGGACGTCGGGGACGTCACCGTTGCCGATGCTGGCGTCGTTGGTCTTGCCGCCGGTGCCGATGACCTGACCGGTCTTGCGGTTCACCAACCGGTAGTACGGCCCCTCCGAGTGGCCGAGGTCGACTTCGGCGTGGGCGATCACCGACGTGTCCTGGTTGTTGAGGATCACGATGCGGCCGGTACCGGCGACGTACTGGAGGTTGCGGCTGTAGCCGGCCCGCGAGGTCGTCTGGTACTCCTTCCACACACCGTCGCTGCGTCCGCTGTCGTTGACCCAGACGTTGCCGCTGCCGGCCGCGTTGTAGACCAGGCGCCCGTCGGGGAGCCGGATGACGACCGGGCTGCCGCCGGTGGCGAGGGGACGGGAACCGGCGTCGGCCGGCAGGGAGGTGACGCCCTCTCCGGTGGGAGTGCCGCGGTGGAAGACCAGCGGGTCGTCGGCGAGCACGTACCTGGTGTTGGCTCCGCCGCCCCAGTACTCGAAGGTGAGCAGCCACTTGCCGTCCGAGGTCCGCACGACGTTCGTCATGCCCGGGCGCCCGCCGCCGATCTCCGTCTTGCCGCCGCCCATGTCCTGGGTGTGCCCCGCGACGTCCACGACGGGCTCGCTCCACCGGGCGGCGCGTCCGTCCCAGGTCTTGTGGACGAGGATCTGGCCGTGCGAGTCCGGGGCGGTGTCGTTCGCGGGGTCCGGTATGGGCACGCCGGTGACCGGGTCGAAGCCGAGGTAGTCGTTCTCGTCGGAGTAGTAGCAGACGAGCCGGCCCTTGTGGACCATCAGGTACGGCTCCCAGAGGGGGTCCACCTGCCGGTGCGTGTTCGCTGCGGCGACGTTCCTGCCGACCGCGCCCGCGCTGCCGCCCTGCCAGCCGCCGGTCGCGATGACGTCGACGACCTTCCAAGATCGGCCCTCGTCCGTGCTGGAGTACAGCGCGATCGCCAGGTCCTCGCGGTCCCCGTCGTTGGACGGCGTCCAGTCCGGGTCGGCTGCCTTGTGCTCCAGGTAGTACTGGTCGTCGCCCGACACGACGCTCGCGAGCAGCAGCGTGCCCTTCTTCAGCTTCCCGACCGATTGGGGGAGCACGTACAGGTACGGATTGGTCCAGTTGCTCGTGTACTTCGCGTACTTCGGGTCCCGGGAGAGGTACGCCGGAGCCCTGACCTCCGACAGCGGCTGCCACGACGTGCCGTGGTCATCGCTCTTGTAGACCGGCAGCGTCTCCCCGTCGGCGCTGCCCGACTGCGGTACGACGGTGGCCTTCTCGAACGACGCGACCAGCCGTCCGCCGGGCAGCTGCGCCGACTTGGGGTAGACGGCGCAGTTGCCCCGGCCCTTCAGGCACGGCTCGTCCCCGAGCCGGTACACGATGCCGCCGGTCGGGTTGTAGGCCTGCGCGGTGGCCATGGGTATCGCCAGCAGCGCTGCAGCCGCGATGAAGCTGCCCAGCACCGTGGCCGGTCTTCCTCCGTACATGGCCCCTCCACCTTCGGCGTCGTCGTATGACTGCGCAGTCAGAGGGGAGTCTGTGGGCGATGTCGCGCCGCGGTCAAGACCCCGGCGCGATCTGCCGGGTGCGGGTTTCTGCGGGCGACCTGACCCAGGCTCAGGTGTCGAAGTCCACCGTCAGCGCGTCGGAGACCGGGAACGACTGGCAGGTGAGGACGTAGCCCGCGTCGACCTCGGCCGGTTCGAGGGCGAAGTTGCGGCGCATGTCGGCCTTGCCGTCGGTGACCAGGGCGCGGCAGGTGCCGCAGACCCCGCCCTTGCAGGCGAACGGCAGGTCGGGGCGGGTCTGCTGGGCGCCTTCCAGGATGGTCCGCTCGCGGGGCAGGGCGGAGGTGGTGGAGCGGCCGTCGAGAGTGACGGTGACCTGGCTGACCGGGCCGGAGGGGCCTGCCTCGGCGTGGTGGACCTCGCGTACGGGTTCGTCGTCGGCGTAGAACAGCTCCTGGTGGACGCGGTCGCCCGGCACACCGAGGCCGGACAGGACCTCTTGGGGCGGCCGCGGACCATGCCGTGCGGCCCGCACAGCCACCAGTGGTCCGGCGGACTCCACGTCGACCAGCGCGTCGACGAGTGCCGACAG
>KE354399.1 GCA_000415505.1 Streptomyces afghaniensis 772
CTGTGCGGGGCCGGGGCGGTCGGTCGGCTCGGCAGGGCCCGGGCGGTCGGCGGGCTCGGCAGGGCCCGGGCGGTCGGCGGGCTCGGCAGGGCCGGACGCGTCAGGCTTCTGCCCTTCGGACGGGGCGGATCCGGGCGAGGCCCAGCCCGGAGTGTCGTTCATCGTCGCTCCTTCACGGTGCCCGTCCGCGGTCGCGGCGGCAGGTTGGCAGCCATCGTGCCATGGGGTGGTCTTGGAGTGACCGGCCGCGGTATGGGCTGCGTACCTTCTATTGTCCGCGCGTTAGGGGGCAGACTGACCGCATGGCTGATCAGTACGCGTACAGCGGCGATGACAAGCGGCCGACCGAGATCCCGGCGATCCGTTGGGAAGAGCCACCGGAAGGACCCGTTCTGGTCCTTCTCGACCAGACGAGGCTGCCGGCCGAGGAGGTCGAACTGGTCTGTACGGACGCGCCCGCGCTCGTGGAGGCGATCCGCTCGCTCGCCGTGCGCGGGGCACCCCTGCTCGGCATCGCGGGAGCGTACGGCGTCGCGCTCGCCGCCGTGCGGGGCTTCGACGTGGACGAGGCCGCGGCCGCGCTGGCGAGCGCCCGGCCGACCGCGGTGAACCTGGCCGTGGGGGTGCGCCGGGCACAAGCGGCTCACGAGGCGGCGCTCGCCAAGGGTGGTGACATCAGGCAGGCGGCCGCTGCGGCGCTGGCGGCGGCGCGGCAGTTGCACCGGGAGGACGCCGAGGCCAGTGCGCGGATGGCCGAGCACGGGCTGACGCTGCTGGACGAGTTGCTGCCCGGCGGCGGGCACCGGATCCTCACGCACTGCAACACCGGTTCGCTGGTGTCGGGCGGGGAGGGGACCGCGTTCGCGGTGGCGCTCGCGGCGCACCGGGCGGGCCGGCTGCGGCGTCTGTGGGTGGACGAGACGCGTCCGTTGTTGCAGGGCGCCCGGCTGACGGCGTACGAGGCGGCGCGCAGTGGGATGGCGTACACGCTGCTCACCGACAACGCGGCCGGGTCGCTGTTCGCCGCCGGGGAGGTGGACGCGGTGCTGATCGGGGCGGACCGCATCACGGCGGACGGTTCGGTGGCGAACAAGGTCGGGAGCTATCCGCTGGCAGTGCTCGCGCGGTATCACCATGTGCCGTTCATCGTGGTGGCGCCGGTGACGACGGTGGATCCGGACACCCCCGACGGGGCGTCGATCGAGGTCGAGCAGCGAGCCGGTCACGAGGTGACCGAGTTCGTGGCGCCACAGGTTCCGGTGACCGGGGCTGAGGCGGGCGGTGGCATTCCGGTGGCGCCGCTGGGGACGCAGGCGTACAACCCGGCGTTCGACGTGACCCCGCCCGAGCTGGTGACGGCGATCGTCACGGAGGAGGGTGCGGTTTCGCCGGTGACGGCCGAGGCGCTCGCGGAGGTGTGTGCCCGGTCGCGCCGGGTGGCGGCGGGCTGAGCCGGGCGGCTGGGCTGAGCCAGGCGGCTGCCGGAGCGCGTGCGCAGTGGCGCGGGCTCCGGCAACTCGTCCCTTCGCGGGGCGAAGGGCCCGCCGCTGCCCGTCGTCGAGATCAACAAGGGGGGCGGACGAGGGCAGACAGTAGCGCTTGCTGCGACTATGGTCACTGGCCGGTGACCTACCTCACCACTGCCTTCGCCACCGTTATGAGAATGGGATGATGTCGTTTATGAAGGGACGAGTCCTTGTCGTCGACGACGACACCGCACTTGCCGAGATGCTCGGCATCGTGCTGCGTGGTGAGGGTTTCGAGCCGTCTTTCGTGGCCGACGGCGACAAGGCGCTGGCCGCCTTCCGCGAGTCCAAGCCCGATCTGGTGCTGCTCGATCTGATGTTGCCCGGCCGGGACGGCATCGAGGTGTGCCGTCTGATCAGGGCGGAGTCCGGTGTGCCGATCGTGATGCTCACGGCGAAGAGCGACACGGTCGATGTCGTCGTGGGCCTGGAGTCGGGTGCCGACGACTACATCGTGAAGCCGTTCAAGCCGAAGGAGCTGGTGGCCCGGATCCGGGCGCGGCTCAGGAGGTCGGAGGAGCCCGCTCCGGAGCAGCTCGCCATCGGTGACCTGGTCATCGACGTGGCCGGGCACTCCGTGAAGCGGGACGGGCAGTCGATCGCGCTGACGCCGCTGGAGTTCGACCTGCTGGTCGCGCTCGCGCGCAAGCCGTGGCAGGTGTTCACGCGCGAGGTGCTGCTGGAGCAGGTGTGGGGCTACCGGCACGCGGCGGACACGCGGCTGGTCAACGTGCACGTGCAGCGGCTGCGCTCCAAGGTCGAGAAGGACCCGGAGAAGCCGGAGATCGTGGTGACGGTCCGTGGTGTCGGGTACAAGGCAGGGCCGAGCTGACATGTCCGGCGACAGTGCCGCTTCGGCGCCCGGACGGTCCGGGGCCCGCCCGGAGCGGCCTGTCGGGCGGAAGAAGGCGGGTTCCCGCTGGGGACGGTTCCTGGAGAGCGGGCTGCTGCTCCAGGGCGGGGTCCAGGGCAGCCCGGTCATCCGGCTGTTCATGCGGTGGGTGCGCCGGCCGCTGCTGCCCGTCATGCGGCTGTGGCGCCGCAACATCCAGCTCAAGGTCGTCGTCACCACGCTGCTGATGTCGCTGGGCGTGGTCCTGCTGCTCGGTTTCGTCGTCATCGGGCAGGTGCGCAACGGCCTGCTGGACGCCAAGGTGAAAGCGTCCCAGAGCCAGGCCACGGGCGGGTTCGCGGTGGCCAAGCAGCGGGCCGACGAGGCGGCGAGCGGCACCGGCGACGACGTCGCCACGGCGGACGGGCGTCCCGCGCAGAACGTCACCGAGTGGATGAGCGACCTCGTCTCCTCGCTGTCCAGCGGCGGCCAGGGCGCCTTCGAGGTGGTGACGCTCCCGGCCTCCGACGAGGACGGCGCGGGCGGCCGTGGGCAGCGTGCCTCCGGCGAGGTGGACTGGAACAGGAGCGTGCCCGCCGACCTGCGCGAGCGGATCGGCAGCAGCACGACGGCCGCGCAGAGCTACACCCGCATCACCTACAACAACGCGACCAAGGAATCCCAGCCGGGCCTGGTCGTCGGCAAGCAGGTCAACGACCCCAACGGGGACCCGTACCAGCTCTACTACCTCTTCCCGCTCACCCAGGAGGAGAAGTCGCTGAGCCTGGTCAAGGGAACCCTGGCGACGGCGGGGCTGTTCGTCGTCGTGCTGCTCGGGGCCATCGCCTGGCTCGTGGTGCGGCAGGTCGTCACGCCGGTGCGGATGGCGGCGGGGATCGCGGAGCGGCTGTCGGCCGGGCGGCTTCAGGAGCGTATGAAGGTCACCGGCGAGGACGACATCGCGCGGCTCGGCGAGGCCTTCAACAAGATGGCCCAGAACCTCCAGCTGAAGATCAGCCAGCTGGAGGACCTGTCGCGGATGCAGCGCCGGTTCGTGTCGGACGTGTCGCATGAGCTGCGTACGCCGCTGACGACCGTACGGATGGCCGCTGACGTCATCCATGAGGCGCGTGAGGACTTCGACCCGGTGACCGCGCGGTCGGCGGAGCTGCTCGCCGACCAGCTGGACCGGTTCGAGTCGCTGCTCGCGGACCTGCTGGAGATCAGCCGGTTCGACGCGGGCGCCGCGGCGCTGGAGGCCGAGCCGATAGACCTCAGGGAGGTCGTACGGCGGGTGGTCAGCGGGGCCGAGCCGCTCGCGGAGCGCAAGGGCACGCGGATCCGCATCCTGGGCGACCAGCAGCCTGTCGTCGCCGAGGCCGATGCCCGGCGCGTGGAGCGCGTGCTGCGCAACCTCGTCGTGAACGCCGTCGAGCACGGTGAGGGCAGGGACGTGGTCGTCAAGCTCGCCGCGGCGGGCGGTGCGGTCGCGGTCGCGGTGCGGGACTACGGGGTCGGGCTCAAGCCGGGCGAGGCGACCCGGGTGTTCAGCCGCTTCTGGCGGGCCGACCCGGCACGCGCGCGTACGACCGGTGGTACGGGCCTGGGGTTGTCCATCGCCCTGGAGGACGCGCGGCTGCACGGTGGCTGGCTTCAGGCGTGGGGCGAGCCGGGCGGCGGTTCGCAGTTCCGGCTGACGCTGCCCAGGACCGCGGACGAGCCGCTGCGGGGCTCTCCGATACCACTGGAGCCCAAGGACTCACGGCGGAACCGGGGG
>KE354400.1 GCA_000415505.1 Streptomyces afghaniensis 772
AGCGGCCGGCTTGCGACGCGGGTGCGAGTGGCCCGGCCGGCAACGGCGTGGTGAGTGATTCGTCAGGCGTGGCCGACGGCGGTACGGCGAGCGGACCGGCTGGTACGGCCGGCAACGGTGTGGGGAATGGACCGGCGAGTGCGGTCGGCAGCGGCAAGTCGGGTGGTCCCGCCGGGGCCTCGTCGGGACCGGGACGTGAGCGGGTCGCGGGACGCGCACGGGGACGACGGAACCGCGGACGCGGGCAGGAAAACAGACGCGGAGAGCGCGGACAGGCATGGGGAGGCATCTCGTGGGCGCTGACCGTGGGGGCGCGGTCGGCGTACGCCCGCGCGCGTGATGGCGTACGCCGCCGGTGGCGTCCTGCTGCTGGCGGGTGTGCCTCGATGCCGGACAGCGGGGATCTGCGGGGTGTGGAGTCCACACCGCGCCAGGACACCCAGGTCCGGGTGTTCGCCGTGCCGCCGGGGGAGGACGCGCCGCCCTCGGAGATCGTGCAGGGCTTCCTGGAGGCGCTCACCAGCGACGACCCGCACTACAAGACCGCGCGGCAGTACCTGACCGGCGAGGCCGCCAAGACGTGGCAGCCGGAGCTTTCCACCACCGTGCTGACGGACGGGCCGGGTGCCAAACCCGAGGCGGGCGGTGGCGGGGAGGACACCGGCGAGATCTCGTACACGCTCACCGGCACCAAGGTGGCCACCGTGGACGCGCAGCAGGCGTATGCGCCGGCCACCGGGGCGTACGGCCGTACCGTGCACCTGACGCAGGACGACAAGAGCCGGCAGTGGCGGATCGACGCGCTGCCGCAGGGCGTCGTCATGGGTGAGTCGGACTTCCAGCGCAACTACATGTCCGTCAACAAGTACTACTTCGCTTCGAACACCTCGGCGGCCGGGGCGGACACCCAGCCCACGGCGGTCGCCGACCCCGTGTACGTCCGCCGGCGGGTGGATCCCATGACACAGGTGGTGCGCTCCGTCCTGAGCGGGCCCACGCGGTGGCTCGGGCCCGTCGTCAGGTCGAGCTTCCCCACCGGTACGGCGCTGCCGAAGAAGACCGGTGCGCTGACGCCCGACGACCGGAACAAGCTGACCGTCCCGCTCAACGACAAGGCCGCGGGCGTCGGCACCAATCGGTGCCAGGAGATGGCGGCCCAGCTGCTGTTCACGTTGCAGAGCCTCAGCCCCGTGGTGGAGGAGGTCGAGCTGCGGGCCGACGGGGAGGAGCTGTGCTCGCTCGCGAAGGGCGCGGCCGATGCCGCCGCCTTCCGGAGCTCGACGCGCCACCCCGACTACCTGTACTTCGTCGACGGCAAGGACCGGCTGGTACGGATCCCGGCGGGCAGCAGCGACCCCAAGTCGGACCCCGCGCCGGGGGCGCTGGGCGAGGGCGACACGGCACTGCGGTCGGTGGCCGTGTCGCGCGACGAGCACACCGCGGCCGGTGTCAGCCTCGACGGCAAGTCGCTGTACGTGGGGTCGCTGGTCTCGGGCGGTTCGCTGGGCGAGCCGGTACTGCGCAGCCACGGCCGGACCGAGACCGACCGGCTGACGACCCCCAGCTGGGACGCGCACGACGGCTTGTGGGTGGCCGATCGCGACCCGGACAACCCCCGGCTGCTCCTGCTGGAGGAGGGCAAGGGCGATCCGCTGGAGGTGCGCATGCCGCACCTGGACGGGCGGGTCCAGGCCGTGCGGGTGGCCGCCGACGGAGTGCGGATCGCGCTCGTCGTGGAGAAGGGCGGCAAGAAGACCCTGCTCATCGGGCTGATCGAGCGGGAGGGGAAGCCGGGCGAGCAGCCGGCCGTCAGGGTGGTCGAACTGCGCTCCGCGACGCCGGAGTTGGAGGAGGTCACCGCCATGTCGTGGGCCGGGGACAGCCGGCTCGTGGTGGTCGGGCGTGAGCACGGTGGTGTGGAGCAGATGCGGTACGTCCAGGTCGACGGCTCCACGCCGGACGTACCGGCGCCCGCGGCCCTGACCGGCGTGAAGGAGGTCACCGCCGCCGAGGACGAGGGGTTGCCGCTGGTGGCGTACTCGGTGGACGGAATCGTTCGGCTGCCGTCGGGCGCGCAGTGGCAGAAGGTGACGGAGGGGACGGCGCCGGTCTATCCGGGGTGAGGTGTGACACCCCCGTGGCCGGTGCCCGGGGCGTGCGAGCGGTCGCTGCTGCCGGGTGAGGCCCGGGAGGGGCGACCGCTGTCGTTCGGGAGCGGGAGCGGCCGGTGCGCCCCCGGACTCTCGGGCCGTCCCACGGGGCCGTCACTCATGTGGGGGACGAGCCGTTCGCCGGGCGGGGAGTTGTCCACAGGCCGTTGTCCACAGGGGTGGCAGGGGCGGGGCCCGGTTCGGCACAGTGTGGCCATGCGGGGGTGGTGGCAGGACCTCACCGACCTGGTGCTGCCGGCCGAGTGCGGGGGCTGTGGGAGGCCTCGTACGGTGCTCTGTCCGGAGTGCCGTGCGGTGCTGAGCGGAGTCGCGGCACGCCGGGTGCGGCCGGTGCCGGAGCCACCCGGGCTGCCCCGGGTGCACGCGGCGGCTCCGTATGCGGACGAGGTGCGGGCGACGCTGCTGGCCCACAAGGAACGGGGTGCCCTGGCGCTCGCAGGTCCCCTCGGGGTGGCCTTGGCGGGAGCCGTGCGGGCGGGGCTGCAGAGGGCGTGGGGCGGCTCCTGGGCCGGGGGCGAGGGGGCGTGGTCCCGGGACGCCGGGGCTCCTGTGCTGCTCGTGCCCGTTCCGTCCGGGCGGCGGGCCGTGCGGGCCCGGGGGCATGATCCCGCGCGGCGGATCGCGCTCGCGGCGGCGGGGGAACTGCGGCGGCGCGGGGTTCCGGCCAGGGTGCTCGGCGTGCTGCGGCAGGTTCGGGCCGTGGCCGACCAGTCGGTGCTCAACTCCCGGCAGCGACTGGACAATCTCGCGGGCGCGCTGGCGGTGGTTCCCGGGGGTGCCCGGCTGCTCTTGGGAGGGCCGGTCGTCCTCGTCGACGACCTGATGACCACGGGGGCGTCCTTGGCGGAGGCCGCGCGGGCCGTGCGGGCGGCGGGGCCGGTTTCGAACGCTGCGGGGGCTGTGGCCGTGTACGGGGGAGAGACATGGGAAAGCAGAGAGGAACAGAACGTCGGAACAACGCGAGAGAGGACGGGCCGGCGGCCCGGCCGGCAGGGAATCAGGGGCGCGGGCGGCGCCGACGGAGTCGTCGACGTGGTGTGCGCGGCAGTGGTCGCCGCATCACCGGACTCTTTTGAAATAAACCGGAACTGACTGAGATCTTGCGTCGTTGCAGGTAGCGAGAGGGCTTATTCACCTGAACGGAGGTACGCCGCAGTAGAGGGTGACGACATCCGTCCAGGCGAGATATGTTCGGTTGAGAGGGAAAGCCGCAGGCCACACCTCTCAAATCCGAATGCCGTGCCGCGGGTTTTTCTTCATCACTCGCGACGGTGGAGTGGAGATCTCGCCCACGGGGGAGGAGGTGGAAGTCACCGAGTCCGAGGTCCCGGGGCACACCGGGACCTGGTGCAAAAGGGAGACGCTCCGCAGCGAAGCGGAGCGATCCGGGAACGGAGTTCTGCGTGGACATCGTCGTCAAGGGCCGCAAGACCGAGGTGCCCGAGCGGTTCCGGAAGCACGTGGCCGAGAAGCTGAAGCTGGAGAAGATCCAGAAGCTCGATGGCAAGGTGATCAGCCTCGACGTCGAGGTGTCCAAGGAGCCGAACCCCAGGCAGGCCGACCGCTGTGACCGAGTGGAGATCACGCTCCGCTCCCGCGGTCCGGTGATCCGGGCGGAGGCAGCGGCGAGTGACCCGTACGCGGCGCTCGACCTGGCGGCGGAAAAGCTGGAAGCCCGGCTGCGCAGGCAGCACGACAAGCGGTTCTCGCGCCGTGGCGCGCGCCGGATTTCGGCCGCGGAGGTCGCCGACCACGTCCCGGGTGTGGCGACGCTCAACGGAAACGGCCTGGTGCCGACTCCCGAGGAGGAGCCGGAAGAGGCCGTCCCCACGAAGAAGATCGGCTCGCTGGAAGTGCAGGGTGACGGCCCCATCGTCGTCCGCGAGAAGACCCACGTCGCAGCCCCCATGACCCTCGACCAGGCTCTCTACGAGATGGAACTGGTCGGGCACGACTTCTATCTGTTCGTCGACTCCGAGACCAAGGAACCGAGTGTCGTCTACCGACGGCACGCCTACGACTACGGCGTGATCCACCTCCGGACGGACACGATGGTCACACACGCGCACGCCCCCGAGGCCGGCGGTGCGCTCGGCGGCTGACCATGCCGGGTGAGAGCGGAGCAGGTGCCCCTGGAGCGCGTGTGCGCCCCCAGGGGCACCCCCGTGCGACCACTTGACGCCCCGCTCCGTCACCCTGGTGTCGTCCGGGCATGAAATCATGGTTGGCCACGGCCCAACCGGTGGGTCGTTGCTCTGGGTTGGCGATGGCTCAGGACCACAGGCCGCAGCCTTCAGGGGGAGGAACGATGGCGGACAGCTTCGGACCGATGCGTGACGAGGATGCCGACGGCGGCGTCGTCGGCATGGGCCCGGACACGGACTCTCCACGCAAGGAACCGATCAGAGTCCTTGTGGTCGACGACCACGCCCTGTTCCGTCGTGGCCTGGAGATCGTGCTGGCGGCCGAGGAGGACATCCAGGTCATCGGGGAGGCGGGCGACGGCGCCGAGGCCGTCGAGAAGGCCGCCGACCTGCTGCCCGACATCGTCCTGATGGACGTGCGGATGCCCAAGCGCGGCGGGATCGAGGCATGCACCTCCATCAAGGAGGTCGCCCCCAGCGCAAAGATCATCATGCTGACGATCAGCGACGAGGAAGCCGATCTCTACGAGGCCATCAAGGCGGGCGCGACCGGCTATCTCCTCAAGGAGATCTCGACGGACGAGGTGGCCACCGCCATTCGCGCGGTGGCCGACGGGCAGTCGCAGATCAGCCCGTCCATGGCGTCGAAGCTGCTCACCGAGTTCAAGTCCATGATCCAGCGCACGGACGAGCGCCGGCTGGTGCCCGCGCCGCGGCTGACGGACCGCGAACTGGAAGTCCTCAAACTCGTCGCGACGGGAATGAACAACCGCGATATCGCCAAGGAGTTGTTCATCTCCGAGAACACCGTGAAGAACCACGTGCGCAACATCCTGGAGAAGCTTCAGCTGCACTCCAGGATGGAAGCGGTGGTCTATGCGATGCGGGAGAAGATCCTCGAGATCCGGTAGGGCTCAGGCGAGGATGCGGGCGAGTTCTTTGACGAGGGGTTCGCGCAGGTCCGGTGCGTCGACGCGTTCTACGCGTACGTCCGTGCAGTCCACCCAGGTCGCCGCCTCGGTCAGGGCCTGGGCCACGGCCGGGACGGCCTTCGCGCCGTCGAGCGTGACCTGCTTGGCCACCAGCGTGCTGCCCTCGCGGGCCGGGTCCACGCGGCCGACGAGCCGGCCGCCGGCCAGGACCGGCATCGCGAAGTAGCCGTGCACCCGCTTCAGTTTGGGGACGTAGGCCTCCAGGCGGTGGGTGAAGCCGAAGATCCGCTCCGTGCGTGCCCGCTCCCAGATCAAGGAGTCGAACGGCGAGAGCAGCGTGGTGCGGTGGCGGCCGCGCGGGGGTGTCTCCAGGGCCGCGGGGTCGGCCCAGGCGGGCTTGCCCCAGCCCTCGACCGTGACCGGGACGAGGCCCGAGTCGGCGATCACGGCGTCGACCTGCTCGCCCTTGAGGCGGTGGTAGTCGGCGATGTCCGCGCGCGTCCCGACGCCGAGGGACTGGCCCGCCAGGCGGACCAGGCGGCGCAGGCACTCGCTGTCGTCCAGCTCGTCGTGCAGCAGGGCGTCCGGGATCGCGCGCTCGGCGAGGTCGTACACGCGCTTCCAGCCGCGGCGCTCCACGCAGACCACCTCGCCGTACATCAGGGCGCGTTCGACGGCGACCTTCGAGCCGGACCAGTCCCACCAGTCGTTCGTCTTCTTCGCGCCGCCCAACTCGGTGGCCGTGAGGGGGCCTTCGTCGCGGAGCTGCTTGATGACCTCGTCGTAGGCGCCGTCCGGGAGGTCGTGGTTCCAGTGCGGGCGGTTGCGGTAGGCGCGGCGGCGGAAGGCGAAGTGCGGCCACTCCTCGATGGGGAGGATGCAGGCCGCGTGGGACCAGTACTCGAAGGCGTGGGTGTCCCTCCAGTAGGCGTTCTCCACTGTCTTTCGGCCCACCGCGCCCAGGCGGGCGTACGGGACGAGTTCGTGGGAGCGGGCCAGGACCGAGATGGTGTCGAGCTGTATCGCACCCAGGTGGCGGAGGATGCCGCGGACGCCGGCGCGGCGGGGTGGGGCGCCGAGGAAGCCCTGGGCGCGGAGGGTCAGTCTGCGGGCCTCGTCTGCGGAGAGCTCTGTTGCGGGGCGCGGGGTGGTCATGGTTTTGCACGATAGGGGGTGGGACTGACAGAGGTGGCGTGAGCTGCGAGGTTGGGTGTGGGGGTGCTGTGCGCTGGGGCTGGGGCGGGTGGGGCGCAGTTCGGCGGTGCGAGGTGCCGCTGCGCCCGCCCGTGCCGCCCCGGCGGCACGACTGCCCGCAGCTGAGCAGCTCAGCAGCCCTGAGAACAGCTACGCGCGCGCCGGCAAGTACGGGGCCGTCGACGGGAGGCTCAGGTCCGATGGGAGCAAGGAGCCGATCCAGGTGTCGCGGCGTACGCCCTTGTTGTTGGTCGCGGCGCGCAGCGTGCCTTCGATCGTGAAACCGGCTCGTTCCGCCACCGCGCGGGAGGCGCGGTTGCCCACCTCGGCGCGCCATTCGACGCGGTCGATCGCGGCGTGGACGAAGGCCCAGCGGCAGGCCGTGAGGGCGGCCTCCGTGATGTAGCCGTTGGCGCGGTGCTCCTTGGCGGCCCAGAAGCCGATCTCGCCCATGCCCAGGGCGCGCATGGTGATGCCGACCATGCCGGCGAGTTCTCCGGAGTGGAGGAAGACGCCGAAGGTGTACATGGATCCGTCCGCCCAGCCGTCGGGGACCAACTGCTCCGTGAAGGCCTCGGCGTGCTCGCGGAGGTAAGGCGAGGGGATCGTGGTCCAGCGCTGGATGTCGGCGTCCTGGCAGGCGTCGTACACCGCGTCGGTGTCCTGGGGGCCGACCGTGCGCAGCAGGAGGCGGTCCGTGGTGAGGGTGACGGGGTCCATCGGCCGATTGTGGTGGGAGGCCCCCGGAAGCGCCATCTGTTTGCTGTGGGTGAGGGAGTGGTCACGCTTCGCGTGATTCGGGTGAGGGATGCGGCACCATCCGAGGGGCCCGGACGTTGTTCCCTTTGAAGCAGAGTGAAAGCGAAATGAAGCAGCGGACGGTCGCCGTCACGGCAGGCCCTCCCGGCGCGGTGGGGTCCTCGCATACGATGGCCGTTGCTCAGTAAGTCAAGTGGTAACCGACCGTCCCAGGCCCGACCGGCAAGGAGACCAACCCCCGTGTCCGTCCTCTCGAAGATCATGCGTGCAGGCGAAGGCAAGATCCTGCGCAAGCTGCACCGCATCGCGGACCAGGTCAACTCCATCGAAGAGGACTTCGTCGACCTCTCCGACGCCGAGCTGCGGGCCCTCACCGATGAGTACAAGCAGCGCTACGCGGACGGCGAGACGCTCGACGACCTGCTGCCCGAGGCGTTCGCCACCGTCCGCGAGGCCGCCAAGCGCGTCCTGGGCCAGCGGCACTACGACGTGCAGATGATGGGCGGCGCCGCGCTGCACATGGGGTACGTGGCCGAGATGAAGACCGGTGAGGGCAAGACCCTCGTCGGCACGCTGCCGGCGTATCTGAACGCGCTGTCCGGCGAGGGCGTCCACATCATCACGGTGAACGACTACCTGGCCGAGCGCGACTCGGAGATGATGGGCCGCGTCCACCGCTTCCTGGGCCTGAACGTCGGCTGCATCCTCGCCAACATGACGCCGGCTCAGCGCCGCGAGCAGTACGCCTGCGACATCACGTACGGCACGAACAACGAGTTCGGCTTCGACTACCTGCGCGACAACATGGCGTGGTCCAAGGACGAGCTCGTCCAGCGCGGCCACAACTTCGCCATCGTCGACGAGGTCGACTCCATCCTCATCGACGAGGCCCGTACGCCGCTGATCATCTCCGGCCCGGCCGACCAGGCCACCAAGTGGTACGGCGACTTCGCCAAGCTGGTCAAGCGCCTCAAGCGCGGCGAGGCCGGCCAGCCGCTCAAGGGCATCGAGGAGACCGGCGACTACGACGTCGACGAGAAGAAGCGCACGGTCGCCATCCACGAGTCCGGCGTCAGCAAGGTCGAGGACTGGCTGGGCATCGACAACCTCTACGAGTCGGTGAACACCCCGCTGGTGGGCTACCTGAACAACGCCATCAAGGCCAAGGAGCTCTTCAAGAAGGACAAGGACTACGTCATCATCGACGACGAGGTCATGATCGTCGACGAGCACACCGGACGTATCCTCGCGGGCCGCCGTTACAACGAGGGCATGCACCAGGCGATCGAGGCGAAGGAAGGGGTGCCGATCAAGGACGAGAACCAGACGCTCGCCACGATCACGCTCCAGAACTTCTTCCGCCTCTACAAGCGCCACGACCACAAGGGCAAGGAGCAGCCCGGCCTGTGCGGCATGACCGGTACGGCCATGACCGAGGCCGCCGAGTTCCACCAGATCTACAAGCTCGGCGTGGTGCCGATCCCGACCAACCGGCCGATGGTCCGCAAGGACCAGTCGGACCTGATCTACCGGACCGAGGTCGCCAAGTTCGAGGCGGTCGTCGACGACATCGAGGAGAAGCACCGCAAGGGCCAGCCGATCCTCGTCGGCACCACCTCGGTCGAGAAGTCCGAGTACCTCTCGCAGCAGCTCAGCAAGCGCGGCATCCAGCACGAGGTGCTGAACGCCAAGCAGCACGACCGTGAGGCGCAGATCGTCGCCCAGGCAGGCCGCAAGGGCTCCGTCACGGTGGCCACGAACATGGCCGGACGTGGTACGGACATCAAGCTCGGCGGCAACCCCGAGGACCTCGCCGAGGCGGAGCTGCGCCAGCGCGGCCTCGACCCCGAGGAGCACATCGAGGAGTGGGCCCAGGCCCTGCCCGAGGCGCTCAAGCGCGCCGAGAAGGCCGTCCAGGCCGAGAAGGACGAGGTCGAGAAGCTCGGCGGGCTCTATGTGCTGGGCACCGAGCGGCACGAGTCGCGGCGGATCGACAACCAGCTGCGCGGTCGTTCCGGCCGTCAGGGCGACCCCGGCGAGTCCCGCTTCTACCTCTCCCTCGGCGACGACCTGATGCGGCTGTTCAAGGCCCAGATGGTCGAGCGCGTGATGTCGATGGCGAACGTCCCTGACGACGTGCCGATCGAGAACAAGATGGTCACGCGCGCGATCGCCTCCGCCCAGTCGCAGGTGGAGCAGCAGAACTTCGAGACCCGTAAGAACGTCCTGAAGTACGACGAGGTCCTCAACCGCCAGCGTGAGGTCATCTACGGCGAGCGGCGCCGCGTCCTGGAGGGCGAGGACCTGCACGAGCAGGTGCAGCACTTCATGGACGACACGATCGACGCGTACATCCAGGCCGAGACCGCCGAGGGCTTCCCCGAGGACTGGGACCTCGACCGGCTGTGGGGCGCCTTCAAGCAGCTCTACCCGTGCAACGTCACGGTCGAGGAGCTGGAGGAGGCGGCCGGCGACCGGGCCGGACTGACCGCCGAGTTCATCGGCGACTCCATCAAGGACGACATCCACGAGCAGTACGCGGCGCGCGAGGCGCAGCTCGGCTCCGAGATCATGCGTGAGCTGGAGCGCCGGGTCGTGCTGTCGGTCCTCGACCGCAAGTGGCGCGAGCACCTCTACGAGATGGACTACCTCCAGGAGGGCATCGGCCTGCGCGCGATGGCGCAGAAGGACCCGCTGGTCGAGTACCAGCGCGAGGGCTTCGACATGTTCACCGCCATGATGGAGGGCATCAAGGAGGAGTCCGTCGGCTACCTGTTCAACCTGGAGGTCCAGGTCGAGCAGCAGGTCGAGGAGGTCCCCGTCGAGGACACCAAGCCGGTGGCCGACCTGGAGAAGCACGACACGGTGCCGGCGCAGGCCGGTTCCCGCCCGGAGATCCGCGCCAAGGGGCTCGACGCTCCGCAGCGGCGCAACCTCCACTTCTCCGCGCCGACGGTCGACGGCGAGGGCGGCACCGTCGAGGGTGACTTCGCCACCGACGACGAGCCGGTGCGTTCCGAGGCCGACGGCCTCACGCGCGCGGAGCGCCGCAAGCAGGCGCGGAGCCGGGGCCGCCGTAAGAAGTGAGGGTCGCCGAGGCACCGTAGCGGCTTGAAGGGCCGGACACCCGAGGGTGTCCGGCCCTTCGGCTTGGTGGATCGGCGGCTCTGTGGCCTGCGGCGACGGCTCAGTCGGCCTCTGCGCGGGGCGGGCGGGGGCCGCCGAGTTCTACCGCCGTGCAGCGCCAGCGGAGGTCCTGGCCGAGTTCCAGGCGGAAGGCCATGGCGCGCAGTCGGTCGCCGGCGCCGATGCGGGCGAAGGCCTCGATGGCGCCGGGGCGGGGTTCGAAGTAGCCGATGTCCCGGACGACGGGGCGGGCGCCGCGGGTGCGCAGGGGGCCGCGCTCGGCGAGCCAGGCCAGTTCGTCGTAGGCGCGGCCCCGGGTGTGGCGGAGCATCGAGTGGACGGGGCGGTGGCCGCTGAGCACGGCGAGCAGGAGGTCGGCGAAGAGGTCGGTGGGGAGGAGGCGGGGGACCGGAGCCGGGCGGCGGGGGTGCTGGGCCGGGACGCGTGGGGCGGTGTCCCGCAGGGCCGGAGCGGGTGTGGCCTTCCGGGATGCCGGAACCGGTGTGGAGTTCCGGGATGCCGGGGCGGTGGTTCCGGTCGCTCTGCGGGGTGCTGGCGGGGGCGGCGGAGGGCGTCGGTGGGCGGGTGTCAGGTGGGGCGGGTGCGGGGGCTCGCGGTGCGGGCGGAGCCCGGAGGCCTGCCGTCGGCTGCCGGGTGGGCGGGCTCCGCGGGGTGCGGGTGGGCGGTGCCCCGGGGACCGGGAGTGGGGCTCCCGGGGGTGCGTGGTGTGGTGCTGCCGGGTGTGCGTGGCGGCGCGTGCCGCCGGGCGGCGTGGGTCGCGGCGGGCCGGCGGGCGGGCGGCCGGGCGCTGCTGTGCCCTGGTCATGACCTTGTGCATGGGGGGTCCCCGTTTCATGGGCCCGGTAGATACCGGGGGGTAACTTCGGGTTGGTGATCTTGTACGGGGCCGACGGGGGCAGAGGCAAGGAAGCGGACACCGGGTGGCGGGCGCCGGAAGGGTTCACCTATCCGGGTGGTGCGCAGGGCATGAAGCCAGTCAGTGCGGGGGCGGGCCGGGTGAATGACGGGCCCGGAGTTGCCGCGTCCGGCGTCACAGGGCGGAACTCGAAAGGGGACGCGCCGCACGTATCCTGAAGGCCCTCCGGAGCCCTGCGACCGTGACCACGACCACGAAACGACCACGAAAGAAGCGGCCAGCCATGCGTGTCTACGTGCCCCTGACCCTCCCCGGCCTCGCCGAGGCGTACAAGACGGGTGAGCTGGGAGCCGGGCCGTTCGCCGCGTACGCCGTGACGCCCGGGCTGCGCGAGTGGTACCTCTCCGACGACATCGAGGAACTGGAGTACGCGGCGCTGAGCCGGGCCGCCCTGGCCTCGCTGCGGCTGCTGGCGGCCGAGCCGGAGGCGCCGCGGCGGCGGGTCGTGGTGGCCGTGGACGTGCCCGACCGGGCCGCGAGCGCGGACCCCGACCGGGGGCTCGACCCGGCGGCGCTGGGAGAGGTGCGGGTCGCCGGCCCCGTCGCGCTGGCCAAGGCCGCGTCCGTGCATGTCGACGCCGCGGATGCGGAGGCGGACGTGACCGCGGCGGCCGAGGCCCTGCCCGCGGCGGACGGTGGGGACGACGACGCGCAGTTCGTCGTGGACGGGGCGGAGGACCACGAGCTGCTGTGGTTCGCCACGCAGGAGATCCCGAACCTGGTGGGGCGCGGGGACTGAGCGCCGGGGCGGGTGCTCTCGGCGTTCAGGGGGCGCGTTGAGTTGCCGTTCTCTTGATTGTCAGTGGGGGCGGGTACGTTTTGGGGCATGGGGAAGCAGACGGGCGCGCACATTGTCTGGGACTGGAACGGGACGCTGTTCCATGACATCGACGCGATCATCGGGGCGACGAACGCGGCGTTCGCCGAGCTGGGGCTGGAGCCGCTGACGCTGGAGAAGTACCGGGAGCTGTACTGCGTGCCGGTGCCGAAGTTCTATGAGCGGCTGATGGGGCGGCTGCCGACCGAGGCCGAGTGGGAGGTCATGGACGACATCTTCCATCGGTACTACGCGGAGCACCGGGTGAGCTGCGGGCTGACGGTGGGGGCGGTGGAGCTGCTGTCCGGGTGGCGGTCGGCGGGGCGGAGTCAGTCGATCCTGAGCATGTACGTGCACGAGGAGCTGGTCCCGTTGGTGCGGGGGTTCGGGATCGAGCCGCACTTCATACGGGTGGACGGGCGGACCGGGCCGTCGGGGGGCAGCAAGGCCGAGCACATGGTGCGGCATCTGGGGTCACTGAGAGTTGATCCTGAGCGGACCGTTGTGATCGGGGATGCGGCGGATGACGCGGTGGCTGCGCAGCATGTGGGTGCGCGGGCCGTGCTGTACACCGGCGGGTCGCACAGTCGGGCGAGTCTGGAGGCAGTGGGGGTGCCTGTGGTGGACACGCTTGAGGAGGCCGTGGCGGAGGCGGAGCGGCTGGCGGCGTAGCTGGGTGCTCGGCGTCGGTGCTGGGGGCGGGTGGGGCCGCAGCCCGGCGGAGGGGGGTGCCGCTGCGCCCACCCGGGCCGCCCTCAGCGGCACGATTGCCCGCAGCTATGGCCGCCGATAGGTGGCCGCACTGTGCAGAACGTCAAACTTCCAGGCCTGGTTTTGTACACATACGGCTCATGACGGGCCCCCTGTGAGGAGCGATAGCCTTGGTGGCGTGATCAGCGCGATAGTTCGCGGGGACGTCGTCGTCCCTGCCCTGCGCCCGGAGAGCACGGACCACATCCGTGACCGGGCGGCGGTCGCTGGTCTTCGCGGGCGGGACGGGGCTTCGAGGACTCCCTGGACGCCGAGCACCACCCGGATCGAGGCGTCGCAGAGAGCAGCCTCACACCCGTGGGGCAGCTCAAGATTGGCTCAGACACCCCCGCTCATCTCACCTTGCGGCATAGCGTCGGAACAGACCGGATACCCCGTGTCACGACGTGACGTCGTAAGCGCAGAGGCCGTACTTCCTTCTACGTCACGCAACGGCGCGCGACAGGAGCCAGAGGACAATGCAGACCAAGCTGGACGAAGCCAAGGCCGAGTTGCTCGAGAGGGCCGCCCGGGTAGCTGAGAACAGCCCGGTCGGGGGGCACCTACCGACCGGGTCGACGGGCGAGGAGACCCCAGACGCCCAGGAAGCCCCGGATCGCGAGTCCCTGCTCTCGTTCCTCCAGCGTTACTACCTGCACACGGCCCCGGAGGACCTCAGCGACCGTGACCCGGTCGATGTCTTCGGAGCCGCCGTCTCGCACTACCGGCTGGCCGAGAACCGCCCCCAGGGCACGGCCAACGTGCGGGTGCACACCCCCACGGTCGAAGAGAACGGGTGGACGTGCAGCCACTCCGTCGTCGAGGTCGTCACCGACGACATGCCCTTCCTCGTCGACTCCGTCACCAATGAGCTGACGCGGCAGGGGCGCGGGATCCACGTCGTCATCCACCCGCAGTTCGTCGTGCGGCGCGATGTCACCGGCAAGCTCATCGAGGTGCTGCCCACGCCCGCGACCGGCATGGGCGACCTTCCGCACGACGCGCACATCGAATCCTGGATCCATGTCGAGATCGACCGCGAGACCGACCGGGCCGATCTGAAGCAGATCACCGCCGACCTGCTGCGGGTGCTGTCCGACGCCCGTGAGGCCGTCGAGGACTGGGGCAAGATGCGGGAGGCGGCGATCCGGCTGGCGGAGGGGCTGCCGGACGAGCCCATCCCCGGTGACCTGCCCGGACCCCAGGTCGAGGAGGCCCGCGAGCTGCTGCGCTGGCTGGCCGACGACCACTTCACCTTCCTCGGCTACCGCGAGTACCAGCTGCGCGGGGACGACTCGCTGGCCGCCGTGCCCGGCACCGGCCTCGGCATCCTGCGCGCCGACCCGCACCACTCCGATCAGGAGAGCCACCCGGTCAGCCCGTCCTTCGAGCGGCTGCCCGCCGACGCCCGGGCCAAGGCGCGCGAGCACAAGCTGCTCGTCCTGACCAAGGCGAACAGCCGGTCGACCGTGCACCGGCCGTCGTACCTGGACTACATCGGGGTCAAGAAGTTCGACGCCGAGGGCAATGTCGTCGGCGAGCGGCGGTTCCTCGGGCTGTTCTCCTCCGCCGCCTACACCGAGTCCGTGCGCCGGGTCCCGGTCATCCGGCGCAAGGTCGAGGAGGTCCTCGAACAGGCCGGGTTCTCGCCCAACAGCCACGACGGTCGCGACCTGCTCCAGATCCTGGAGACGTACCCGCGCGACGAGCTGTTCCAGACCCCGGTCGACGAGCTGCGGTCCATTGTCACCTCCGTCCTCTACCTCCAGGAGCGCAGGCGGCTGAGGCTCTACCTGCGCCAGGACGAGTACGGGCGCTACTACTCCGCCCTCGTCTACCTCCCGCGCGACCGCTACACCACGGCCGTCCGCCTGCGGATCATCGAGATCCTCAAGGAGGAACTGGGCGGCATCAGCGTCGACTTCACGGCCTGGAACACCGAGTCGATCCTGTCCCGGCTGCACTTCGTGGTCCGGGTCCCGCAGGGCACCGAGCTGCCCGAGCTGTCCGACGCCGACAAGGACCGCATCGAGGCCCGGCTGGTGGAGGCCGCGCGCTCCTGGGAGGACGCCTTCGCCGAGGCGCTCAACGCCGAGCTCGGCGAGGAGCAGGCGGCGGAACTGATGCGCCGGTACGCGCACGCCTTCCCCGAGGGCTACAAGGCCGACCACAACCCGCGCGCCGCGGTCGCCGACCTCGTCCACCTCGAACAGCTGAACGCAGAGGAAGGCAAGGACTTCGCGCTCAGCCTCTACGAGCCGGTGGGCGCCGCCCCCGAGGAGCGCCGCTTCAAGATCTACCGCACGGGCGACGCCATCTCCCTGTCGGCGGTGCTGCCGGTCCTCAACCGGCTCGGCGTCGAGGTCGTCGACGAGCGGCCGTACGAGCTGCGCTGCTCGGACCGGAGCGTGGCCTGGATCTACGACTTCGGCCTGCGCATGCCCCGCTCCGGCAGCGGCGGGGACTACCTCGGCGACGACGCCCGCGAGCGGTTCCAGGACGCCTTCGCCGCCACCTGGACCGGCAAGGCGGAGAACGACGGCTTCAACGCCCTGGTGCTGAGCGCCGGGCTGACCTGGCGCCAGGCGATGGTGCTGCGGGCGTACGCGAAGTACCTGAGGCAGGCGGCGTCCACGTTCAGCCAGGACTACATGGAGGACACCCTCCGCAACAACGTCCACACCACCCGCCTGCTCGTCTCCCTGTTCGAGGCACGGATGTCGCCGGACCGGCAGCGCGCGGGACACGAGATCGTGGACGCGCTGCTGGAGGAGGTCGACGCGGCCCTCGACCAGGTGGCCTCGCTCGACGAGGACCGGATCCTGCGGTCCTTCCTCACCGTCATCAAGGCGACGCTGCGGACCAACTTCTTCCAGGAGGCGGCGGGCGGCAAGCCGCACGAGTACATCTCCATGAAGTTCGACCCGCAGGCCATCCCGGACCTTCCGGCGCCCCGCCCGGCGTTCGAGATCTGGGTGTACTCGCCGCGCGTCGAGGGCGTGCACCTGCGCTTCGGCAAGGTCGCGCGCGGTGGTCTGCGCTGGTCCGACCGGCGTGAGGACTTCCGCACGGAGATCCTCGGCCTGGTCAAGGCGCAGATGGTGAAGAACACCGTCATCGTGCCGGTCGGCGCCAAGGGCGGCTTCGTCGCCAAGCAGCTGCCCGACCCGAGCGTCGACCGGGACGCGTGGATGGCCGAGGGCGTCGCCAGCTACAAGACCTTCATCTCGGCGCTGCTCGACATCACCGACAACATGGTGGCCGGCGAGGTCGTGCCCCCGGCGGACGTCGTGAGGCACGACGAGGACGACACCTACCTCGTCGTCGCCGCCGACAAGGGCACCGCGACCTTCTCCGACATCGCCAACGGGGTCGCCGAGCAGTACAACTTCTGGCTCGGCGACGCCTTCGCCTCCGGCGGCTCGGCCGGCTACGACCACAAGGGCATGGGCATCACCGCCCGCGGCGCCTGGGAGTCCGTCAAGCGGCACTTCCGGGAGCTGGGCGTGGACACGCAGACCCAGGACTTCACGGTCGTCGGCATCGGCGACATGTCCGGTGACGTGTTCGGCAACGGCATGCTGCTCTCCGAGCACATCCGGCTGGTGGCCGCCTTCGACCACCGGCACATCTTCATCGACCCGAACCCGGACGCCGCCACCTCCTACGCCGAGCGCCGCCGCCTGTTCGAGCTGCCGCGTTCCAGCTGGGAGGACTACAACAAGGAGCTCCTGTCGGCCGGCGGCGGCATCTTCCCGCGTACGGCCAAGGCGATCCCGGTCAACGCCCACATCCGCGAGGCCCTCGGCATCGAGGCCAAGGTCACCAAGCTGACCCCGGCCGACCTGATGAAGGCGATCCTCCAGGCGCCGGTGGACCTGCTGTGGAACGGCGGCATCGGTACGTACGTCAAGTCCTCCGCCGAGTCCAACGCTGACGTCGGCGACAAGGCCAACGACGCCATCCGCGTCGACGGCAAGGACCTGCGCGTCAAGGTCGTCGGCGAGGGCGGCAACCTGGGCCTGACCCAGCTCGGCCGGATCGAGTTCGCGCTGCACGGCGGCCGGATCAACACCGACGCCATCGACAACAGCGCGGGCGTGGACACCTCCGACCACGAGGTGAACATCAAGATCCTGCTCAACGGCCTGGTCGCGGACGGCGACATGACCGTCAAGCAGCGCAACAAGCTGCTCGCCGAGATGACGGACGAGGTCGGCCAGCTGGTGCTGCGCAACAACTACGCGCAGAACACGGCGATCGCCAACGCCCTCGCCCAGTCCAAGGACATGCTCCACGCCCAGCAGCGCTTCATGAAGCACCTGGTCAGGGAAGGTCACCTCGACCGGGCGCTGGAGTTCCTGCCCACCGACCGGCAGATCCGCGAGCGGCTCGCCCAGGGGCAGGGCCTGACCAGCCCGGAGACGGCCGTCCTGCTGGCGTACACGAAGATCACGGTCGCCGAGGAGCTGTTGCACACCTCGCTGCCCGACGACCCGTACCTGCGGGGCCTGCTGCACTGCTACTTCCCGACCGCGCTGCGCGAGCAGTTCGCGGAGCGCATCGACGGCCACCCGCTGCGCCGTGAGATCACCACGACCGTCCTGGTCAACGACACGGTCAACACCGGCGGTACGACGTACCTGCACCGCCTGCGCGAGGAGACCGGCGCATCCCTGGAGGAGATCGTCCGGGCCCAGACCGCGGCCCGTGCGATCTTCCGCTCCGCCGAGGTGTGGGACGGGGTGGAGGCGCTCGACAACAAGGCCGAGGCCGACGTCCAGACCCGCATCCGGCTGCACTCGCGCCGTCTCGTGGAGCGCGGCACGCGCTGGCTGCTCAACAACCGGCCGCAACCGCTCCAGCTCGCCGAGACCGTCGACTTCTTCGCCGACCGGGTCGAGCAGGTCTGGGGGCAGCTGCCGAAGCTGCTGCGCGGCGCGGACCTGGAGTGGTACCAGAAGATCTACGACGAGCTGACGGACGCCGGTGTCCCGGACGAACTCGCCACCCGCGTGGCCGGGTTCTCCTCCGCCTTCCCGACGCTCGACATCGTCTCGATCGCCGACCGCATGGGCCGGGAGCCGCTGGACGTCGCCGAGGTCTACTACGACCTCGCCGACCGGCTGCGGATCACCCAGCTCATGGACCGCATCATCGAGCTGCCCCGCGCCGACCGCTGGCAGTCCATGGCCCGCGCGGCGATCCGCGAGGACCTGTACGCGGCGCACGCGGCGCTGACCGCGGACGTCCTGGCGGTGGGCAACGGCACGTCGACGCCCGAGCAGCGCTACAAGGCGTGGGAGCAGAAGAACGCGGCGATCCTCGGCCGGGCCCGCACCACACTGGAGGAGATCCAGGGATCCGAGGCGTTCGACCTCGCGAACCTGTCGGTGGCGATGCGGACGATGCGCACGCTGCTGCGGACGCATTCGTAGCAGTACGGCGTCCTGGGCGCCCCGGGCCGATTCCGGCCCGGGGCGTCTTCTTCTTGGCGTGCGTTTTGTTCTTGGCGTGCCTTAGGGCGATTCGAGTGGAGGACTTACCGTTTCCGGCTAAGGCTTAGGACGTGACAGTGAACCTCTCCGGGGAGCGAGCGGCCGCTCCCCCCACGCCGGTGAAGCGCGTCGTCGTCGAAGTGGTGAACTTCGCGCTGGTCGGCGGGAGCGGCGTCGCGGTGAACTTCCTGGTGTTCAACGTGCTCCTGCACGGCCTGCACCGGGCTGCCATGCCGGCGACCGTGCTGGCCAGCCTGATCGCCATGGGCACCAATTACCTCGGGTTCCGGTATTTCACCTACCGGGACAGGGCGTCCCGGACCCGGCGCCAGATCGCGCTGTTCTTCGTCTTCAGCGGAATCGGCGTGGCCATGGAGAGCGGGCTGTTCTACGTCGGATACCACGGACTCGGCCTGACCGGCCCCTTCGAGTCCAACGCGGTCAAGGCGGCTTCCATCGTGCTGGCCTCTGCCTTCCGCTTCCTCGTCTACCGCACCTGGGTGTTCCAGCACGATGCGCACCGCACCTAGACCGGCGGCCCTCGCCGCGCAGGCGGCTGCCGCGGTGGTCGTCCTGCTGCTGGTCCTCGTGATCGTCCGGCTGCCGTGGGCCGGGGACCTCGGCATGCACGCCGCGACCGTCCAGCGGCTGCGGCACGATCTCGTCGACCCGGGCAATCCGCTCGTCGACGCGGACACGCCGAGCCCGTACTACTCGCCCTGGATGCTGGTGCTCGGCTGTGTCGCCCGGGTGAGCGGTCTGTCGGTGTTCGTGGTGCTCCGGCTGGGGGCGCTGGCCGGGCTCGCGCTGCTGCTGTCGGGGGTGTGGCGGTACGTGCGGACGCTGAGCGGCCATCGTGCCGCGCCCGCACTGGCCGTACTGAGCCTGCTGTTCCTGTGGGGGACGGCCCTGTTCAACTGGAGCGGCTTCTACGGGCTCAACTCGCTCGCGCTGACGGTGTCGTATCCGAGCGTGTTGGCGCTGGGGCTCGCGTTCCACTTCTGGGCGTGGCTCGGGCGGGCGGTGCGCGGTGACGGCCACGGCGACGGCGGCGGCTACGGCCGCGGCGACGGCGGCGGCTACGGCCGCGGCGACGGTGGTCATGGTGACGCGGGGTGGGGCGTGTGGCTGGGTCTGGGGGCGCTGTGGGCGGTGATCCTGCTCTGCCATCAGTTCGCGGGGGTGGTGGCCACGCTGGGGGCGCTCGCGACGGTGGTGGCCGCGCGGCCGGGCCGGGTGGTGTGGATCCGGCTGGGCGGTGGGCTGGCGCTGGGGCTCGTCGTGTTGCTGCTGTGGCCGTACTACGACTTCTTCGCGTTGTTCGGGGCCGGGGCTGATCTGGAGTCGGTGCACCGGCCGCTGTACGAGGACCTGGTCGGGCGGTACTGGCTGGTGCTGCTCGGGGTGGTGGCACTGGGGGTGCGGTGGTGGCGGGACCGGTGGGATCCGCTGGTGCTGTTCTTCGTGCTGGGGGTCGTCGTCGTGACGGTGGGTGGGGTGAGCGGGCACTGGTCGTGGGGGCGGGCGCTGCCGGCGGCGCTGATTCCGGCGCAGGTCGCGGTGGCGGTGGAGGTGGGGGAGGCCGGGCGGCGGGGGGCCCGGGCGGGGTGGGCGTGCGTGCTGGGGGTGGCGTTGGCCGTGGGGGCTTGGACGCAGGTGGGGACGCTCGGGTACGTGGTGAAGACTCGGGATCTGCCGGAGGCCGTCGCGGAGAAGTACCGGCGGCCCTGGGCGGGGTACTACTGGATGACGCCGTGGGTGAAGTACGGGGACGTGGTGATGGCCCGGGAAGGGCGGCCGGCCCGGCAGATCCCCGCGTACGGGGCGTACACCGTGGCGCCTGGGTATCCCGACTTCTTTCTGGCGGGGGAAGGGCGGCGGGCGGCGGCTGTGCGCAGCTATTTCGCTCAGGGGACGTCGGGGCCGGAGCGCGAGGAGATTCTTCGGGAGTACGGGGTGCGGTGGGTTGTGGACAAGGGGGCTGCTGGGAAACGTGGTGTGGGGTTGCGGGAGGTGACTCGGGGGCCGGAGGGGCAGGTGTTGTACGCGGTGGTGCGGTGACCGGGGCTCGGCGGCTTGTGCGGCTGGTCCTGGGCGTGGCCCGTCAGCGGCTTCGGCGGGCGTTGAGCCGGGCGGCCTGGCGTGTCAGGTGGGCGCGCTCGGCGAGGTTGGGTGCCTTGTGGGCCGCCTCGGCGTACAGCCGGGCCGCCGTCGCCAGGTCGCCGTCGCGCTCGTGGAGGTAGGCCGCCACCGCGGTGTGGCGGGGCAGTGAGGCGTCCAGCGCCGCGAGTGCCGCGAGGCCCGCGCGTGGTCCGTCGGCCTCGCCGACGGCGACCGCGCGGTTGAGCCGGACGACCGGGCTGTCGGTCAGGCGCGCGAGCTCGTCGTACCACTCGACGATCTGCACCCAGTCGGTCTCCTCGGCGGTGGGCGCGTCGGCGTGGAGGGCGGCGACGGCGGCCTGGGCCTGGAACTCGCCCAGCCGGTCGCGGGCGAGAGCCCCCTGAAGGATCACGACGCCCTCGGCGATCAATGCGGTGTCCCACCGGCCGCGGTCCTGCTCGGCGAGCGGCACCAGGCTGCCGTCGGGCGCGGTCCGGGCGGCACGCCGGGCGTGGTGGAGCAGCATGAGGGCGAGCAGCCCGGCCACCTCGGGGTGGTCGATGCGGGCCGCGAGCTGCCGGGTGAGCCGGATGGCCTCGGCGGCGAGGTCGACGTCGCCGGAGTAGCCCTCGTTGAAGACCAGGTACAGGACGCGCAGCACGGTGGCCACGTCGCCGGGCTGGTCGAACCGTACGCCGGATACGGTGCGCTTGGCCCTGCTGATGCGCTGCGCCATGGTGGCCTCGGGCACCAGGTAGGCCTCGGCGATCTGGCGGGTGGTCAGCCCGCCGACGGCACGCAGGGTGAGCGCGACCGCCGATGCCGGGGTCAGCGACGGGTGGGCGCACAGGAAGTAGAGCTGGAGCGTGTCGTCCACCGCGGGCGCCGGACCGGGCGCCGGCTCCTCCTCGAGTCGGTCCTCACGCCTGCGCCGGGCGGCGTCCGAGCGGGCAGCGTCGAGGAACTTGCGCCATGCCACGGTGACCAGCCAGCCCTTCGGGTCCCGTGGCCGGTCGGCCGGCCAGACGCGGACCGCCTCGACCAGCGCGTCCTGCACGGCGTCCTCGGCCGCCGCGAAGTCGGCTCCGCGGCGGACGAGGACGGTGAGCACGCTCGGCGTGAGGCTCCTGAGCAGAGCCTCGTCCATCTGGGGCACCTGGGAGGTCACTCCGTGATGGTGGGCTGCACGCCGTAGAACGGGCGCAGCTCCAGCCACTCGTGGATGGGCTTCCCGCCCGCGCCGGGGGCGGCCGACAGTTCCCCGGCCAGCTCCACGGCCCGCTCGTAGCTGTCGACGTCGATCACCATCCAGCCGGCGATGAGGTCCTTGGTCTCGGCGAACGGCCCGTCGGTGACCGGCGGGCGCCCCTCACCGTCGTAGCGGACCCACGTTCCCTCGGGTGCGAGCGCCTGGCTGTCGACGAACTCGCCGGTCTCCTCGAGCCGCGCCGCGAAGTCGCGCATGTACTGCAGGTGGGCCGAGATCTCCTCCTGGCTCCACTGGTCCATCGGCACGTCGTTGGCCGAAGCCGGGGCGCCGCGGTAGTGCTTCAGCAGCAGGTACTTGGCCATCGTGGTTCTCCTCGGTCCTCGTGCGACCCATTGTGGTCGCGTTCACCCCGGGGACGGAGCCGGACGCGGGTTCTCGACATCCCCGTCGACATTCCCGTCGACTTTCCGAGCTTTTTTGGCCCGGCTTACTTCAGCGCGCTCGCCACCAAGCGTGCCGCCCGCTTCACCCGGGGCCTCGCCACCCGGCGGGTCAGCGGGCGGATCAGGGTCGCCGTCAGGCCCAGCGGCTCCCAGCGGACCTGCAGGCGGCCCGGGCCGTGCCCCTCCGGTTCCAGGGTCAGGCGGTGGTGGGGGACCTGGGTCGTCAGGGTCGGGAACGTCAGGGGCGCCAGGAGCAGGCCCGTGTGGGTCAAGCCCTGGTGTTCCAGGCGGAGCAAGGGGTGGCGGACTCCGGCGAAGCCGTGGAAGGGGAGGGGCGCCGCCGCCAGGTCCAGGTGGGCGTGGCCCTCGAAGATGCCGGGGCGGACGGGGGAGAGGCGGAACGGGACGCTGAGACGGCGCCGGCCCGGGGCGATGAGGAGGGTCGCGCGCTGGGGGCCGACGGGGAGGCGCAGGGCCGGGTCGTACGTGCGGACGGTGAGGTCGACCGAGGCGCCGGGGCCCCGGGTGATCTCCGTGATCTCGTGGCGGAACTGGGCACTCGGGAAGGGGCGCGTCTCCAGGTCCAGGTCCGAGATGTCGAGTTCGCGGCGGGACCATTCGGTGGAGGGGATCCGGTCGCCCCAGTAGGTGCGGCCCTGTTCGTCCGCCGTCACCTGCCTCGGGGCCACGCCGTGGCCGAGGCCCCGGGCCGCCAGCCCGGCCTCCGGCAGGCAGCGGTCGCGGATCAGCTGGAGGACCACTCGCTCGGCGCGGGGCAGGCGGGCGAACGCGCCCGGCGTGAGCGTGTCCAGGTACGGCGTGACGATGTCCGCGAAGGAGGACAGCCACTCCTCGTCCCGGTAGGGCAGGTCACCGGCGTACATCCGGAAGTCGTGCTTGAGGAACTTGTGGTCCTTGTCCTCCCGCAGCGACTCGTGCCCGCTCTCCGCCAGGAACGCGTCGATGAGGTGCTGGACGTGGACGCGGTCGCGGACGTTGGCGAGCTTGTGCCGCTGGTTGGATATCGAGGCCGTGTCGGAGGCGGCGAACGGGGCGACGTACCAGCGGTAGACCGGCTCCGGGATGATCGTGAACGCCTTGGCCAGGCAGTACGCCTGCGCCGTGAACAGCTGGTCCTCGTAGTGGATGCCCTCGGGGAAGCGCAGGCCGTGCCGGTCGAGGAAGGCACGGGCGTACATCTTGCTGGTGGCCAGGTGCTCGAAGAGCAGACGCGGGTCGGCCTCGATGCCTTCCAAGGTGCGGCGCTCGGCGACCAGGTGCGGCATCCACGTCGAGCGGCGGCCGTTGTCGACCCGGACGCGCTGCACCGCGCCCATCGCGAAGTCGATCTCGCGTTCGCGGTGCGCGGCGAGCAGCAGTTCGACGGCGTCGTCGGGGAGTTCGTCATCGCTGTCGAGGAACATCAGGTACGGCGCCCGGGCGATCTCCAGGGCGCGGTTGCGCGGTGCGCTGCAGCCACCGCTGTTCTCCTCCAGGCGGAGGTGGCGGATGCGGGGGTCCTCGGCGGCCAGACGCCGTGCGACCTCCGGGGTCCCGTCCGTCGAGTGGTCGTCGCTGATGACGATCTCCACGTTCGCGTGGGTCTGCCGGCGGACCGAGTCGACCGCGCGGGTGAGGCGTTCGGCGTCGTTGTAGACGATGACCGTCACGGTGACGTCGGGGGTGCTCATGCGGTCGCCTCCTGCGGGGTCGGGGCCGGGGTGCGTTCCTCGATCGGCAGCACCGGCGGCAGGGACCGTTCGTCCTGGCCGAGGAAGACCCGGCGGACGACGCGTTCGGCGGCGCGTCCGTCGTCGAACTCGCAGAACCGGCGCCGGAAGACGGCCCGGGTCTTCGCCGCGCCCTCGTCGCGCCACGCCTCGGTGGTGAGGATCTCCGTGAGCTCCTCCTGGGTGCGGGCGACGGGGCCCGGGCTCTCGGCCATCAGGTCGAAGTAGACGCCGCGGGTGGTGCGGTACGTCTCCCAGTCGTCGGCGTGGATCACGATCGGCCGGTCGAGGTTGGCGTAGTCGAACATGATCGAGGAGTAGTCCGTGACCAGGGCGTCCGCCGCCAGGCACAGCTCCTCCACCGGGTCGTAGGCGGAGACGTCGATGAGCCGGCCCGTGCGGCGCAGGTTGGTGAGCGGGGAGGCCGCGCCGCCGTAGAAGTAGTGGCCGCGGACGAGCAGGACCGTGTCGTCGCCGAGGCGGTCGGCGAGGGCGGCGAGGTCCAGGCGGGGGGTCCAGCCGGCCTCGTAGTCGCGGTGGGTGGGCGCGTAGAGGACGGCCCGGCGGCCCGGCGCGATGCCGAGCCTGTCGCGGACCCTGCGGATGTCCTCGGCGCCGGCGGTGTAGTAGATGTCGTTGCGCGGATAGCCGTGGTCCAGGGAGACGTAGTGCGACGGGTACGCGCGCTCCCACATGCGGGTGGTGTGGCTGTTGGCGGAGACGCTGTAGTCCCACTTGTCGATGCGCTCCAGCAGCGCCTGGAAGTCCAGGCCCTGCGCGGCCGCCGGGTACGCCATCTGGTCGATGCCCATGCGCTTCAGGGGCGTGCCGTGGTGGGTCTGGAGGTGGATCGCGTCGGGGCGTTTGACCACCGCGTTGGGGAAGTTGACGTTGTTGACGAGGTACTTGGCGGTCGCCAGCACCTCCCAGTAGCGACGGCTGCCGGGCACGACATGGTCGGTGCCGGGCGGCAGCAGGGCCGCGTTCTCGTCGGTCACCACCCACACCGGGTGGATCTGCGGGGCGAGTTCGGCGAGCTTCGCGGCGATCGCGGCGGGGTTGCAGGCGACACCGCGGTTCCAGTAGGCCGCGAACACCGCGAGGTGGGGATCGACCGGGCGGCCGAGCGCCCTGCGGTACTGGTGGTCGCGGAGCCTGGCGCCGGCCTGCCGCTTGCGGGCCCGTACGGCCGACTTGGCGGTGCGGCGGGTGCGGTTGACGGCCTGGAAGGCCCGGTACCTGCCGTAGGCGCCCTCTTCGAGCAGGGAGCGGCGGACGCCTTCCAGGCCGGCCGGGCGGCGGTAGCCCTCCGGGCGGCGGCGCAGGGTGGCCAGGGACGCCCGCCGGAAGAACTCCCGCGCGACGTCCTCCGGCATGCCGCCGCGGGCGAAGGTGCGCAGGCAGTCGCGGACCATGACGTCGTAGAGCACGGCGTGGGCGGCGCGGCGCTCCCGGGTGAGGTCGAGGAGCGACTCGTAGCGCTCGACGAGGCCGTAGCGCTGATCGGGAGTCGCAGGGGGCAGGCTCGCCGGGCGCAGCCGGCGGTCCTCGTAGGCGACGTGCGGGAGGCAGGCCACGCGGTTGGCGAGCAGCAGAGCGGCCAGGGCGGCGTACGGCTCGTCGTCGGTGGTGAGCCGCTGCTCGTGCGCCCGCCAGAAGTCCGCGCGCAGCACGCGGGTGCCGAGCAGCGGCGTCAGGCGCAGCAGGGGCGCGCAGTCGTCGAGGGCGACGTCGGCCCGGCCCGCCCGGGCCAGCAGGGAGCCGTCCCGGGAGGGCATGCCGGAGGTGTGCCAGGTGCTGCGGACGTGGTCGAGGAGCAGGACGTCCACTTCGGCGGGCAGCTCGGCCACCCGCTCGGCGACCGTGCGCGGGGCGCCGGCGGGCAGGCCGTCCTTGGCGTGGACGAAGTGCAGCCAGCGCCCGGAGGCCCGGGCCGCGCCCGCCGCCCGGGCCGCGGCGTCGCCCGTGCCCTCCGGCAGCGGGACGACCCGTACGTCCGGGGCGTGCCGCTCGGCCGTCTCCCGGGCCCAGTCGCCGACCGCGGCCACGATCAGCTCGGCGTCCGGCAGCGGATGGGCGGCGAGGGAGCCGAGGAGCTCCGTCAGATGGTCCTGGACGTTCGGCCCGTGGACGATGACGCTGAGCTCGGGCATCAGGGGCTCCTCCCTCTCGGCGCACCAGGCGGGCCTTATTCGGTCATGGTGCCATCAATGCGGCAAAAGGACCGGCCGGGGTCCGCCTCACGAGGGAACGGGCACCGTGGGCTTCGGCTTGGCCTTGGGGGACTTGTCACCGGTGAAGGCCTCGTACTCCTTCAGGACGTCCTCCGTCGGCCCGTCCATGCGCAGCTCCCCGCGCTCCAGCCACAGCACGCGGTCGCAGGTGTCGCGGATCGACTTGTTGTTGTGGCTGACCAGGAACACCGTCCCGGCGTGCTTGCGCAGCTCGCGGATGCGGTCCTCGGAGCGCTTCTGGAAGGAGCGGTCACCGGTGGCCAGCGCCTCGTCGATCAGCAGGACGTCGTGGTCCTTGGCGGCGGCGATGGAGAACCGCAGCCGCGCCGCCATGCCGGAGGAGTACGTGCGCATCGGCAGCGTGATGAAGTCGCCCTTCTCGTTGATGCCCGAGAAGTCGACGATCTCCTGGTAGCGGTCCCTGACCTGCTCGCGGGACATGCCCATGGCCAGGCCGCCGAGGTACACGTTGCGCTCGCCGGTCAGGTCGTTCATCAGGGCCGCGTTGACGCCGAGCAGGGAGGGCTGGCCGTCGGTGTAGATGTGGCCGTTCTCCACGGGGAGGAGCCCGGCGACGGCCTTCAGCAGGGTCGACTTGCCGGAACCGTTGGTGCCGATCAGGCCGATGGCCTCGCCCCGGTACGCGACGAAGGACACGTTCTTCACGGCGTGCACCCGGCGCACGCCCGACGCCTTCTCCGTCTGCTTGCGGCGCACGATGCGGTTGAGGGCGGCGGTCGCGGAGCCGCGTCCGGCGCCGGTGCCGTTGACGCGGTAGACGATGTCGACGCCGTCGGCGACGACGGTGGGGATCCTGTCGTTGGTGAGGTCAGCCACGGCCGTACGTCTCCTCAGCCTTCCAGAAGTAGATGAAGCCGCCGACACCGGCGACCAGCGCCCAGCCGGCGGCGAGCGCCCACACGTGGGCCGGGAGCTGGCTCGCGTGGAAGCTGTCGATCAGGGCGAAGCGCATCAGGTCGATGTAGACGGCGGCCGGGTTGGCCGCCAGCGCCACGGTCACCACGTGCGGGAGGCTGTCCTTCTGCGCCAGCTTGTCGATGCTCCACATGACGCCCGAGACGTACATCCAGGTGCGCAGCACGAACGGCATCAGCTGGGCGATGTCCGGCGTCTTGGCGCCCATCCGGGCCATGACCATGGAGACGCCCGCGTTGAACGTGAACTGCAGGAACAGCGCCGGCACCGCCAGCAGCCAGGACGCGCTGACCGGCACGCCGAAGCAGAGCAGGATGACGACCAGGGCGCCCATCGAGAACAGCAGCTGCTGGAGCTGCTGGAGGCAGAACGACAGGGGCAGCGCGGCGCGCGGGAAGTGCAGGGCGCGCACCAGGCCGAGGTTGCCGGAGATGGCGCGGGTGCCCGCCATGATCGAGCTCTGCGTGAACGTCCAGATGAACACGCCCGTGACCAGGAACGGGATGTAGTCCGGCACGCCGTGCTTGGTGCCGAGCAGTACGCCGAAGATGAAGTAGTAGACCGCCGCGTTCAGCAGCGGGGTCATCACCTGCCAGACCTGGCCGAGCTTCGCCTGGCTGTACTGGGCGGTGAGCTTGGCGGTGGCGAACGCGGTGATGAAGTGGCGGCGGGCCCACAGCTGGCGGACGTACTCGGGCAGGGCGGGACGGGCGCCGCTGACGGAGAGGCCGTGGCGGGCGGCGAGGGCCGCGAGGTCGTCGTCGGCCGGGGCCGGTGCTTGGGGCGGTGTGTGGAGGACCTGGCTCACATCCGCTGCTTTCGTTCGGGGGGTGTGGGACCTGTGGGGTCGTGAAGAGTGAGGGGATGAGGCGGTTCTTACCGGACTCTTCACGACTTCTTACGTCGGGACGGGACCGTATCGTCGTAACGCGAGCGTATGCCGTCGGCACGTCGGAACGCAACCGTTTCGTCGTGACGCCCTATGCTGTCGGCATGACGACGAAGCCCGACGAGCCCCAGCAGCCCCCGCGCCGCCGGGCCCCCGCGGGGGCCGCCGTACTGCGGGAGGACGTGACGGAAGCCATCCGGGCGGCCGTCTTCGAGGAGCTCGCGGCCGTCGGCTACGCGCGGATGTCCATCGAGGGGATCGCGCGCCGGGCCGGGGTCGGGAAGACGGCGGTGTACCGCCGCTGGCGCTCCAAGCTGCACCTGGTCCTCGACATCGTCTCGGCGCTCGCCGTGCAGGGCCTGCCCGTGCCGGACACCGGCTCCCTGGAGGGGGATCTGCGGCTGCTGTACGAGGTGACGTCCCGCGCTCTGCGCCACCCCGTCGCCTCGCAGGTCATCCCCGACCTCCAGGCCGAGGCGGCCCGCAACCCGGACATCGCCGAGGCCCTCCAGAAGGCCCTGCGCGAGGGCCAGGACGGCGTCGCCACCGGCATCGTCACGGCGGCGGAAGCCCGCGGCGAACTCCGCCGGGGCATCGACCGCGACCTGGCCCTCGACCTGATCTCCGGCCCGCTCTACTGGCGCTCGGTGGTGATCCGCAGCCCGAAGCTGCCCAAGGGGTACCTGGGGTCGCTGGCCCGGGCCACGGCGGGGGCGTTGAAGGCGTTGTAGTCCTGGTAGTCCTGGTAGTCCTGCAGGACAGCTCGGATCAGCCCCGCGCCGCCTCCGGATGCAGGCGTACCCAGCCCTCCCACGCCGACGTGATCATGTCCTGGACGTCGTGCCGGGCCTTCCAGCCGAGCTCCGCGGCGGCGCGGTCGGCCGAGGCGACGACGCGGGCCGGGTCGCCCGGGCGGCGGGACGTGACCGTGGGCGGCCGGTCGTAGCCGGTCACCCCGTTGATGCGGTCGATCATCTCGCGGACGGAGACGCCCTCGCCCCGGCCGATGTTGAGCGTGAGGCTGCGGCCGGGGGAGGAGCGCAGCACCCGGGCAGCGGCGACATGGGCCTCGGCCAGGTCGACGACGTGGATGTAGTCGCGTACGCAGGTGCCGTCCGGGGTCGGATAGTCGTCGCCGAAGACGCGCGGCGGCGCGTCCTGGGTGAGCTTCTCGAAGACCATGGGGACGAGGTTGAACACGCCGACGTCCGCGAGCTCCGGGCTCGCCGCCCCTGCCACGTTGAAGTAGCGCAGGGACGCGGTCGACAGCCCGGTCGCCCGGCCCGTGGCGCGCACCAGCCACTCACCGGCCAGCTTCGTCTCGCCGTACGGCGACATCGGCACGCAGGGCGTCTCCTCCGTGACCAGGTCCACGTCCGGCATGCCGTACACCGCCGCCGAGGAGGAGAAGACGAAGGACGCCACCTTCGCAGCCGTCACCGCGTCCAGCAGGACCCGCAGGCCCTCGACGTTCTCCCGGTAGTAGTGCAGCGGCCGTTCGACCGACTCGCCCACCTGCTTCTTCGCCGCGAGGTGGACGACGCCGGTGACCGCGTGGTCCGCGAGGGTGTGCGCGAGCCGCTCGCCGTCCAGCGTGGAGCCCACCACCAGCGGCACCCCGCCGGGCACGCGCTCGGCGATACCGGTGGACAGGTCGTCGTACACCACCGCCCGCTCCCCCGCCGCGGTCATCGCCCGTACGACGTGCGCTCCGATGTAGCCGGCGCCGCCGGTGATCAACCAGGTCATGTGCGGCCGTCCCCTCGTCAGTTGGCCCATGTGGTGGTGCTCTGTGCCGATACGTCGTCGTGCCCTCAGTGAAGCAGGCGGCGCAGCCTTCCGCGTGCGACGGAGAGCACACCGCGTGCGCCGGGCGCCACGCGCAGCGCCAGCGCACCCGAATGGGTGGCGTACGGCTGCACGAGTACCACGCCGTGCCGCGCGCTCGGGACGGCGCTGCGGCCCAGCAGACCGGCGCCCGTGAGGGCGTGCGCCGTGACCTCGCGGCTCACACCGTCGCGGAAGCGGATCCGAAGGCGCAGGTCCCAGGTGCCCACGCCGGGCGCGGCCAGCGCCGGGAGGTCCACGGTCGTCTCCGCCGACCAGGTGCCGGCCGACGGCGCCAGCTCGGTCGTCCGGCGGACCGCCTCGTCCCCGTCGTCCCGGTGCCGCCACTCCACCTCCACCGCCTCCGGGCCCGCCTGCGCCACCCGGCCGTACAGCTCGTGCAGACGCAGCCGGAGCCGGGCGCCACGCGCGCGTGGCCGCAGCTCCGCGTCGACGGCGAGGGGCAGCACGTGCACGGGCCGGGTGAGCAGGGGCTCCAGGGAGACCTGCGGGAGGTCCTCCGACCAGACGGGCGTGCCGTCGGCGGCCCGGGCGTACGGCGGGCACAGCCGGGCCGGGCGGGCCGCCAGCTCCCGCAGCCGGGGCAGGTCGCGCGGCTCCGGCGAGGCCAGGACGACCCGCCCCACCAGCCGGCCGGGAGCGGCCGGGTTGCGGGCCCAGTCGTCCGCGTCGTACGCGGCGAGATGCGCCCGCGTGAGCTCCCACCACGCGCGCCGGTAGGCGGCGTCGCGCAACCCCAGTTCCCGCATGTACATCCGCAGGTCGTGGTCGAGGAACTTGGCGCGCGCGACCTGGGCGAGTTCCTTCTGCCCGGCGCCCAGCAAGACCTCGTACGCCTGGCGGCACGCCTCCGTGCGGGCCCGCCAGTTCTCGACACCGGCCCGGTCCAGCGAGATCGACAGCCGCTCGGCGGACCGGCGCACGTGCCAGACGTACACCCGGTCCGGGACCAGTGCGATGCGCGGGGCCGCGGCCAGCACGCGCGCGGTGAAGACGACGTCCTCGTACGGGAAGCGGCCCTCGGGGAAGCGGATGCCGTGCTCGCGCAGGAAACCGGTGCGGTAGAGCTTGTTGACGCAGAGGGTGTCGTGGACCAGGAGCGGGCGTTGCGCGGGGTGCGGTACCACGGCGTGCAGCGCGTACAGGCGCGCCTGCCAGGGCACTTCGCGCCCCGACGGCAGTTCCCGGCGTACGCACAGGCCGCTCGCGACCTCCGCGTGCGCGCCCGTCGCCGCGTCGAGCAGCGCGCCGACCGCGCCGGGCGGCAGGACGTCGTCGCTGTCCAGGAACATCACGTACGGCGACGTCACCGCGTCGAGACCGGTGTTGCGCGGGGTGCCGCAGCCGCCGCTGTTGGCCCGGCGGCGGATGACCTTCAGGCGGGGTTCCGACGCGGCGAGCCGGTCGAGCAGATCGGCGCTGCCGTCCGTCGAGCAGTCGTCGACGGCCACGACCTCGCGCACGGCCGGGCCCTGGGCGAGCGCCGAGCGCACGGCGTCCGTCACATGCGCGGCGTCGTCGTAGCCGATGACCACGACGGCGACCTGGGGGAGAGGCCTCTCGGGGTTCTGCACGGCATCCATTACGGCGGATCGTAAGCCGGGCGAATGACATGAAAGTGGTAACACACCATCAAGTGTCACCAAAACCTGTGCAACGGCACAGAATCGGGCCGTGACGAGCGGACAGTCGACGGGGAGCGGCCGGTTCGCGGGTGTGGTGCCCGTGGCGGTTCCCATGGCGGTGATGGCGGGGATCGGGCTGTGGGGCCTGGACCGCGGCGGCATGTGGGGCGACGAGAGCGTCACCTTCCAGGTCGCGCAGCGCACGGTGCCGCAGATCTGGCGGCTGCTGCACGACGTGGACGCGGTGCACGGCCTGTACTACCTGTTCATGCACGCCGTCCTCACCGTCCACCCGGGCGAGGTCGTCCTGCGTCTGCCGTCGGTGTGCGCGGCGACGGCGACCGCCGGCCTGGTCGCGGCCCTCGGCGTCCGGCTGGCCGGGCCGATGGTCGGCCTGTGGGCCGGTCTCCTCTACGCGATCACGCCGATGACCGGCCACTACGCCCAGGAGGGACGGTCGTACGCGCTCGTCGCCGCGGGCGTGACGGGGGCGACGCTGCTGCTGCTCAGGGCAGTGGAGGCGGCGACCGCCCGGGCCTGGTGGCCGTACGGGACCGTCGTCACCCTGACCTGTCTGCTGCACGAGCTGGCGGTGCTGGTGCTCTGCGCGCACGCGCTGACGCTGGCCCTGACGCGGGTGCCGAGGGCGGTGTGGTCGGGGTGGGCGCGTGCGGCCGGGGCGGCCGTGCTGGTTCTGCTGCCGCTGGTGTGGGTGTCGCAGGGGCAGTCCGCGCAGGTGGCGTGGCTGGTGACGCCCGGGTGGGACAGGGCGGAGAGACTGGTGCGGAACTTCTCGCCGAGCCCGGATGGGGTGGTGTTCTGGGCGTCGCTGTTGCTGATGGCCGTCGGGCTCCGGGCGCGGGCGCTGGCGGCGGTCGCGCTCCCGCTGCTGCTCGTGCCGCCGGGGATCCTGATGACCGTGTCGCAGGCGAGGCCGCTGTTCCACGACCGGTACGTGCTCTACTCCCTCGCGGGAGCGTCCCTGCTGGTGGCCGCCGGCGCCGGGCGGGTGGCCGGAGCGCTGGGCCGGGTGCGGTTCGACGGGCGCCGGGTGCGGGTCGGCGGCCGGCAGGTGCACGCCCTGCTGGGCGTCACCGGCGTCCTCGCCCTCATCGTCACCTTCGTCCACCAGCTCCCCGTCCACCGCCAGGACCGGTCCGCCGCTCACCGCCCGGACAACCTCGCCGCAGTCTCCGCGCTCGCCCACCGCCAGATGCGCCCCGGCGACCCGGTGCTGTTCGTGCCGTCGGTCGGAAGGCTCGCAGCGCTGGCCTACCCGAAGGGGTTCCGGCAGGTGCGGGACATCGCGCTGCGGGAGTCGGCGCCCCGGTCCGGGACGCTGTGGGGTCGTGAGGCGACCCCCGAGCAGCTGCGGCACCGGCTCGCCTCGGTGGACCGTGTGTGGGTCGTCGCCGAGGCGTACGCGCTGGACCCGCGCTGGTCTCCGCGCGATCCGGTCGAGCGTGCGAAACGGGCCGTCCTGGCGGAGCAGTTCACGGTCCGGGAGGAACACGCGCGGGGTGGGGTGGTCCTCCGCCTCCACGTACGGAGGGCCCTGGGGGACGCACCTGCCACCGACGAGCCGTCCACCGGGGTGGCGACCGCCGGTGAGCCGTTCGCCATGCGCCGTGACAGCTCGGGGTTTCGTGTCGAGCGCCGGCCGTCGGTGGTGGATCGCGCAGTTCCCCGCGCCCCTTGATGCCCGACGTACCGGCCGCCGATGAGCCGCCCGGGGCGTCCACCGAGACCCCCGCCTCCGCTACGACCGCCCGTCTGCCGGCGAACCGCCCGTCGGCTCCGCGAGCGCGGCCGCGTCCAGTGCCGTGGTGAGCTCGTCGAGGCGGGCGCGCAGGGCGCGGACCTCGTCGGGCCCGAAGCCGGTCGAGGCGGCGATCCGGCGCGGCACCTGAAGCGCCCGCCCCCGCAGTGCGGTGCCCTCCTCGGTCAGCCGCACCTCCACCGACCGCTCGTCGCGCGCGCTGCGCTCCCGCCGCACGAGTCCCGCCGCCTCCAGCCGCTTCAGCAGCGGCGACAGCGTGCCGGAGTCCAGGCGCAGATGCTCACCGAGCTTCTTGACGGGCAGCTCGTCGTGCTCCCACAGCACCAGCATCACCAGGTACTGCGGGTACGTGAGCCCGAGGTCCTTGAGGATCCCGCGGTAGACGCCGTTGAAGGCGCGCGAGGCCGCGTGCAGGGAGAAGCAGATCTGCTGGTCCAGGCGGAGCCAGTCGTCGTCCGGCGTGTTCATGCTTCCAGGGTAGCTTGTGCCCGCCATTCAATTGCACACAACTTAATTGTGTGCTCTAATTCTGGGTGTCAGGCGGCCCGGAAGCGGGCCGCCGAACGTTGACGTGTGAGAGGGAAGGTTTTCCATGGACGCGCTCTACACCGCTGTCGCCACCGCCACCCACGGCCGCGACGGCCGGGCCGTCAGCTCCGACGGCGTGCTCGACCTCGCTCTGGGCGTGCCCCAGGCGATGGGCGGCAACGGCCAGGGCACCAACCCCGAGCAGCTCTTCGCCGCCGGGTACGCCGCCTGCTTCGGCAGCGCCCTCGGCCTCGTCGGCCGCCAGGCCAAGGTCGACGTCAGCGACGCCGCCGTGACCGCCGAGGTCTCCATAGGCAAGCAGGGCGAGGGCTTCGGGCTCGCCGTCATCCTCCGCGTGGAGCTCCCCGACAGCGTGGACGAGGCGACCGGCCGCAAGCTGGTCGAGCAGGCCCACCAGGTCTGCCCGTACTCCAACGCCACGCGCGGCAACATCGAGGTCGACCTCGTCATCGAGTAGGCATCGGCCCGTCACCCCCCGACCCGCGCCAGCACCTCCCCCGTCCGTCTGCTCCACGCCACCACCACGGCCTCCTCGGGCACCGGGTGCCAGCGCGTCAGCAGCAGCCAGCGCACGTGATAGCGGCGGACGACGGCGGCCCGCTCGGCGCGGGTCGCGTCGCGGGCCAGGTAGGCGCGCACGTCGGCCGCCCGGCGCCGCCGCTCCCGCTCGTCGAGCGCGGGGTCGGGCCAGATGGGCGCGGCGAGGTTCGGCCCGTACCCGGCGATGGAGTGACTGGCCAGATACCCGTCGGTGATCACCACCTCGCCCGGCCCGATGTGCCGCGCCGCCCAGTCGTACGACGGCCAGCGCGTCGGCTGCGCGAACCCCACCGGGTCGACCGAGCGCGGCACGACCGCCCCGGCGTGCACGGTGACGAACCCGGCGCACACCCCGGCGGCCGCCGCCCCGCCCAGCACCCTCCTGGCCCGCCGCCACGGCCGGGGCGCCGCCAGCTCCACCGCCGGCGCGAACTGGAGCGGCACCAGCACGGCCCACAGGGCCCTGGCGTACGTGTAGTGCCCGCTCACCCAGCCGTACGCCACCAGCAGGCACTCCAGCAGGAACATCAGCACCAGCGGGTCACGCACCGACGCGCGGGCCCGCACCCACAGCGCGGGCAGGCCGACCAGCGCCAGCCAGGAGTTGGCGAGCATCCCCTCGTACAGCTGCCGGTGCATCGCGTCCATGCCGGTGTCGCCCACCAGCGACAGGACGTCGTAGTACGGCCACGACACGGCGCCCGCCGCGCAGGCCGCACCGGCGAGGGCCCAGCGGGCCACGACCGGCCGGCGCCACCCCCGCTGCCGCGACGCCACGATCGCCACCGCCCCGACGAGCGCCGAGGCCGCCGTGACGGGGTGGGTGAGCAGGATCAGCCCGTACAGGGCGCCGAGCCCGGCGTACCCCCACCAGCCGCCGAGCCCGCTCGGGCCGACGAACCGCACGGACGGGGCGTCCTCCCGCGCGCGCACGCAGGTCCAGGCCCACGCCCAGAACGTCAGCCCGATCGCGACCGCGGACGGATAGCCGAGGTTCGTCGTCATCGGCATCAGCCCGAGGTAGCCGCTCCACAGGATCCGCGCGGTGCCCCACAGCAGCGTCATGAACAGCAGCGCCAGGACCGGCGCCCACGGGCGCGGAGTGAGGGTCCGGACGAAGCGGCCGATCCCTGTCAGCAGCACCAGCAGATGCACCGGCCCGGCGAGCTTCACGACCGCCCAGCCGGACAGCCCCGTCAGCCGCGCCAGGACGCCCTGGGCGACGGCGTACGGCCCGTAGTACGGGCTGCCCTCGCCCGGCAGATCGGCCATGGTGTGGGCCGGATGCAGCAGATCGGCCTTGAGACGCTCGACGACCGCCGCGTGCTGACCGGCGTCACAGCACAGCGGGACCCGCCAGTACGCCAGCGTCATCACCAGCCAGAAGAGGGCGCCGAAGAACTGGTAGGGGGTCGGGCGCCCCACGCGGCCGCCGCGCAGCGCCGTCGCGCCGCGCACGGTCCGCCGGACGACGACTCCGACGCTCACAGGACTGTCGGAAAGGGGAGGGACTGGGGCATGCGCCGAATGTTCCCGCCCCTGCCGGAGGCCTGACCCCGGGTCACTTCATCGGGTGAGGCGACTGCGCCCACCTGCCGACACACCCGCCTGCCGTCGTCAGTCGCACAGCGCCCGCTCCGCCGCGGCCGGCCAGCGCGCGAACCGGAACTGCGTCCGCTCGAAGGACGCAGTGAGGTTCCGCCAGAACCTCCCGGCGGTGAGCGGCGCGCGCACCGACTCCCTCAGCTCGGCCAGCTCGCCGCAGCCCAGGGCCGCCCGGGCCGCCTCGACCGCCTCCCGCGAGGCCCCGGCCCGCAGCAGGTCCCGCTGCGGCGGGTTCTCCACCGCCCACTCTGCGAAGACCCAGTGGTTGCGCAGGAACTTCTCGTGCCCGGGCCAGCTCCACCGCTCCAGCGCGAGATGCGCGCCGACGGGACTGGCGAGCCCCCAGGCGTCGTTGACATAGGCGTCGAGCGGCGCCGCGGCTCCCGTGACACCGAGATGACGTCCCACGATCACCACGTGGTACGGGGAGTCCTCGCGCATCGGCGTGGCGTGCAGCCGGCGCCCGGCGTCGAAGTACAGCAGGGTCGGCCGGGGCGCCCGCGCGGCCTGCGCCAGCATGCCGCGCCCCTCCGGCAGGGCCGGCCAGTTGGCCACCCAGGTGGCGGTGCGCACCGGGTTGTGGTCGCCGAGGCCCTCCACGTCGGAGCTGCGCACGTTGAAGGAGCCGGGCGTGCTGCGCACGTCGAACGGTGCCCGCAGCGGGCTGACCGCCGCGCACAGCCACACCAGCAGCAGTGCGCTCGCGACCCCCGTGAACCTGGTCGCGGGCACGACCAGGACCGGCAGGAGCAGCAGCAGAAG